>JAIXTY010000356.1 GCA_027483705.1 Rubrivivax sp.
CGAGATTGCTCAGAGACGGACACCTGTAGCTCAGGTAGCGACCGAATCACTTCAGTCAGCGCACTCAGTTGCTTCGTGCACGCGGAGTTCGAGTGGTGTGGCTGGATTGCTCGCACATAGAAGACCGCATCATCACTCTCAAGTGCAGCCACCGTGTAGCTTTGAACTGGCACTCGGCTCGCGGGGTGGTTCGGAGCCTCAAAGGTATAGAACTGTTGCCCCGGCACTTGCCCTCTGCGATACGGAACGACTGGCTTGATTGGAAACACGCTTCCGACAGCGACGTCGAGCATGTCGACTACGTTCGGTGGCGTTTGTTGATCTGAACACGCCGTTGACAGCAGAGTCAGAAGCAGCGCGGCGGACGACTTGAGCATGGGCGACTTGCAAAGGAGGTGTCTTCTGATGCCTAACGTTCGAGTTAACCCTGACCGCGGAGGCAGGCGCTGTAAGGCCGGGCGACGACGATAGTACACACTGGCGTTGCCCGGCCTTACAGCGCCTGCCGTAGCGGGTCAGGGTTGAACGAGGGGTTAGGCCGCACTTGGGTAGCGCTTCACTAGCCCCAGCAAGCTGCCTTGAAGCCAGGGAGGGACTCGAACATCACGCTCTTTCGAGCGCCCAGCGACTGCGTGATCTCAAACTGAGTGACTTCGAGCCAGACCACAAAGTCCGCTGCCGGCACTTGCAGCAGTGGCTGAATGTGCAGCCTGACTGTCCAAGTCAGCGAGGGAAGCTTTCGGAGCTCGCGCCGGATCTCTGCGGCGAGTTTCCATCCACCATCGAAAGTCAGCGCTCTACAGTCGTAGACGACAAGATCCAGGGCATACCTATCGAAACGGTTTCCAGGGATGGAGCAGACGGACTCGGGCACCTGTACGGTGCTTAGCGCGCGTGCAACTGCTTCTGCGACGCGCTGCCATTGCTCCTCGTTGAGGCGTTCCATATCCGCCGATGGAGGCTCTTCATCGTCGCTATCGTGATGCATTGTGGATGCTGCCCATGCGCGGTGCACGTTTGTGCGGCCTAACGTTCGAGGTAACCCTGACCGCGGAGGCAGGTGCTGTAAGCCTGGACTGAGACGATGGTACTGCTGGCTCAGGCCGGGCTTACAGCGCCTGCCGTAGCGGGTCAGCTTGAGCGAGGGGTTAGGCAGCACTAGGCACCACAGGCAAGAACGCATGTTGCTTGGGAGAGCCCGAAAGGCTGGTTAGGTGTTCAAGCCAGGGTTGTGCGGATTGGGTCCAGATCTGCACTGCTGGACGTAGCGCGGCGCGTTCGTGAAGGCAGCCAACGCGGATGACAACGGATGTGGGGTTCTCTGGTGAAGTTGCCCAAAGCGGGGTGGCGCACTCGGGGCAGAAGACCTGGGCTCTTCGGTTGCCACTCTCCGCGACCTTGACGTAGCTCTTGGTCTGTCCAGAAACGGTGAGAGTGGAGTAGGGCGACGCGACCACGGCTCGGAAGGGTGCACCTGACAACGTCTGGCAGTCCGAGCAGTGACAAACCATGACGCGAGAGGGCTCGACTTCGGCTGTGAACGAGACCAAGCCGCAGCGGCAGGAGCCGTGTACTTGCATTCGTGGCCTCGCGTGCGAAGAGGGTTGTTTCTGTGCTGCCTAACGTTTCGAGCTAAGCTGCCCGCGTAGGCAGGTGTTGTAAGCCCGGTTCGAGAGAATGTGCAGGGTACCTCGGACCGGGCTTACAACGCCTGCCGTAGCGGGTCAGCTTGAGCGAGGGGTTAGGCCTCATTGCGGAAGTCTCGGGCAACAACAAAGTTCTTGCCTGCAATGAGTGCCTTTACCGACTGCTCGTTGTGCTTTCTCGGAAGTGCAGTGAACTTCACCTCGGCGTGGCCTAGTGCGTTCTGAACCAACGCTGCCAGAGGTTCGGGGCCGCAGAAGAGAAGGCCGAACCCTGCGTGCAGTAGCTCGCGGGGCGGACAGTCTCGGTTGAAGTACTCGGCAGGTGACCTCCAGGCTCCAAGCTCTGCTTGTACCAAGTGAAGAAGTGCGATTGCAAGTTCCGATGGCCGCGACGGACTTGTGGCGATATAGATCTCGATCCAAGGATGTTTGTAGTTGCTCAGCACTGGATGCTCGTCGGTGATCTCGATGCGTTCAGCATGACTACTGACGAAGTGGTGCTCGAGCTTACCCACAAAGTGGACGCGCTGAGTGTGTTCCGGACTTTCGAAGTCCCAGAATGAGGACTGCCTTCTGCGGACGCGCCAAACCATGTTTGCGTATGAGGCCTAACGTTCGAGCTAAGCTGCCCGCGGAGGCAGGTACTGTAAGCCCGGACTGAGACATTGTACGGAGTACCTCAGGCCGGGCTTACAGTGCCTGCCGTAGCGGGTCCGCTTGAGCGAGGGGTTAGGCCTCACCCGCGGCATGCGCGCGTTCTTCATTGAATAGCCAAGCCGCAAAGGATGTGGAGGCAGAGCACCAATCAGCAACTGAGATCTCGCTTGCGAAGAACGTTTCGTCTTGCAGAGTTTGCACAAGTGTCAACAGTACACCGGGTCTTGGTGATACGACGAACCCTTTAGTGTCGTCGAAGCATTCAGAGACGTTCGTCAGGAAGCCCATCAGATCAAAGGCGGCAGGGTAGAGTTCGTCTTGGCCCTCAAAGCAGGCCCGGTCAAGGGTTCCGAACATTTCTGGCGGGCTGAGTCCTTCAAGGCTCTTGTGCCACAAGGTTCCGGAGTAGGTACAGATCTTGGTCAGGTGCTCCGCTAGCGGCCTGAAGACACAGCATGGTTCGTCGAAGTCGCCGACGACATGACCCCCGAGATGGATCTGCATCCTTCCTGCCAAGCTGCTGCCCACGAAGCGCGGAAGGCCGGCTTCTGGGCCGGGGATCGCTTCGATGGCAAGGCCGGTAGGATGACCGAAGAGCATTGCTGTGAGGCCTAACGTGTTTTAGACATCAGCGTTACAAAGCTGACGTGACCAGATGGTACTCAATGACGAGCGTTAGGGCGATCAGTCGGACGCAGGAAAGTCAAAGATCGACCCTCC
>JAIXTY010000034.1 GCA_027483705.1 Rubrivivax sp.
CCGGTGAACTCGCTGCAGCTCAGCATCCCGTGGGTGTACTGGCAGGTCGGCACCGCGACGTTGCCCCACTCCATGCCGGTGTTGGCGCCGCACTCGATGAAGTGGAAGCGACTCACGCTGGGCAGCCGCATCAGCTCGTCCATCGTGAAGACCATCGGCCGCTTGACGAGCTTGTCGTCGGAGCCGTTGATCATCAGCCGGTGCTTGCTGGGATCGATGTCCCACCAGCCCTGGTGGTGGCGCTCGAAGTGCAGGCCGCTGGGCGTGACGATGCCGAACAGGCTCTGCAGCGGCGCAAAGCTCACGCTGGCCTGCGTGGTCTGCGTCAGGCCCGGACTCGGCCGGCGCTGAACGTTCTTCTCGTACTGGCTGGGGCGGCCGTAGCCGTCGGTGGCCACGCCCTGGCCCAGGCCCGTGGTGTGCGGCGGGTTGTTCAGGATGTTCGGGTCGCCACCGGCGGCCGGCACCGGGTTGGCCTGTGCCGTGGCGCGGCCGGCGGCCACCGCCAGCGTCGCGGCCGACGCGGCCTTGAAGGCGCCGCGGATGAAGTCGCGGCGGCCCTCCCGCGCTTCACGGAACACGGTGCGCACGCCCTCGGCATCGAGAAAGTTCTCCGGCGCCTTCAGCAGGCGCCCGGGCGGGCGGGGGTCGGAAGACTCGGGCACAGCGGACCTCGTAGGCGCTTCAGTCGTCGATCTGGATATAAGCAAGTACGAATATACAGATCAGACCGACCGGTCGGGGCGGTTCTTCTTCCGTGTTAACCCTCTGACGCGCCGCCGCGGCGGCGCGCGGGGCCCGCTCAGGGCTGGCCGACGATCGAGGCCGTGGCCATCAGCTCGTCGAACAGCGCCAGGCTGACGCGCCCGGACACCGCGAACGGGTCGAGCGTCGGCATCGCCGAGTACTTGAGCATCAGCGCCGGGTTCAGCCGCGACAGGTTCACCTGGCCCATGCTCCAGCCGGCGAAGCGGCGCTCGCCGATCTCCTCGTACACCATCAGCTCCACCTGCGTGTGGCGGGTGTCGGCGGCGATGCGGTTGTAGAGCTGGTTGACGGCGCTGCGGCCGCCCTCGAGCACCTGCAGGAAGATGCCTTCGCTGAAGCACAGCACGCCGGTGATGCCCTGCGCCGGGTTGTTGGCCTTGCTCTTCTTGAGGATGGCCAGCAGCTCGGCCTGGTCGACCGTGTCGATGGCACGGCTGGCGTAGACGAGTCGCACGAGCATCGCGTTCACCCGTTCTTGCGCGACAGCAGCGAGAGGAACTCCCGCCGCAGGTTCGCGTCCTTCAGGAAGGCGCCGCGCATGACGCTGTTGACCATCGCGCTGTCGGTGTCCTTCACGCCGCGCCAGTGCATGCAGAAGTGGTCGGCCTCCATCACGATGGCCAGGCCGTCGGGGCGCACGCGCTCCTGCAGTTCGTTGGCCAGCATCGTGACGGCCTCTTCCTGGATCTGCGGCCGGCTCATCACCCAGTCGGCGATGCGCGCGTACTTGCTCAGGCCGATCAGGTTGGAGTGTTCGTTCGGCAGGATGCCGATCCACACCTTGCCGAAGATCGGGCACATGTGGTGGCTGCAGGCGCTGCGCACGGTGATCGGGCCGACGATCATCAATTCGTTCAGCCGCTCGACGTTGGGGAACTCCGTGACGCTCGGCATCGGCTGGTAGCGGCCGCGGAACACCTCCTCGATGTACATCTTGGCCACGCGCTTGGCCGTCTCGTTGGTGTTGTGGTCGCTCTCGGTGTCGATGACCAGGGCCTGCAGCACCTCCTGCAGCTTGGCCTGCACCTCGGCCTTGAGCTCGACGAGCTCGCCCTCGCGCACGTGGGCCGAGATGTTGTCGTTGGCGTGGTAGCGCTGGCCCGCCTGCACCAGGCGCCAGCGGATGCGCTCGGAGGCGGGCAGCGCCGCCAGCTCCTCCTCGCTGCGGAAGATGCGCGGCGGGACTTGTTTCAGGGTCGTAGCCATGGACGGGCGGGGCGCGGGCACCCCGGGGCAGGTCTGGGCCGGCGATTCTGCGCCCGGAATGTCAACTTTGCTTGACGCCGAACCCTGACGCCGAAGTGCCTAGACTTGGCCGATGACCACCCCGCACGGCCCGGCCCACGGGCCCGCCCTCGCCCGGCTGCTGGACGCCACCGCCGACGCCGTGCAGGCGGTGCGCGGCGGACGCTCGCTCACCGACGTGCTGGCCCGCGTGCCGGCCGAGCTGCGGCCGGGCGTGCAGGCGCTGTCGTTCCACGCGCTGCGCTGGCTGGGCAGCGCCCAGGTGCTGCGCGAGCAGCTGGCGCCCAAGGCGCCGCCGCCGCCGGTGGACGCACTGCTGCTCGTGGCGCTGGCGCTGATGTGGCCCACCGGCACGCAGGACAGCCCGCCGCCGTACGCCGAGCACACGCTGGTCGACCAGGCCGTGGCCGCCATGCGCCAGCGCGCGCCGGCGGCTGCCAACTTCGCCAACGCCGTGCTGCGCCGCTTCGGCCGCGAGCGCGACGCGCTGGTGGCCGCCGTGAAGCACGCGCCGCTGGGCGCCTTCAACCACCCGCTGTGGTGGATCGAGCGGCTCAAGCTCGACTGGCCCGCCCAGTGGCAGGCCCTGCTGCTGGCCGCCAACCACCGGCCGCCGATGACGCTGCGCGTCAACGCCCGCCGCGGCACGGGCACGGCCTACGTGCAGCGCCTGGCGGCACTGGGCCGCGGCGCCCGGCTGCTGGACGACCCGCCCGGCCCCCAGGCGCCGGCCCTGGGCCGCGGCCAGGCGGTGGTGCTGGACGAGCCCTGCCCGGTGACGGCGCTGCACGGCTTTGCCGAGGGCGAGGTGTCGGTGCAGGACGCCGCCGCCCAGCGCGCCGCGCCGCTGCTGCTGGCCCCGCCCGGCGCCGAACCGCTGCCGGCCGGCGCCCGCGTGCTCGACGCCTGCGCCGCCCCGGGCGGCAAGACGGCCCACCTGCTGGAACTGGCCGAGCTGGACGTTCTGGCGCTGGACAGCGACCCGGTGCGCCTGGCCCGCGTGCAGGACACGCTCAACCGCCTGCAGTTGAAGGCGGAACTGAAGGCTGGCGACGCCCGCCAGCCGCGCACCTGGTGGGACGGCCGGCCCTTCGACGCCATCCTGCTGGACGCCCCCTGCACCGCCAGCGGCATCGTGCGCCGCCACCCCGACGTGCGCTGGCTGCGCCGCGCCGACGACGTGCACGCCCTGGCCACCATCCAGGCCGAGATCCTGGACGCGCTGTGGCCACTGCTCCGGCCCGGCGGTCGGCTGCTGTACGCCACCTGTTCGGTGTTCCGGGCCGAGGGATCGCACCAAATCGACGCATTTATGCAACGCCCGCGGTCAGGTTCCCCCAGACGGGACGACGCTTCGCCGGGCCATCTGCTGCCCACCCCCGACAATGCCTCCAAGGGGGTATCCGGCCACGGCGCCATGCCGCAGGACGGGTTCTTCTACGAGCTGATCCACAAGACCTAGAGCCGCCCGGAACGCCATCCTCGCCATGCCAGCCTTGCCCAAGGTCCGCCTTCACCTGCTGCAGGGCCTCGGCCGGATGCGGGCGGTGATGCTGGCGTGGCTGCTGGCCTGGGCCCCGCTGCCGCTGCTGGCGCAGGGGGTGGAGCTGGTCACGCTGCAGGCCGTGCGGGCCGAGGGTGCCGTGAACCTGGAGTTCGCGGCCCGCGTGGTGCTGCCCCGGGCGGTGGAAGAGGCGCTGCAGAAGGGCGTGCCCGTGTACTTCGTGGCCGAGGCCACGCTGCTGCGCAACCGCTGGTACTGGCGCGACGAGCGCATGGCGCGCGTCTCGCGCTCGTGGCGCCTGGCCTTGCAGCCGCTCACCGGCGCCTGGCGCGTCAGCCTGGGCGGGCTGCACCAGACCTACGCCTCCATCGACGAGGCCCTGGCGGCCGTGTCGCGCAGCGGCGGCTGGAAGCTGGTCGACGCCGACCGGCTCGACAAGGACGGCAGCTACTACGTCGACTTCAACTACCGGCTCGACAGCTCGCAGCTGCCCGGGCCGATGCAGTTCGGCCTGGGCGGCGGCGCCGACTGGACCGTGGGCGTGTCGCGCACGCTGCGCATCGACCCATGACCGCCTCGCGCAGCTGGGCCCTGCTGATCAGCGGCGTGGCCTCGCTGGGCGCGCTGCTGGTGCTGGCCTTCGTGCTGGGCTTCTCCAGCCCCGAGAGCCGCTTCTACGAGCGCAACTTCGTCTGGCTGTTCTGGGTCAACGCCGTCGTCGCCGCGCTGCTGGCGCTGGTGGTGGTGCTGGTGGCGCTGCGCCTCCTGATCCGCCTGCAGCGCGGCAAGTTCGGCAGCCGGCTGCTCATCAAGCTGGCCGGCATCTTTGCGCTGGTGGGCGTGCTGCCGGGCCTGGTGATCTACACGGTGAGCTACCAGTTCGTCTCGCGCAGCATCGAGGCCTGGTTCGACGTGCAGGTGGCCGGCGCGCTCGACGCCGGCCTGGCGCTGGGCAAGGGCACGCTCGACGCGCAGGCCGTCGACCTGCTGGCCAAGACGCGCATCGCCGCCGAGCGCGTGGCCGACAGCCGCGCCAGCCTGTCGCCGCTGTCACTGGAGCGCCTGCGCGAGCAGATGGGCGCCAGCGAGGTGAGCCTGGTGGCCAGCAGCGGCCTCGTGCTGATGACGGCCGGCGGCGACGGTGCCCTGGGCCCGCCCGAGCGCCCCGGGCCCAACCTGCTGCGCCAGGCGCGCGCCGGCGGCACGGCCAGCGCCGTCGAAGGCCTGGACGACGAGGCCATGGCCAGCGGCAGCCGCGGCGCCCGCGTGCGCGCGCTGGCCCGCGTGCCGCGCAGCCAGGTGGCGCTGAGCGTGGGCGAAGACCGCTTCCTGATGGTGACGCAGCCCATCCCGCGGGCCCTGGCCGCCAACGCGCTGGCCGTGCAGGCCGCGTACAGCGAGTACCAGCAGCGCGCGCTGGCCCGCGACAGCCTGCGCCGCATGTACGTGGGCACGCTGACGCTCACGCTGGTGCTGGCGGTGTTCGCGGCCGTGCTGCTGGCCATCGTGCTGGGCAACCAGCTGGCCAAGCCGCTGCTGCTGCTCGCCGACGGCGTGCGCCAGGTGGCCGCCGGCGACCTGACCGAAAAGCCGGTGTTCCGCAGCGCCGACGAACTCGGCGGCCTGACGCGCAGCTTTGCCGCGATGACGGCGCAGATGGCCGACGCGCGCGAGCAGGTGCAGCGCGGCATCGGCGCGCTGGAGGCCGCGCGCGGGCGGCTGCAGACCATCCTCGACACCCTCACCGCCGGTGTCATCGTCTTCGACCGCGAGGGCCGCATCGACACCGTCAACCCCGGCGCCACGCGCATCCTGCAGCGGCCGCTGTCGGCCTGGCGCGGGCGGCGGCTGTCGGAGTTTGCCGATCTGCAGACCTTCGCGCAGGCCGTGGAGCAGCGCTTCGAGCTGCTGGCCACGAGCCCCGAGCTGGGCGAGCGCGACCAGTGGCAGGACAGCGTCGAGCTGCAGCGCGGCGACGGCGCCACGCTCACGCTGCTGGTGCGCGGCGCGGTGCTGCCGGCGGAGCAGACGCTGATGGTCTTCGACGACATCTCCGAGGTCGTGTCGGCGCAGCGCAGCGCCGCGTGGTCCGAGGTGGCGCGGCGCCTGGCGCACGAGATCAAGAACCCGCTCACACCCATCCAGCTGTCGGCCGAGCGCCTGGAGCACCGCCTCGGCCACAAGCTCGAAGGCGCCGACCAGGCGCTGCTGGCCAAGAGCGTGAACACCATCGTCAGCCAGGTGCAGGCGATGCAGCGCCTCGTCAACGAGTTCCGCGACTACGCGCGGCTGCCCGCCGCCCACCTGGCCCCGCTGGACCTGAACGCGCTGGCCCACGAGGTGCTGGCGCTCTATGGCCAGGCGCAGGACAACGGCCTGCTGCTGGCCGAGCTGGAGCCCGCGCTGCCGCTGGTGCTGGGCGACGCGACGCAGCTGCGCCAGGTGATCCACAACCTCGTGCAGAACGGCCTCGACGCCGTGGCCGACCGGCCCGACGGGCAGGTGGAGCTGGTCACGCGCAGCGCCCGCGGCGAGGACGGCTCGCTGCGCGCCGTGCGCCTGGCGGTGGTCGACAACGGCCCGGGCTTCCCCGACAAGGTGCTCAAGCGCGCCTTCGAGCCCTACGTCACCACCAAGGCCAAGGGCACCGGCCTCGGCCTCGCGGTGGTGAAGAAGATCGCCGACGAACACGGTGCGCGGCTGCGCGCGGCCAACCTGCACACCGGCGACCAGCCCGACGGCCCGGTGACCGGGGCGCGGGTTTCGCTATCATTTTCACGATTTGCCGAGTCGCCGGCCCCCGCCCCGAGCCCGGCCAGCCCCGCCGGCACGGCCCCGGCCGGCGCGGACGGCACCCCTCAGATTCACTAGGACGCATGGCAACCATCTTGGTCGTGGACGACGAGCTCGGCATCCGGGCGCTGTTGTCCGAGATCCTCACCGACGAGGGGCACACCGTCGAGCTGGCCGAAAACGCCGCGCAGGCGCGCCAGGTGCGCGAATCGCTGCGGCCCGACCTGGTGCTGCTGGACATCTGGATGCCCGACGTCGACGGCGTCACGCTGCTGAAGGAGTGGTCGGGCAGCGGCCAGCTCACGATGCCCGTCATCATGATGAGCGGCCACGGCACCATCGACACCGCGGTGGAGGCCACCAAGGTGGGCGCCAGCGCCTTCCTGGAAAAGCCCATCACGCTGCAGAAGCTGCTGCGCGCGGTGGACCAGGCCCTCGTCAAGCCCGGCCAGCGCCCGCTGCAGACCACGGCGCCGATGATGGCGCCGCCGCTGGCGCGGCCCGCACCGCGCCTGGACGGCTACGGCGGCGGCTTCGAGCCGGCGAGCCTGTCGGCCAGCCCGCTGCTGGCCACGGCACCGACCCTGGCACCGCTGCTGCACGAAGGCCCACGCGCCGAGCAGAGCTTCGACCTCGACCGCCCGCTGCGCGAGGCGCGCGACGCCTTCGAGAAGAGCTACTTCGAGTTCCACCTCGCCAAGGAAGGCGGCTCGATGACACGCGTGGCCGAGAAGACCGGCCTGGAGCGCACGCACCTCTACCGCAAGCTCAAGCAGCTGGGCGTGGACCTGGCCCGCAGCAAACGCGGCGGCTGAGCCCGCCACGCCGAGGCCGGCGGCCACGCTATACTCGCGGGCTCGGTTCACCCGACGGCCTGGTAGCTCAGTTGGTAGAGCAGCGGATTGAAAATCCGCGTGTCGGTGGTTCGATTCCGCCCCAGGCCACCAAACCCCTCGACGCCCAGCCCGCCGCTGGGCGTTTTTGTTGGTGGCTGCCGCTTCAGGGCTCCATCGCCGCGATCAGCGCCTGGGCCGACTGCCAGGCGCCCTGTGCGGCACGGTCTGCCGGGCCGCCGAGGAAGTCGCCGCACACGCCCAGGCCCGATGGCGCGTCCCACCAGGCCGTCGCGGAGCCCTGCCGCCCGGGTGGCAGGGCATAACGCCAACGGTGTGCGGCCGCATGACGCCAGTGCAGCGGCTCGCCCAGCAGTGCGTGCAGGGCCTCGCGCAGCCGGGGCAGCACCTCGTCGGGGGTGAGCTCCACGTGCGCCTGGGTGAAGGCCTCGCTGGCGTGAAGCACCCACAGCGCCTCGCCGGCCACGGCCTCGCGGCCCGGGCGGCGGTCGGGGCGCAGCACCCATTGCAGCGGGCCTTCGGCGGGCCGTGCGGCATCCCAGGCCGGCTGGGTCGACGGCGCGTCGGTCACGCCGAGCAGCGTCCAGCACGGCTGCATCGCGACGGCGGCCGCCTGCCG
>JAIXTY010000273.1 GCA_027483705.1 Rubrivivax sp.
AGCCGTTGGACTCGGTGATCTCCGACACCACGCGCAGCGAGTACGGGAACTCTTCCTTGCTCGGCAGCACCGCGACGAGCGCACGCTTGGCCAGGCGGCCGTGGCCGATCTCGCGGCGCTTGGGGCTGCCCACGCGGCCCGTTTCGCCGGTGGCGAACGGGGGCATGTTGTAGTGCAGCATGAAGCGGTCTTCGAAGTCCCCGGCCAGCGCGTCGATGCGCTGCGCGTCACGCTCGGTGCCCAGCGTGGCAGCCACCAGGGCCTGCGTCTCACCGCGGGTGAAGAGCGCCGAGCAGTGGGTGCGCGGCAGCACGCTGGTGCGGATCTCGATCTGGCGCACCGTGCGCGTGTCGCGGCCGTCGATGCGCGGCTCGCCGGCCAGGATCTGGCCGCGCACGATGGCGCTCTCGATGTTGAACAGCAGGCCCTCGACCTCGACCTTGTCGAACTCGATGCCCTCGGCCTTGAGCGCGGCGAACACGTTGCTCGTGACCTCGCGGCAGGCCTGCGTGCGGGCCTGCTTGCTGCGGATCTGGTAGGCAGCGCGCAGCGGGCCATCGGCCAGCTCGGTGACCTTGGCGATGAAGGGCTCGTTCTTGGCCGGCGCCTGCCACTGCCACTCGGGCTTGCCGGCGTCGCGCACCAGCTCGTTGATGGCGGCGATGGCGATCTTGCCCTGGTCGTGGCCGAAGACCACGGCGCCCAGCATCACCTCTTCGGACAGCTGGTCGGCTTCGGACTCCACCATCAGCACGGCGGCTTCGGTGCCGGCGACGACGAGGTCCATCTTGCTGTCGGCCAGCTGCGTCTGGCCCGGGTTCAGCACGTACTCGCCGTTGACGTAGCCCACGCGCGCAGCGCCGATCGGGCCGTTGAACGGGATGCCGCTGATGGCCAGCGCGGCGCTGGTGCCGATCATGGCGGCGATGTCGGCCTGCACCTCGGGGTTCAGGCTCAGCACGTGGATGACGACCTGGACTTCATTGAAGAAGCCGTCCGGGAACAGCGGGCGGATCGGGCGGTCGATCAGGCGGCTGGTCAGCGTCTCCAGCTCGCTCGGGCGGCCTTCGCGCTTGAAGAAGCTGCCAGGGATCTTGCCGGCGGCGTAGGTTTTCTCGATGTAGTCGACGGTCAGCGGGAAGAAGTCCTGCCCGGCCTTGGCCTCGGTCTTGGCCACCACGGTGGCCAGCACCACGGTGTCTTCCATGCTCACCATCACGGCGCCGGTGCTCTGGCGCGCGATCTCGCCGGTTTCCAGCGTGACGGTGTGCTGGCCCCACTGGAACGTCTTGGTGACCTTGTTGAACATGCTCATGCGTTGTCTTCCTCAGGTGAAGGTGGGCAGCGCAATGCCATTCCAGTGAGACCCCTCGTGGGGATGCCGTTGGAATGACACAGCTCTTGCGGCCCGGTGGTTGGGGAACGGTGCCGGGGCCGCCGAACCATCGGCAGCCCCCGTGGGAACTCTTACTTGCGCAGGCCGAGCTTGGCGATCAGCGCGGTGTAGCGGTCGGCGTCCTTGTCCTTCAGGTAGGACAGCAGGCGCTTGCGCGCGTTGACCATCTTCAACAGGCCGCGGCGGCCGTGGTGGTCTTTCAGGTGCTGCTTGAAGTGCGGCGTGAGCTCGTTGATGCGCGCGGTGAGCAGCGCAACCTGCACTTCGGGGCTGCCGGTGTCGGCGGCGCCACGGGCGTGGGTCTTGACGATCTCGGCGGTGGCGGTGGTGGTCAGGGGCATCGCTTGTTTCCTGTGGATGCTGGAAACCGCCCTGCCCCCATGCGCCGCAGGCGGCGCTGGTGCCGAGAGGTTTCCGAGGGTTTACTTGCGAACGCCAGTGAAACCGACCGGCGCCGTGCTCTTTTTGAACCGGCGTCCCGGGATGGGGCGCCAAACGCAAAAAGCCCGCGATTATGGCATGGCGCTAGGCGCGTGGCGGCCCGGCCAGGGCGGCAGCCAGCCGGGCCAGGCCGGCGTCCAGCCGCGCCGGGTCTTGCGAGGCGAAGCACCAGCGCAGCCAGCCCTCGCCCTCGGGCCCGAAGGCGGCACCGGGCGCCAGGCCGAGGCCGTGCTCGGCCACCAGCCGCTTGGCCAGGGCCAGCGAGTCCGGCTCGCCCTCGAGGCGGAAGAACGCGTACAGCCCGCCCGGCGCCGGCGCGACCTGCACGCGGGGCAGGCGCTGCAGGCCGGCCACCAGGCGGTCGCGGCAGGCGTGCAGGTGGCCCACCACGCGCGGCACCAGGTTGTCGGCCATGCCCAGCGCCGCCAGGCCGCCGCGCTGCACGAACACTGGCGCGCAGGAGCTGTTGAACTCCAGCAGACGGCCCATCGCCGGCATCGCCGCCTCGGGCAGCACCAGCCAGCCCAGGCGCCAGCCGGTCATCAGGAAGCTCTTGCTGAAGCTGTGCACGACGATGAGCCGGTCGTCCGGCTCGGCCACGTCCAGGAAGCTGGGCGCGGCGCCGCCGGCCGGCACCTCATAGGCCAGGCGCTCGTAGACCTCGTCGGCCACGATCCAGGTGCCGGTGGCGCGGCAGTGCGCCAGCAGCGCGCGCTGCTCCGCGGCCGAGAGCGTCCAGCCCGTGGGGTTGTTGGGCGCGTTCACGAGCAGCAGCTTCGTTGCCGGTGTCACGCGGGCCAGAAGCGCCGGCAGGTCCAGGCGCCAGGCGCCCGCCGCATCTGGCGCCAGCGCCACGCGCTCCACCCGGGCACCAAGGATCTGCGGCTGCGCCGTCAGGTTGGGCCACACCGGCACCACGGCGACGACCTCGTCGCCCTCGCCCACCAGCAGCTGCATCGCCAGCATCAGCGCGCTGACGCCCGACGACGTGACGGCGATGCGCGAGGCCGCCACCGGCCCGTGCAGCGCCGACGCATAGGCGGCGATGGCCTCGCGCAGCTCGGGCAGGCCGAGGTTGTGCGAGTAGAAGGTCTCGCCGCGCGCCAGCGATTCGGCCGCGGCGGCGCGGATGGGCTCGGGCGTGACCTCGTCGCTTTCGCCGAACCAGAACGGCAGCACGTCGCTGCGGCCGAGGCCGGCGTTGGCGACCTCGCGGATGAGGCTGCCGGGCAGGCGGTCGATGGCAGGACGAACCATGGGCGCAGGTCTCAGTCGGGCCGCGTCATGCGGCAGCTGTGGGGCTGGGTCACCGCCGCCGCGTCAAAGCGCCGCAGCGTGCGGAAGCCGAAGCCCGAGCCCTCGATGTCGAAGGCCACGCCCGGCGTGCCGACACGCTCCATCACGCTCACCACCATCGGCTGCTGCAGCTGGTGGTCGGCGGCGCGCATGCGGGCGCCATGCCACGCGAACGACGTGGCCGAGGCATCCAGGCCTTCCAGCGCCAGCGCCACCGCCGCGGCCTCGGTGCTGCCGGCGCGCTCGATGGCCGCGGCCAGCATCTCCACCATCAGCTGCATGCGCAGGTGCAGGTAGTCGTCCTGCGGCGCCGGGAAGCGCTGACGGAACCCCGCCACCAGCGCGTCGGACGGCGCGCCGCCCAGGTTGGGGTGCCACTCGGCCACCGCGAGCACACGGCCCACGCCGGCCTCGCCGATGGCCGCCGGCGTGCCCAGCGCATTGCCGTAGAAGGTGTAGAGGCGCGCCTCGGATCCCACCTCGCGCAGCGCACGCACCAGCAGCGAAAGGTCGTTGCCCCAGTTGGGCGTGAGCACGGCCTGCGCGCCGCTGGCCTTGATCTTGGCCGCGTAGGGCATGAAGTCCTTCACCCGGCCCAGCGGGTGCAGTTCGTCGCCGACGATCTGCAGGTCGGGCCGCCGCGCCGTGACCAGCGCGCGCGCCTGGCGCAGCACGTGCTGGCCGAAGCTGTAGTCCTGGCCGATGAGGTACAGGCGCTGCACGGCGCGGTCGGCCTGCAGCACCTCCACCAGCGCGGCCAGGCGCATGTCGGCATGGGCGTCGAAGCGGAAGTGCCAGAAGCTGCAGCGCTCGTTCGTCAGCGCGGGGTCGACGGCCGAGTAGTTAAGGAACAGCGCGCGGCGCTGCGGCATGCGGGCGTTGTGCTTCTCGATGGCGTCGGACAGCGCCGCGGCCACGGCCGAGCTGTTGCCCTGCAGCACGAAGCCCACGCCCTCGTCGAGCGCGGCGCGCATCGTGGCCAGGGCCTCTTCCGCGCTGCCCTTGCTGTCGTGGCGCGACAGCGCCAGCGGCCGCGCCACGCCGCCGACGCGCACGCCGCCGCGCGCGTTGACGCGCTCGACGGCCCAGAGGATGTTGCGGAACACCGCCTCGCCGGCGTTGCCAAAGGGGCCGGACAGGCCCTCGACCAGCGCCAGGCGAATGGGTTGCGGCTGGGCCTGTGCGATGGCCAGGCCGGGCGCGCCCAGCAGCGCGGGCGCCGCCAGTGCCGCGCGCGCGAGCAGCGTGCGTCGGGTTTGATTCACGTCAGGAGGGAGCTCTTGAAAACGGAGGGGCCGGGCGTCACGTACCTGGCCATGGATGCCGCGGGTGCACCGCAACGGGTGACGCGGCAGATCGTGTGTTTCGCCATTCTAGGAGGCCCCATGTTCATCGTTCCCGTCAGCCGCCAGTCCCACGAGGTCAGCCGTCAGCTCACCCGCCTGTTCGACGACGCCTTCGGCCGCGCCTTCGACAACGTCTACGGGCCCACCGGCACCGACACGGTCCGCAACCCTGCGCTCGATGTCGTCGAGAGCGAGCGTGCCTACACCGTGAAGCTCGAGATGCCCGGCGTGGCCAAGGAGGACGTCAAGGTGTCCATCGAAGGCCGCCAGGTCAGCGTGCAGGCGCAGAGCCAGCGCACCGACGAGCGTCGCGAAGGCGAGCGCGTGGTCTACCGCGAGCGGGCCGTGACCAGCTACGCGCGCAGCTTCACGCTGCCCGCCGAGGTCGACCAGACCGAGGCCGGTGCCCGGCTGGAGCACGGCGTGCTGACGCTGACGCTGCCCAAGCGCGGCGCGCGCAGCGCCTCGCAGATCACGGTGAACTGAGTTCGGCGAGCGGCCATCGCGGCCGCACGTCGAACGCGCCGTCGGTCTGCGGCACGGCCAGACCGTGCTGCAGCCGCAGCGCGGCGGCCAGCGCGATCATCGCGCCGTTGTCGGTGCACAGCGCCAGCGGCGGGTAGTGCACCTGCAGGCCGCGCTGCGCCGTGGCGGCATCGAGCCGCTGGCGCAGCCGGCGGTTGGCGCCCACGCCGCCGGCCACGACCAGCGTGCGCGCGCCACTGTCGGCCAGCGCGCGCAGCGACTTGGCCACCAGGACGTCGACGATGGCCTCCTGTGTGGCCGCGGCCAGATCGGCCAGCGACTGCGCCGACGGCGCGGCACCCAGCTTGCGGTGCTGCGTGAGCACCGCCGTCTTCAGGCCCGCGAATGAGAAGTCGAGGTCGCCGCTGTGCAGCAGCGGCCGCGGCAGCGCAAAGGCCTTGGCATCA
>JAIXTY010000283.1 GCA_027483705.1 Rubrivivax sp.
AAGGGCGTGAGCAACCCGAGCGCGATCTTTCTCTCCACCCACACCGAGCCGGTGCCGGGCAGCTGTGTGCTCGTCACGCTCGAGGGCACGCGGCCGCTGCTGGTGGAGATCCAGGCGCTGGTGGACGGCGGCGGCGGCAGCCCGCGGCGCCTGTCGGTCGGCCTGGACCGCGACCGCCTGGCCATGCTGCTGGCCGTGCTGCACCGCCACGCGGGTGTGAGCTGCCTGGACCAGGACGTGTTCGTCAACGCGGTGGGCGGCGTGCGCATCGCCGAGCCGGCGGCGGATCTGGCGGTGCTGCTGGCCATCCAGGGCAGCCTGCGTGGCAAGGCGCTGCCCCGGGGCTTCGTCGCGTTCGGCGAGGTCGGCCTGGCGGGCGAGGTGCGGCCGGCACCACGCGGGCAGGAGCGGCTGAAGGAGGCCGCCAAGCTGGGCTTCAGCGTCGCCGTCGTGCCACGCGCCAACGCGCCCAAGAGGCCGATCGAAGGCCTCACCGTGCACGCGGTCGATCGCATCGAGCAGGCCATCGAGGCGGTGCGCGGGTTGTAGTCTTCCCACCGCGGCCCCATCTGCGGGGCCACGGACGAGACAAGGAGCGCCGGACGATGGGCAAGCGACTGCTGATGTTGTGGACGCTGTTGCGCGGCGACGCGCGGCGCCTGTGGCGTGCGCTGCGCCACCCGGGCGCACCGGGCTGGCTGAAGTGGGGCGTGGCCGGCCTCGTGCTGTACCTGCTGTCGCCGGTGGACCTCCTGCCGGACTTCATCCCGGTGCTCGGGCTGGTGGACGACCTGGTGCTGATCCCGCTGCTCATCCGCGTGCTGCTGAACCGGCTGCCGGCGCACGTGCGCGCCGACATCGACGGCCGCACCGTCAACGCCTGAGCCGCCGAACCCGATGCGGGTGGCCCTGGTCTCCGACATCCACGGCAACCTGCCCGCGCTGCAGGCGGTGGCCGCGGCGATCGAGGCCGCCGGCGCCGACCTCGTGCTGAACCTCGGCGACATCGCCGCCGGCCCGCTGTGGCCGCGCGAGACGGTGGCCTGGCTGGCCGAACGCGGCTGGCCCACGATCGCCGGCAACCACGAGCGCCAGGCGCTGGCCGCCGCGCCGAGCCGCGACCCGGCCGACGGCGACGACGCCTGGACCGCGGCCGAGCTCGGCGCGGCCGAGCGCGCCTGGCTCGCGGCGCTGCCGGCCACGCTGTCGGCCGCCGACGGCGCGATCGAGGCCTTCCACGGCGTGCCCGGCCGCGATGTCATCGGCCTGCTCGAAACCGTCACGGCGGGCTACCGGGCCGGCGGCGACCCCGGCGTGCGCGCGGCCACGGCCGGCGAGATCGACGCGCGCCTGGCCGGCCTGCGGGCGTCGGTGCTGGTGTGCGGCCACACGCACTGGCCGCGCGTGGTGCGGCTGGCCGACGGCACGCTGGCCGTCAACCCCGGCAGCGTCGGCCGGCCGGCGTATGCGCACGACCGACCGCACCATCACGTCGTCGAGACCGGCAGCCCGCACACCCGCTGGGCGCTGCTGCAGCGCACGGACGAGGGCTGGACGGCGCAGCTGCAGCAGACGGCCTACGACTGGGACGGTGCCGCCCGCAGGGCC
This sequence comes from Rubrivivax sp., assembly GCA_027483705.1. Classification (GTDB taxonomy): domain Bacteria; phylum Pseudomonadota; class Gammaproteobacteria; order Burkholderiales; family Burkholderiaceae_C; genus Rubrivivax. The sequence goes on from JAIXTY010000283.1 coordinate 1,609, forward strand.
GCAGCGCAGGGCTTCGCCGACTGGGCCCACGAACTCGCGACCGGCCGCACACGGCCGGGCGTGTTCAGCTGAAGCGCTCGCGCAGCAGCTGCCCCAGGCCGTAGGCCACGCGGCGCAGCTCGTTGCCGGCCCGCCACCCGTGCGTGGGCCAGCGCTTCACGCCCTTGAACTTGCGCGAGGGCATGTTCGCCGGTGCGCCGATGGTCGAGGCCACCTGGTCGTCGTGGCCGCAGGGCGTGGGCACCACGAGCCGCTGCTTGAGGCCGAAGACCCAGGCGCGGTCGAACGCATGGTCGTAGGGCAGCTGCATCGGCAGCAGGCCGCCGGGCTGGCGCAGCCAGGCTTCGGCGGCGCGGCGGTTCATCAGGTAGGCGCTGGAGCCGGTGCACTTGGACAGCATCACCGCCAGGGCGTGACCGGCGCCCAGGTCGGCCACCGCCACCGGCGTGCCCGAGTGCACGGCCGAGAGCTTGACGACGTCCCACTGCCCGCGCCGCGCCATCAGCGCCGCCACCACGGCGGGCAGCGTGTCGTGCAGCCGCACGTCGTCTTCCAGCACCAGCGCGGCCTCGGCGCCGCTGGCCAGGAAGCGGCGCATGACCTCGATGTGCGAGAGATAACATCCCAGCTCACCGGGCAGCGGCGTCATGCCGTGGCGGCGGTGGAACGTGGCCTCGTCGAGCAGCGCACGCTGCTCGGGCGTGAAGGCGCGGGCATCCACCGCCGGCAGCCGCGTGAACGGCATCTGCAGCCGATCGAGCTGCCCGCGCACGCGGGCCAGCCGGTCCGGCGCGCGGTCGAGGTTGATCACCCATGTCTGCACTGAATCCATCCCTTTCATTGTCTGCGAGGTGCCCGTCATGAACGCCGGCGCCGCCATCGGCTGGGCGCTCGCGCTGGCCGCCGTCGTCGCGGGCTGGCTGTCGTACGGCTGGCCGGGCGTGGTGCTCGCCATCACGGTGACGGTGTTCTGGCTGCTGCTGCAATTCAGCCGTGCGCTGCGCGTGCTGCGCATCGCCGGCAGCAACCCGGTGGGGCACGTGGCCAACGCGGTGATGCTGCACAGCAAGCTCAAGCCCGGCATGAAGCTGCCCGAGGTGCTGGTGCTGACGCGCTCGCTCGGCCGCAAGATCGAAGGCGACGACCGCGGCGCCCGCGAATCCTGGGCCTGGACGGACACCGGCGGCGACACCGTGCAGCTGGCCTTCGTGAACGGCCGGCTCGCGCAGTGGGAGCTGCAACGCGCCGCTGCCTAGAATCGCCGACTCACCTTTCGAAGCTGGAGAACCCCCATGTCGATGTCCGACCGCGACGGCAAGATCTGGATGGACGGCACGCTCGTCGACTGGCGCGACGCCAAGATCCACGTGCTGTCGCACACGCTGCACTACGGCTGCGGCGCCTTCGAGGGCGTGCGGGCGTACAAGACGGACAAGGGCACAGCCATCTTTCGGCTGAAGGAGCACACCGAGCGCCTCTTCAACAGCGCCAAGATCCTGCGCATGAAGATCCCGTTCACCCACGAGCAGGTGATGGAAGCGCAGCGCACCGTGGTGCGCGAGAACCAGCTCGAGAGCGGCTACCTGCGCCCGCTCACCTGGATCGGCGACAAGAAGCTCGGCGTTAGCCCCAAGGGCAACACCATCCACCTGATGGTCGCGGCCTGGGCCTGGGGCGCCTACCTGGGCGAAGAGGGCCTCAAGCGCGGCATCCGCGTCAAGACCAGCAGCTACACGCGCCACCACGTCAACATCACGATGACGCAGGCCAAGGCGGTGAGCAACTACACCAACTCGATCCTGGCCAACATGGAGGCCACCGACGAGGGCTACGACGAGGCCATGCTGCTGGATGCCAGCGGCTTCGTCTCCGAGGGCGCGGGCGAGAACCTCTTCGTCATCAAGAACGGCGTC
>JAIXTY010000157.1 GCA_027483705.1 Rubrivivax sp.
CGCCCGCGCCGCCCGTGGCCCGGCCGGCCAGCCCGGCCTCAGCCACCGCCGCGGCGGCCGAGCCCTTCGTGTTCTTCGTGCAGGCCGGCGCCTTCACGCGCAGCGACGACGCCGAGCAGCAGAAGGCGCGCCTGGCCATGGGCGGCTGGACGGCCAAGGTGAGTGAGCGCGAGCAGGCCGGCCGCACCGTCTACCGCGTGCGCATCGGGCCCTTCGGCACCCGCGCCGAAGCCGACACGCAGCAGCAGAAGCTGGTCGACCAGGGGCTTGAGGCGCAGATCGTGCGCGTCGAGAAGCCCTGATCCCCCACGATTCGCGCAAGACCCCGCGCGCGGCACGGAACCCGAAGGGCCGTGTGGCACTCCACCTGCCGAAGCGCCATCCTCCCGACACCGCATTCCGACGAAAGGACACCTCAGCATGCAACGGCGTGACTTCTCCAAGCAGATCGCCGCCACCGGCCTGGGCCTCGGCCTGGCCTGGCAGGGAGCCGCCCACGCCCAGGGTGCGCCCCGCGAAGGCACGCACTACGTCAAGCTGGGTTCGCCGGCGCCCGTCACGCTGCCCGCGGGCAAGGCCGTGGAGGTGGTGGAGTTCTTCTGGTACGGCTGCCCGCACTGCTACGCCTTCGAGCCCACGCTGGAAGCCTGGGTCAAGAAGCTGCCGGCCGACGTCGCCTTCCGCCAGGTGCCGGTGGGCTTCATGGCGCCGCACCAGAACCACCAGCGCCTGTTCTACGCGCTCGAGGAGATGGGCGTGCTGCCCACCATGCACCGCAAGGTCTTCAACGCCATCCACCAGCAGGGCAAGCGCCTGAACAGCGACGCCGAGATCGCGCAGCTGGCCAAGGACAGCGGCGTCGACTGCGACCGCCTGGTGCAGGCGATGAAGGGCTTCAGCGTCTCGACCAAGGCCACGCGTGCCAAGCAGTTGGCGGATGCCTACAAGATCGACGGCGTGCCGGCGCTCGGCGTGCAAGGGCGCTTCTACACTGCGGCCTCGCTGGCCGGCGGCCACGACCGTGCGGTCGTGGTGGCCGACTACCTGATCCAGCTCGCGCGGCAGAAGGCCTGAGGGCCTCTCCGGGCCCGGGCCGGCAGCAAGTCACGCTGCCGATGGGGTGGGCACCGCAGGACTTGTGGCTATACTGGCCTGCAAGTTTCATGCCGAACATGGTGCCCCCAAGCTCGCTTTCGCCCGCTACCCCCCTAGGGGGCCGCCCGCCCGAGGACCGGCAGAGCCGGATCCTCGTCGGGGTGGTTGGCGCCATCGCGCTGTCGGGACTGCTCGCCAGCCTGCCTGCCCAGGCCGAGCGGGCCGACCGCAGCAAGCCCATGGTCGTGGAGGCCGACCGCGACGGCGTGCTCGACCTGCAGCGTCAGGTGCTGGTCTACACCGGCAACGTCGTCATCTCGCAGGGCTCGATGATCCTGCGCGCCGAGCGCGTGGAGATGCGCACCCTGCCCGACGGCTTCCGTGCCGCCAGCGCGCTCGGGGCGGCCGGCAAGCCGGCCAGCTGGCGCCAGAAGCGCGACGGCCTCGACGAGACGGTGGAGGGCACCGCCGACCGCATCGAGTTCGACGGCCGCGCCGACACGCTGCGCTTCCTGGGCAACGGCGCGGTGCGGCGGCTGCGCAGCGGCACGGTGGCCGACGAGATCACCGGCGCCAGCATCCTGTGGGACAACACCGCGGAGATCTTCCGCGTCGAAGGCGGCACCGTCACGCAGACCAACCCCGGCGGCCGTGTGCGCGCCGTGCTGAGCCCGCGCGCCGAGTCGCCGGCCTCGGCCCCGGCGGTGCCCGTGCCGGCGCTGCAACCCAGCCGCACCCTGGGCGAACGCCCGGCCGCGCCGCGATGAGCGAGGCCCTCACCCGGCCCGCCTCGGGCGAGGCGGCACGCCCCGCGGCGCCCGCCAGCCGGCTCGAGGCCGAGCGGCTGCGCAAGAGCTACGGGCCGCGCGTCGTCGTGAAGGACGTGCACCTGGCGGTGTCGGCCGGCGAGGTGGTGGGCCTGCTGGGCCCCAACGGCGCCGGCAAGACGACCACCTTCTACATGGTCGTGGGCCTGGTGCGGGCCGACGACGGCGTCATCCGCATCGACGGCGCCGAGGTGCAGAAGCTGCCGATCCACCGCCGCGCGCGCATGGGCCTGTCGTACCTGCCGCAGGAGGCGAGCATCTTCCGCAAGCTCACCGTCGAGGAGAACATCCGCGCCGTGCTGGAGCTGCAGCAGGGCGCCGACGGCCGGCCGCTGCGCTCGGCCGTCATCGAGGAGCGCCTCTCGGGCCTGCTGGCCGACCTGTCGATCGAGAAGCTGCGCGACTCACCCGCGCCGGCGCTGTCGGGCGGCGAGCGGCGGCGCGTGGAGATCGCGCGCGCGTTGGCCACCACGCCGCGCTTCATCCTGCTCGACGAGCCCTTCGCCGGCGTCGACCCGATCGCGGTGATGGAGATCCAGCGCATCATCGGCTTCCTGCGCGCGCGCGGCATCGGCGTGCTGATCACCGACCACAACGTGCGCGAGACGCTGGGCATCTGCGACCGCGCCTACATCATCAGCGAGGGTCGCGTGCTGGCCGAGGGCACGCCCGACGACATCGTGGCCAACACCGAGGTGCGCAAGGTGTACCTCGGCGAACACTTCCGGATGTAGGGCCGCACGATGAGCATGAAGCCTTCGTTGCAGGTCCGGCTGTCGCAGCACCTGGCGCTGACGCCGCAGCTGCAGCAGTCGATCCGGCTGCTGCAGCTGTCGACGCTGGAGCTGCAGCAGGAAGTCGGGCAGATGCTCGAGCAGAACCCGTTCCTCGAGGTCGACGACGAAGGCCCGCCCACGGCCTACGAAACCCCGCCCGAGCGCATGGCCGCCGACCGCCCGGCCGACCGCGAGGGCGACCGTGACGGCGAGCCGGCCGAGTTCGCCGAGACCGGCACCGAGCCCGCGGCGCTGGAGGGCGCCAAGGAGCTGGGCGCCGAGGAGTTCGGCACGCCGCTGCGCGACGACTGGGAGAACGGCACCGAGGGCGACGACTTCGACGGCATCCGCGAGACGCCCTCGGGCGCCAGTGCCGCCGCCGGCGACGGCGACGACGACGGCGAGGCGCACGACCGCCGGGCCGCCGTCGGCAGCCTGCAGGACCACCTGCGCGCGCAGCTCGTGGGCCTGCGCCTGGAGCCGGAAGACCTGGCCGCGGTGGAGGTGCTGATCGAGTCGCTCGACGGCGACGGCTACCTGGCCGACACGCTGGACGAGGTGGCCGAGCGCCTGGCCGAGATGCTGGACATCACCAGCGCCGACGCCCACGAGCAGCTGGCCGACCGCCTGCGCATGGCGCTGTGCATGCTGCAGAGCCTGGACCCGCCGGGCGTGGGCGCGCGCTCGCTGCCCGAATGCCTGCAGCTGCAGCTCAAGGCCACGCCGCGCTGCGCGGCGCGGCAGGCCGCGATGCGCATCGCCGAGCAGTACCTGGAGCCGCTGGCGCGCCGCGACTACAAGCGCCTGGCCGCCCTCACCGGCAGCGACGAGGAGACGGTGCGCGCCGCGCACGAGCTGATCCGCCGCTGCGAGCCCAAGCCCGGCCGCCCGTTCAGTGCCGCCGAGGCCAACGTCATCGTGCCCGACGTGCTGGTGCGCAAGACCGGCCGCGGCTTCGCCGTGACGCTCAACCCCGACGTCATGCCCAAGCTGCGCATCAACGACCTGTACGCGCAGGCCGCCAAGGGCCTGCGCGGCGCCAACGCCAACCCGGGCATGTCGTCGCGGCTGCAGGAGGCGCGCTGGTTCGTCAAGAACATCCAGCAGCGCTTCGACACCATCCTGCGCGTCAGCAAGGCCATCGTCGAGCGCCAGAAGGGCTTCATCACGCACGGGCCGATCGCGATGAAGCCGCTGGTGCTGCGCGAGATCGCCGACGAGCTGGGCCTGCACGAAAGCACCATCTCGCGCGTCACCACCGCCAAGTACATGGCCACGCCGCAGGGCACCTTCGAGCTGAAGTACTTCTTCGGCTCCAGCCTCAACACCGACGCCGGCGGCAACGCCAGCAGCACCGCGGTGCGTGCGCTGATCCAGCAGTTCGTGAGCGCCGAAGACACGAAGAAGCCGCTGTCTGACAACCAGCTGAGCGCGATGCTCGAGGAGCAGGGCATCCAGGTCGCGCGGCGCACCGTGGCCAAGTACCGCGAGGCGCTGAAGATCGCGCCGGCGGGGCTGCGCAAGCAGGCCTGAGCCGGGGCGCACGGATGCTGTTCCTGCCCTGCGCCGGCGGTGTGGAGGCGCTGCTGGCGGAAGAAGCCGCACGCATCGTCGGCGGCACGCCCGAGGTGGCGCGCGGTGGCGTCTGGGTCGACGCCCCCGAGGGCGACGAACTCGCGGCGATGCGCCTCAACCTCGAAAGCCGCCTGGCCACGCGCGTGCTGGCGCCGCTGGCCGACGGCCCCTACCGCGACGAGCACGACCTCTACGACATCGCCCGGCGTGTCGACTGGGGCCGCTGGCTCACGCCGGCCGAGACGCTGCGCGTGGATGTGCAGGCCATGAAGAGCCCGCTGAAGAGCCTGAACTTCGCGGCGCTGCGCATCAAGGACGCCATCTGCGACGCGCTGCGCGACAGCCACGGCGAGCGCCCGAGCGTCGACACCAAGCGGCCCGACCTGCCGGTGTCGCTGTTCGTCGGCCCCGACCACGCCATGCTGTACGCCGACACCAGCGGCGAGCCGCTCTTCAAGCGCGGCTGGCGCGAGGCCACCGGCGAGGCGCCGCTGAAGGAGACGCTGGCTGCGGCCATGCTGGCCGCCATCGGCTGGCAGGGCCGAGTCGAGGACGGCCCGCTGCTCGACCCCTGCTGCGGCGCCGGCACCATCGCCATCGAGGCCGCGCAGATGGCCTGCGGCATCGCGCCCGGCGCGCTGCGCCGCTTCGCCTTCGAGCGCCAGCGGCCGTTCCTGGCCCACCGTGCCGCCTGGGCGCAGATGCAGCAGCAGGCCCGCGCGCGCGTGCACCCGGCCACGGTGCCGGTGTTCGCGGGTGACGTGAGCTTCCGCATGACCGACTTCGCCACGCGCAACGCCGAGCGCGCGGGCGTGGCGCAGGCCATCGAGTTCAAGACGGCCGATGCGCAGCAGCGCACGCCGCCGGCCGACGCCGGCACCATCCTGATGAATCCGCCGTACGGCGAGCGCATCGCGCCCAAGGGAACGGGCAACGTCGTCTCGCGCGAAGGCTTCGAAGGCGGCGGCAGCTCGGCCGAGTTCTTCAGCGGCCTGGCCTCGCACTGGAAGCGCCACTACGCCGGCTGGACGGCCTGGCTGCTGAGCCCGGACATGAAGCTGCCGGGCCTGATGCGCATGAAGGAGTCGCGCCGCGTGCCGCTCTACAACGGCGCCATCGAGTGCCGGCTGTTCCGCTTCGACATCACCGCCGGCGCCGGGCCGGGCGCGCGGCCGCGGGCGGAAACAGTGCCTGGGTCACCGCAATAGCGGCAGGCTGGCGATGCGCCGGTCGATGTCGGACAGCAGCGCCTCGTAGGCCGGCGCGCCCACGCCGCCGAAGCGGCGGCGGAACTCGGCCTCGGGCATGAACTCCGGCAGATCGGCCACCGCGGGCAGCAGGTCCTCGTCGCGCAGCGGGCGGCCGCGCGCGACGCGCCGCTGCAGCTCGGCCGGCTGCTGCAGCGCCAGCTCGCCGAAGCGCGTGCCGGCGCGGTTGGCGGCCATGTCGTTGAACGAGAAGCCGCTGCCGCCGCGCGAGTCGGCCACCTCCTTGTACAGGCCGATGGCCCTGGACAGCGGGCTCGTGCCCTCGGTCACCAGCGCGGCCGAGACCAGGAAGTGCTGCGGGAAGTCCATGCGCCCGCCGAGCAGCATGCGCAGCGGCCGCGGCCGCGCCCAGCCGCGGGCCGCCGGCGCCACGCTGCCGACGTCGCGGCCGTTGGCAAAGAGCGTCAGCACCACCAGCGCAGCGCGGTTCTCGGCCACGGCATCGCCGCCCTCGGCGCTGCGCCGCGCCGCCACGTCGAACAGCGACGTCATCGCCTGCACCATGGGCATCTGCCAGCCGGACACGCTGCGCGTCAGCTCGGCCAGGTGGTCCTGGTAGGGCTTCAGGCGCTCGAGCTCGGCCGGCGTCAGCAGCGAGGCCATCACGCGCTGCATGCTGTCGGGCTGCCAGGCGTAGACCACGAGCGCTCGGCCGGCGTCGAAGCGCACGCGCCGCACCACGTCCTGCGCCAGCTGCCACTCGGCGCTGAAGCCGCTGCGCTCCAGGGCCCGCTGCGCCACGCGCTCCAGCAGCCAGGCCGGCATCGGCAGGCCGCCGACGCGCGCCGAGCCGATGGCCGGCAGGCCGCCGGTCTCCTGCAGCTCGATCTCGACGTTCAGCCAGCGCCCGAACGGCGCCGCCAGTGCCGCGGCGCTGGCGCCCAGCTGCGGCAGCGAGCCGAGGTGGGTGCTCAGCGTCACCAGGGCCGAGCCGCGCGCGAACTCGACGCGGCCGCTGGTGCCTGGCAGCCAGCGGCGGGCGCCATGGCTGAGCAGCACCTCGAACTCGCGCTCCTGCACGAGCGCGGTGCTGACGACGCCAGGCCGCGCGCGGCGCGGGTCGTGCGTGCGCGCCAGGCTGACGGCGCGGGCCACGTCGTCGGGGGCCAGCTCGGCGGCGCCCACCACGGCCGGCTCGCGCTGCAGCGCCGTCGACAACAGGGCCAGCGCGGCCAGCAGCGGCAGCAGCAGCGCCAGGGCGGCCAGGACGAGGGCGATGCGGGACGCACGGGACATGGCCCTGAGTCTGCCACCCCGCCCCGCCCAGGCGCCGGGCAGGGGCCGCCGAACTATCATCCCGCCGCCCATGCTGAACGTCTTTTCGCTCGCCAACGGTCGGCTCTTCCAGGAAGAGATCGACAGCGCCGAGGCCCTGGCCGTGGCGGCGCCGGTGTGGGTGGATCTGGAGGCCCCGACCGAGGACGAGACGCGCTGGGTCGAGCAGCGTTTCGGCCTGGCGATCCCCAAGGACGCCGTCGACGACGACCTCGAGGAATCGGCCCGCTTCTACGAAGAGGACAACGGCGAGCTGCACATCCGCTCCGACTTCCTCGTCGGTGGCGTGGGCGGCAACGACGACGGCCCGGCGCGCAACGTGCGCGTGGCCTTCATCCTGCACCACGGCGTGCTGTTCTCCATCCACGCCGAGGACCTGCCGGTGTTCCGGCTGCTGCGGCTGCGGGCGCGGCGCATCCCGGCGCTGATCGAGGACGCCAAGGACGTGCTGCTGAAGCTCTACGACGCCGACGCCGAGTACAGCGCCGACGCGCTGGAGGGCATCTACGACAACCTCGAGAAGGTGAGCGCCCGCGTGCTGCGCCAGGACGTCGACGACCGCGCCGCCGGCGAGGCGCTGACGGCCATCGCGCGCGAGGAAGACCTGAACGGCCGCATCCGCCGCAACGTGATGGACACGCGCCGTGCCCTCAGCTTCATGATGCGCAGCCGCATGCTGGGCGCCGAGCAGTTCGAGGAGGCGCGGCAGATCCTGCGCGACATCGACTCGCTGGATTCCCACACCGCGTTCCTGTTCGACAAGATCAACTTCCTGCTGGACGCGACGGTCGGCTTCATCAACATCAACCAGAACAAGATCATCAAGATCTTCTCGGTGGCCAGCGTGGCGCTGCTGCCGCCCACCTTGATCGCCAGCATCTACGGCATGAACTTCAAGTTCATGCCCGAACTCGACTGGGCCGCCGGCTACCCCTTTGCGCTGGCGCTGATGGCCGCCTCGGTGGCGGCGCCGTTCATCTACTTCCGCCGCAAGGGCTGGCTCAAGTAGCCCGCCCCAGGGTAACCGCGCGTTGCAGGCGCGCCGGCCGTGAATGCTTCTCGCGCCTCGTGACGCGGGCGGATGGCGGGCGGCCCGCGCGCCGTGTAACCTCACCTGCATTCAAGGGGGGGTCGCGATGGGCGCGGCCCTGAACGTCGATACCGAGGGATCACCGATGCGCACCACAGCCCAAGCCCGCCGCGCCGCGCCGGCCAGCCAAACCGCCATCCGCACCCTGGCCCTGGCCGTGCTCGCGGCGGCCGCCACGCTCGTCGCGCCGTCTGCCAAGGCCCAGTTCAGCATGGTGCCGGCGCCCACCTGCAAGGAGCCGGTGGCGCCGTCCACGCAGGAGGTGGAGCGCGAGTTCCGCGTCGACGCCTCGCGCCACCTCTACAGTTGCTTCCCGATGCGCGTGTACCGCGGCAAGCTGCCGCCGCTGCTGTACGGCGTGATGATGGTCGAGACCGAGCTCGACGCGCAGGGCAACGTCGTCGACGTCAACGTCATCCGCCGCCCGGCGGCCGACGAGGTGTCGCCCTGGGTCGTGGCCATGATCAAGAAGGCGAGCCCGTTCCCGGCGCCCGTCAAGCTCACCGGCGGCGGCAACCTCAAGTTCATGGAGACCTACTTCGTGGACAAGTCGGGCCTGTTCCAAACCCACACGCTGACCGAAGGCCAGCGCAACAAGTAAGGCGCGCGCGTCAGCGTTCGCAGGCAAAGCTGGCGGCGGTTTCGACGTCGCCGCCCTTGAAGCGCGCCACCAGGGGGTGCGGGCACAGCGGCCGCGTGCGCGTGGCTGCCCATCCCGCTGGCAATTCGGTGTTCGCGCCCCCCGGGTTGCCGGCGCCGCGGGCGCTGGCCACGATGCGATCGGGCGCGGTGCCGCCCTCAACCCAGGCCACCAGCGCAGCCAGTGCGTCGTACTGGTCGGTGGCCGGACCGCCGCGCGAGTGCCCCATCCCCGGCACACGGAAGAAGCGCACCGCTTCGGCGGCGCGGCCACCCAGGCGTCGGTCCAGCGCCTCGTACCAGGCCTCGGTGTCGTCCGCCGAGAACACACCATCGGCCGCGCCGTGCACCACGATCATCTTGGCGCCGCGCTCGCGGAGCGCGTCCAGGTTCAGCGGGTCGGGCGGGGTCATGAACGCCATCGCGCTTTCGGCGTAAGCGGCGTCGACGGCGAAGATCCTTGGCGCGTCGGAGTCGACATTGAAGGCCAGCGCGTAGTCCAGCGTGTTGCTCAGAGCCGTGGTCACGGGCGGGGTGCTGAAGATGTGTGCCACGGCCACCGGGTCGCGGCCGCCGCGCACCGAGTTGCGGAACTTCCAGTCGGCCCAGCCCGTGCTGACCAGGCCGGGGTCGTAGGGGAAGCGGCTGTAGAGCGCCTCGCCGCGGCTGTTGCGCGCACCGGCGTGCACGGCGGCCACCACCACCTTCTGCTCGGCCGTAAGGCAGCTGCCGTCGCGCGCGCCGCTGCACGTGGGCACGTCGCGCGCCAGATCGAAAGCGCCTCGGCAGGCGGCAGCGTCGTGCACCAGGCCGTCGGTGGCGCCGTCGAGCGAATCGCAGCGCGTCAGGATGGCCTGCGCGATGAGCCGGCGCTCGGCCACGGGCAGGGCCGACTCCAGGTCGAAGCTGGGTGCCGTGCCGGTGCCGGTGGCCACCCGACGCCACTGCTGCGCACCCCACAGCTGCGCCACCGCCGCCTTGGGCAGGTTGAAGCCGGGCGAGTTGGCGAGGTAGCCGTCGTACTGCGCGGTGTAGCGGGCGGCGGCCACCATCACGTGACGGCCGCCGTTGGAGGTGCCGGCGATGTACGAGCGGTCGGGCCCGCGGCCATAGGCGGCGGCCACCAGGGCCTTGGCCATGGGCGTGAGCGTGCCCACGGCGCGGTAGCCGTAGTTCAGACGTGCCTGCGGATCCAGGCCGAACAGCGGGTTCTGTGCGGCGTTGTGGCCGGCGTCGGAGCTGATCACGGCGAAGCCCGCCTGCAGCCCGTTGCGCAGCAGGCCGCCACTGCCGATGCTGGCGCCGCCATCGGCCGTGACCACCGCGCCGTCGATGCCGCCGTTGCCCTGGTAAAGCAGCCTGCCGCTCCATTCGCGCGGCAGTCGCATCTGGAAGCCGATGGCGTAGGTCTGGCCGTCCACGGCGCTGGTGCGTTCGTTCATGCGGCCGGTGACGAGGCAGTGCTCGCCCACCGGCTGGCCGGCGTTGCTGAGCGTGCCGGCCGGCACCAGGCTGGCTGCGGTGACGGTGGTGGCCGCGAATCGGAAGCCGCCGAGCGTGGTGCAGTCGAGCAGGGTGCCGGGCCGCGCCGCGGCCAGCTGCGGCAGGCCGATGGTGACTTCGTCATCGCCGCCGCAGCCGGCCAGCAGCGCGCCGGCCAGGCAGGCCAGCGCCAGGTGTCGATGGGGCATGGGGTGTCTCCTCAGGGTGTTGTCTTGGGGAAGCGGGTGTCAGCACGGCGCTTGCAGGAACTCCAGCGCCAGGGCGTTGAAGCGCGCGGACTGCTCTTGCGCCACGGCGTGGCCGGCGCCGTCCACCCAGGCCACGGCGGCCTGCGGCATGGCAGCACGGACGTTGCGGAAGACCTCGGCGTGGATGGCCGGCGTCTCGCGCCCAGACACCAGCAGCACCGGCATCGCCAGCGCGGCCAGCGCCGCGGGTGGCAGCAGCGGGAACTCGTTGCTCGACAGCGCCAGCATGCGCATCGCCCGGGCGTTGGCCAGGCGGCGCTGCATCGCCGGGCCCGACACCGCGCCGGCGTTGGCGGCGTGGATGCCGCCCGTCATGAGCTGTGCGCCCAGCGCGTCGTCGCCCCGGCGGAAGGCGGCGTTGGCCGGTGCCACCACGGCCGTGCGGAATCGTTCCAGCTCGGCGCGGCCGCTGTCGCTGAACTCCGCGTAGCACAGCATGGCCGGCTCCGTCGCCACCAGCGCGGCCACGCGCTGCGGCTCGCACACGGCCAGGGCCAGCACCACGAAGGCCCCGTAGGAGCTGGCCACGAAGCGGGCGCGGGCCAGGCCCAGGGTGTCCATCAGCAGCCGCAGGTCCTCGGCCTCGACCAGCGCCGAGTGGTCGGGCGAGGGCATGGTGTTGTGGTTGGGGTGGTTGTAGCGCCGGCTGTAGCTGATGCAGCGGTGGCTGGCGCAGAAGGCCGGCCACTGCGGCGCCCACGAGCGCCAGTCGCCCATCACGCCGTGCACGAAGACGAGCGGCTCGCCATCGCCTCCCTGCGCGACGTGCAGCTCCACGCCCGAGGGCAGCACCACACGTTGCAGCCCGACCGCCTCGAGGGCCGGCTGGGCGTTGGTGCTGCTCATTCGAGCTTGAGCCCGGTGGCCAGCGTGCGGTAGCGCTCGTCCTCGGCCAGCAGGAAGGCCCCGAAAGCCGCCGCCGACGCCGGCGGCACGGTGACGTCGCCCGAGCGCGCGCGGCGCTCGCTGTAGGCGGGGTCGGTCAGCGCGGCCTGCACGGCGCGGTTCAGGCGCTCCACCACCGCCGCGGGCAGGCTCGGCGGGCCGGCCAGCGCGGCCCAGATCTCGACGCTGACGCCGCGCACCGAGCGTGACTCGTTGACCGTGGGCAGGTCGGGCGCCGAGGCATGCCGCTCGGCCGACAGCACGCCCAGCATGACCAGCTTGCCCGCGCGCACCTGGCCCAGGGCGGCCGGCAGCGTCATCACGCCGAGGTCGATCTGCCCGGCCAGCAGGTCGTTGAGCAGCGGCGCGCCGCCCTTGTAGGGCACGCCCAGCAGGTCGATGCCGGCGGCACGCTGCAGCGCCTGCACGGCAAAGGCCTGCAGCGAGGCGTTGCCGGTGGTGCCCACGCTCAGGCCGTTGGGGCGCTGGCGCGCCAGGGCGACGAGCTCGTCGAGGTGGCGCACGCCGAGCTCAGGCCGCGCGGTCAGCGTCATGGGCGTCACGCCCACCTTGGCGACGGGTGTGAAGTCGCGCACCGAGTAGCCGGCAGCGCGGTTGGCGATGGGCGTCACCACCATGTCGCTGGTGGTGCCGAACAGCAGCGTCAGCCCATCGGGGGCGCTGCGCAGCACGCGCTGTGCACCCAGCGCGCCCGAGGCGCCGCCCACGTTCTCGACGATCACCGGCTGCCCCAGTTGGCGTGCCAGTTCGACGGCGAGGCTGCGCGCCAGGTTGTCAGCGGCGCCGCCGGCGGCGTTGGGCACCACCAGGGTGATGGGTCGGTCGCGCGCCTCGTTGGCGGCGGCAAGGGGTGTTCGCAGCCCCAGGCCGGCAAGTGCGGTCGCCGCCAGAAACTGGCGGCGCCCAGGGTGGCGGGCATGCATCGGCTTGTCTCCGGTGTGCTGGTTGTGTGCTGGATTCTGCGAGCCGGCATTCAAGATCGATGCGAATATCGGCTCCTCGATTCAAGATTGCTTATACCCATGGAGACGCTGTCCGCCACCGTGCTGCTGGCCCGCCTTCAGGCGCGTGCGCGGCTGCGCCACCTGCAGCTGTTCGTGAAGGTGGCCGAGGTGGGCAGCCTGAAGCGGGCTGCCGAGGCGATGCACCTCAGCCAGCCTGCCGCCACGCAGCTGCTGGCCGAGCTGGAGCGCCTGGTCGAGCAGCCGCTGTTCGAGCGCCACGCGCGCGGCGTGCGCATCACCGCCGCGGGCGACGCCCTGCTGCCGCTGGTGCGGCGCTCGCTCGACGCGCTGGCCGATGGTGCCGAGGTGCTGAGTGCCCTGCGCCACGACGGCGAAGGCCTGGTGCGCGTGGCCGCCATCACGGCCGCGATCTCGGGGGTGCTGGTGCGAGCCCTGCCGGCTTTTGCGCAGGCCGCGCCGGGCCTGCGCATCCTGGTGCAGGAGGCCGAAGCCGACCGCTGTGCCGAGCTGCTGCTCCGGGGCGAGATCGATCTGGCCCTGTGCCGCGAGCCCGCTGCACCGCCCGTGGGCTGCCGGTTCGCACCGCTGCTCGAGGACGACTTCGTCGTGGCCTGTGGCCCGGCGCACCCGCTGGCCGGGCGGCGCCGCGTGGCCTGGTCGACGCTGGCGCGCGAGCGCTGGCTGCTTCCCCCCGTGCAGAGTGCCGCGCGGCGGGCCTTCGACGAGCGCATGGCGGCCCTGGGCGCCGCGCCCGACAGCAGCCCGGTGGTCACGCGCGTGTCCTCGCTCACCTGGGCCCTGCTCCAGGCCGACCGTCTGTTGACGCTCGTGCCGAACGGCGTGGTGCGCCAGCTCGTGGCGGCTGGGCAGCTGGCGCTGGTGGACGCCAGCCCGGCGCTGCGCTTCTCGCCCCTGGGCCTGCTGGCGCCCGAGGCCGGTGGCGGCCGGGCGGTGCAGGCCCTGGTGGCGCATCTGGAACACTTCGCGCGGCAGAGGCTGGGCTGAGCCCGCGTCCGCTGCCCAACGCGAACCCACCAGGCCCTGCCCCATGCCGCTTCCGCCCACACCCGGCCCCGACCCCACGCCCGACGACCACCCTGCCCTGCGCGCGCTGGCCGAGCAGGCCGCCACCGTGCCGCCGCAGGCGCATCTGATCTGGACGGCCGCGGTCGACATCGCCCCACGCGAGGCGCTCGGTGTCGGCCCGCTGGGCGAGCGATTCATCGTGCCCATCACCGGCGGGTGTTTCTGGGGCGGCCCGGGGCATGAGGGGCTGCGTGGCCGCATCCGCCCCGGTGGGGCCGACCGGCAATTGCTGCGCGCCGATGGCGTGAAGGAGCTGTGGGCCGTCTACGAGATGGAAACCGACGACGGCGCCGTGCTCGGCATCGACAACTGCGTCATCGTCGACGAGGCTGTGCAACCCGAGCGTTATGCCCTGTCGCGCCTGATCGTCACCGCGCCAGCCGGGCCCCACGCCTGGCTCAACCGGCGGCTGCTCGTGGGGACGCTGCAGTCGCTGCGCCCGGCGCGCCAGGCGGTGTGCGTCCGGGCCTGGGTGCTCGAGCAGGCGCCCGCTGGCCTCAGTCGATGACCACGTTCGCCTGCTTCACCAGGCGAGCGAACTTGTCGGTCTCCTCGCGGATCTGGCGCGCCATCTGCTCGGGCGTGTTGCCCACGGGCTCGGCGCCGATCTCGGCCATGCGGGCGCGGAACTCCGGCGAGGCGATCACCTGGCGCATCGCGTCGGACAGCTTCGTCGTCACCGCCGCCGGCGTGGCCGCCGGGGCGAGCACGCCGAACCAGGTGCCGATGTCGAAGCCGGCCAGGCCCGCCTCGGCCAGCGTCGGCACCTCGGGCAGGGCCGACGAGCGCTTGCCCGTCGTCACCGCCAGCGGTCGCAGCTTGCCGGCCTTGATGTGCGGCAGCACCGGCGTGATGGTGTCGAAGGACATCGTCACCTGGCCGCCGAGCAGGTCCGTCGTCAGCGGACCGCTGCCCTTGTAGGGGATGTGCAGCAGCTCGGTGCCGGTCTGGTTCTGGAACTGCGTGCCGATGAGGTGCTGGGCCGTGCCGTTGCCGTTGGAGCCATAGCTGAAGCCGGGCTTGGCGGCCTTGGCCTGGGCCACCAGGTCGGCCACCGATCGCACGGATGAGCTGGCGTTCACCACCAGCACGTTGGGGACCATCGCGATCACGGTCAGCGGCTTGAAGTCCTTCTGGAAGTCGTAGCCCAGCCGCTTGTAGACGCTGGAGGCGATGGTGTGGTGCACCGCGCCCACCAGCAGCGTGTGGCCGTCCGGCTTGGACTTCGCCACGTGCTCGGCGCCCAGCGTGGCGCCGGCGCCGGGCTTGCTTTCCACGATCACCGGTTGGCCCAGCAGCGGCTGCAGCCGCTCGGCCAACGCGCGCGCCAGCACGTCGGTCGTGCCGCCCGGCGGGAAGGGCACCACCAGGGTCACGGGCTTGTCGGGCCAGGCCTGTGCGCGGGCCTGCGGGCTGGCGATGACCAGCGCCAGGGCGCAGGCGGCCAGGACGGTGCGGCGTTGGGGGGCGTGCAGAGCAGCGGTCATGGGTTGTCTCCGTGATGGGTGGTGGGCCGGGTGGCCGATGGCCCCGCGTGGGCGCGGGTGCCGGTGTGGGCGGAAGGCGTGCGCCGAGGGCTCAGCGCCCGGCGGCCGCGAGCTGCCGGCACACGGCCTGCGTCACCTCGGCCGTCGTGGCGCGGCCGCCGAGGTCGCGCGTGTGCAGCGCCGGTGTGGCGGTGACGGTCTCGATGGCCTGCATCAGATGGCGTGCCGCGGCGGCCTCGCCGAGGTGCTCGAGCAGCATCACGCAGCTCCAGAAGGTGCCCACCGGGTTGGCCACGCCCTGGCCCATGATGTCGAAGGCCGAGCCGTGGATGGGCTCGAACATGCTCGGGTAGCGGCGCTCGGGGTCGAGGTTGGCGGTGGGCGCGATGCCCAGGCTGCCCGCCAGCG
>JAIXTY010000186.1 GCA_027483705.1 Rubrivivax sp.
ACGCGCTGCGTAACCTCGGCCGCCGCTGGCGCGGCCGCTCCTGAGGCTTCGTCCAGCGCGTTCTCACACAGCCTCGGCCGGCAGCCGTCGTCCATACCGGTACAGCGCAGTGGCCACCATCAGTCTCGAACAGACCGTGTCCCGCGGCTGACCGCGCTGCCACGAACCCTCGGCCTCTTCGTGGCCAATGACCGGCTCAGCGCGCCATCCAGCCCGCCGCTCGCAGTTCGGCCTCGGCCTGCGCCGCGTTGCGGAACACGACGCCGTGCCAGCCCGCGGCGCGGGCGGCCTCGATGTTGGGCGGGTGGTC
This sequence comes from Rubrivivax sp., assembly GCA_027483705.1. Taxonomy (GTDB): domain Bacteria; phylum Pseudomonadota; class Gammaproteobacteria; order Burkholderiales; family Burkholderiaceae_C; genus Rubrivivax. The sequence goes on from JAIXTY010000186.1 coordinate 311, forward strand.
GTCCAGGAACACCAGCTCGTCGGCCGCCACGCCGAAGTGCGCCTGGGCTTGTGCGTAGATGGCCGGCTCGGGCTTGATGTGGTGCACGCGGCCCGAGAAGACGCCGCTGTCGAAGCGCGCGAACAGCGCCGCCTCGCGCTGCTCGAGGATGTCGGCGCAAGGCGCCGGCATGTTCGACAGGTAGTGCAGCCGGTGGCCGGCGGCGCGCAGGCGGTCGATCAGGGCCACGGTCTCGGCGACGGGCTGCAGTTCGTGCGGCACGGCGTCCACCGCGGCCTGCACCTCGTGCGTGCCCAGGCCGGTGCGGGCGGCGATGCGGGCCACGAGATCGGGCACCGTCAGCGTGCCGCGGTCGTATTCGGCCCAGTCGCCGCCATAGGCCTGGAAGACCTCGCGCACCCAGTGGGCCGTCGAGGCGTCGTCGCTGGCGCGGTGCGGCAGCACGTGCCGCAGCAGCGCGTCCGGCCGCCAGCTCAGCACCACCGCGCCGAGGTCGAAGACGATGCGCTTCACGCCGGCCCGAGCAGCCGCTTCAGCAGCGCCGCCGTCGATGCGTCCAACCCGTCGGTGCGGCCACGCTCTGGGCCGTCTTGCAGCCGCGGCAGCAGCCGGTTGGCCAGCGCCTTGCCGAGCTCCACGCCCCATTGGTCAAAGCTGTTGATGCCCCACAGCGCGCCGCTCGTCCACACGCGGTGCTCGTAGAGGGCCAGGAAGGCGCCCAGGCTCGAGGGCGTGAGCGCGTCCAGCACGAACGTGGTGCTCGGCCGGTTGCCGGGGAAGGTGCGGTGCTCGGCCAGCCTGGCGCGGTCGAAGGCCGGGTCGGCGGTGGGCACGGTCTCGGCAGCGGCCTCGGCGGCGCTCTTGCCCAGCATCAGCGCCTGGCTCTGCGCCAGGCCGTTGGCCAGCAGCTTGGCGTGCTGGCCGGCCAGCTGATGCGAGGGTGTCTTGACGAGCACGAACTCCACCGGGATGACATCGGTGCCCTGGTGCAGCATCTGGAAGTACGCGTGCTGGCCGTTGGTGCCCGGTTCGCCCCACACCACCGGGCTGGTGGCAAAGGGCAGCGCACGGCCGGTCAGGTCGACACACTTGCCGTTGCTTTCCATCTCCAGCTGCTGCAGGAAGGCGGGCAGGCGCTTCAGGCCCTGGTGGTAGGGCGCGATGCTGCGGCTGGCATAACCGTGGAAATTGCGGTACCAGACGTCCAGCAGCCCCAGCAGCACCGGCAGGTTCTGCGCCAGCGGCGCGGTGGCGAAGTGGCGGTCCATCGCGTGCGCGCCAGCCAGCAGCGCGCGGAAGTTCGCGCTGCCGATGGCAATGGCGATCGGCAGCCCGATGGCGCTCCACAGCGAGTAGCGGCCACCCACCCAGTCCCAGAAGCCGAAGGTCGTTGTGATGCCGAAGGCGGCCGCGGCCTTGACGTTGGTGGTGGTCGCGGCGAAGTGGCGTGCCACGTCGGTGCCGCCCTGGGCCACGAACCAGGCGCGCGCCGCCTCGGCGTTGGCCATCGTCTCCTGCGTCGTGAAGGTCTTGCTGGCCACGATGAAGAGCGTGCGCCGGGCGTCCAGCCGCGCCAGCAGCGGCGCCAGGTCGTGGCCGTCGACGTTGCTGACGAAGTGCACGCGCTGGCGTGGCAGCGTGTACGACTCCAGCGCCGCCACGGCCATCGCCGGGCCGAGGTCGCTGCCGCCGATGCCGATGTTGACGATGTCGGTGATCGACTCGTCGGCACGCACAGTCTCGGCGTAGGTCAGCATCGCGTCGAGCGTGGCGTGCACCTCGTCGCTGAACTGGCCCGCGCCGCGTGGCGCGCGCAGCGCGGTGTGCAGCACGGCGCGGCCCTCGGTGGCGTTGGCCACGGCGCCGGCCAGCATCGCATCGCGGCGCTCGGGCAGGCGGCACTCGGTGGCCAGGTCGAGCAGGAAGCGCAGCGTCGCGGTGTCGAGCCGGTTCTTGCTGAGGTCGGCAAACACCTCGGGCGCCTCGAACGACAGCGCCGGCACCCGACCCGCGTCACGCGCGAAGGCCTCGCGCAGGTCGAAGTCGCGGCCGTGCGCCTGCCAGTGGCCGGCCAGCGCGGCCCAGGCGGCGGTCTCGTCGCAGCGCGGCGCGGTGCTCACCGTTGCCTTCACCGCTTCAGCCCGTCGATCAGTGCATCCAGCTTGCCCGCGTCGGTCGCAAACGGGCGGATGCCCTCGGCCAGCTTCTCGGTGGCCATCGCGTCCTGGTTCAGTGCCCAGCGGAAGCCCTTCTCGTCCAGGTGAACCTCGGGCAGCGGCAGCGTGCGCGCCGCGTCGGCATCCAGCGCCTTGGCCACCGGCGCGTCGCTGGCCTGCAACGCGGCCAGCAGCTCGGGCGCGATGGTCAGCAGGTCGCAGCCGGCCAGCGCCACGATCTGCCCGGTGTTTCGGAAGCTCGCGCCCATCACCTCGGTGGCGATGCCGTGGCGCTTGTAGTGCTCGAAGATCGCGCGCACGCTCTTCACGCCGGGATCGTTGGCGCCGCTCATCGCGGCCTCGTCCCAGGCCGCGCCGGCCGACTTCTTGTACCAGTCGTAGATGCGGCCGACGAAGGGGCTGATCAGCCGCACGCCGGCGTCGCCGCAGGCCACGGCCTGGCAGAAGGCGAACAGCAGCGTCAGGTTGCAGTGGATGCCGGCCCGCTCAAGGCGCTCGGCGGCGCGGATGCCTTCCCAGGTGGCGGCGATCTTGATGAGCACGCGCTCGCGGCCGATGCCGGCGGCGGCGTACAGGTCGATCAGCCGTTCGGCGCGCGCCACCGTGGCCTCGGTGTCGAAGCTCAGCCGCGCGTCGACCTCGGTGCTGACGCGGCCGGGCACGATGCGCAGGATCTCGCGGCCGAAGCGCACCAGCACCTGGTCGACCACGGCGTCCAGCGGCGTGCCGGCGTGGGCCGCCACCGTCTCGGCCAGCAGCGGCGCGTACTCGGGCTGCTGCACGGCCTTCAGGATGAGGCTGGGGTTGGTGGTGGCGTCGCGCGGGGCGAACTGCGCCATCTGGCGGAAGTTGCCGGTGTCGGCGACGACGACGGTGTGCTGCTTGAGCTGGTCGAGCTGGTTCATGCCCGCAATTAGACCCGAGCGCGCCCCGCGGGCGGATACTGAACGGGTACGAACCCGGCCCGCCTGCGCGTGACTGCTGCCGTCCTCCAAGACCTGCCAATGCCCGCCCGCCTGGCGCCGTGGCCGCGGGCCAACCGCACGACGCTGTCGCGCTGCCTGGGGCTGGCCGCGCTGCTGCATCTGTGGGCGCTGCTGTGGCTGGGCAGCGCGCCCGAGGGCACGGCGCCGCCGGGCCAGGGCGTGGCCGGGCGCCTGAACGTGACGCTGAGCGGCCCGGCCGACGAGGGCGCCCCCAGTGCCCCGCCGCCGCAGGCCGGCCCGGTGCCGGCCGACGCCCAGGCCGCGCCGCGCATCGGCGGCCTGGTGCGCGATGCCCGGCCCGACGAGCCGATGCCCGCGCTGGCCCCCGGCAGCGCACGGCTGGGCCCGCTGCCGCCGGCGGTGCCACCCACCGCGCCCATGGCCGCACCGATGGCCGCACCGGTGCCGGCGCCGGCCGCCCTGGCGCCGCCACCCCTGCCGCAGTTGGCGCCGTTGCCGCCGCCTCCGCCGGCCGAGAGCCGGATCGATGCCGGCACGCTGCGCACGGCCCGGCCGGCGCCGGCCGCCGCGCTGGCAGCACCCGAGGCTGTCGAGATGCCGGCCCCGCTGCCGGCCGCCCTGCCGGCTACCCACCAGACACTGGCCGACACCCGACTGGCATCGCCCGCGTCGCCGCCTGCATCACTGCCCGCAACGCCACCCGGGCCGCCAACCGGCCCCGCCCCCGTGGCCGCGCCACCCGGCCCCGTGCCCGCCGCCGAAGCCGGCCCGCGCATCGGCAGCGACGTCGCCGTGCCGGCCGTGGCCGCCAGCGCCCCGCCGCGCCTGAACCTCGAGCTCGGCCGCCTGCGCGGCGGCGAACTCTCGCGCCACGGCACGGCCGGCGTGCTGCCGGTGCTGCCGCGCCCGCCCGAGACCGACAAGCTCGCCGGCGAGATCGAGAAGGCCGCGCGCGCCGACTGCGCCAAGGCCTACGCCGGCGCCGGCCTGCTGGCGGTGGTGCCGCTGGCCATCGATGCGCTGCGGGCCAAGGGCTGCAAGTGGTAGGCGCCAGATGGCGCGCCGTTGACACCACCTGGTCCGTCCGGCCCCTGCCGGATCGCGGGGTGATCGCCGGCTGATGAGTCCATCGGCTCAGCGCCCGGCGCCGGCTGTTCCCGAGGTTTCACGCCAGAACGCGACGATGTCTTCTCCGCTGGCATTGCTGCCGGCCCCTTGGACTTCGGGAGCGCTTGGCCATGTTGCACCACCGGTTGCCTGCCGTGATCGCCCTGGTTGCGGGCAGTGCCCTGTGCGCCGCGCTGCCGGCACGGGCTGCCATGGTCACCATCGGCGGCCCCAGCTTCGACCTCACCTACGACAGCGCCCTGCTGGGGCCCTACGGCACGCCGACGATCGTCGGCAACGACGTGTTCTTCACGACCGTCTCGCTCAGCGTCCAGCGCTTCGACACCGGCTCCTCGAGCCTGGACACGCTGCTAGAGGGCATCGTGATCACGACGCACGGCTCGCAGCGGCTGAGCAGCCTGACGGTCGGCGTGCTCGGCGACTACTACCTCGACGGCGCGGACGCGTCCGTGGCCGTGACCGGCCGGCTGCTGGCGCACGATGCCAGCGCGCCGGCCACCACGCGCACCGGCGCGGCGCTGGCCGTCGATGTCGCGACCCCGCTCTCCGTGGTGGGCACCAACACCGACTGGCGCGCCTCGGCGCGCGTCGACGGTGCCACCACCGTCGATGCCGGCCAGACCAATGTCTTCCTGGCCGGCGCGCGCTCGATCGGGGTCAGCCTGGGGACCGAGCTGATCGCCAGCCTGGGCTCGGGAGGTGGCTTCCGCGAGGCGTTCATCGAACAGAAGTTCACGGGGCTGCGCCTGACGGTCGCCTCGACGCCGGTTGCGGCGCCCGGCACCGTGGCGCTGCTGGCGGCCGCGCTGGCGGCGGCGGCGCTGGTGCGCCGTCGGCACTGAGCGCCACGTCATCCATCAGAACCCGAGGAGAAGCTCCATGACGCTGCAGAAACTGGCCCTGGCGGCCGCCCTGTCCACGTTGCTGGCCGTGCCGGCGCAGGCGGCGACCATCACGCTGGTCGGCACGAATTTCGACCTGAGCTACGACGACACCAAGCTCGGCCTCTTCGGCGCCCCGGTGCTGGTGGGCGACACGATCCAGTTCACGCTGAGCAGCTTCGCCGCCGAGGCGCCGGCGGCCGGCGGCGCGGCGTCGCGCAACTCCACGGTGTCGGGCCTGGTCCTCACCGCCAAGAGCGGCTTCCGCTTCGGGGCCTTCGACCTGGCCGAGTTCGGCGACTACACGCTGTCCGGCACCGGCAGCCTGGTGCGCGTGCTGGGCCAGCTTCGTGCCTTCAACCTTGCCGACTCGCTCAACACGCAGACCACCTCGTCGCTGCAGGTGAGCCCGCTGACGCCGCTGACGCTGGCCGACGGCCTCAACCACGACTGGTCGGCCGCCGCCCGCATCGACGCCAGCACGGCCGCCGTGCCCGGCCCCTTCGGCAGCGCGCTCAACGTCATCCTGTCGAACCCCGACGCCGTGGGCCTGACGATCGAGAACCGCCTCACGGCCTTCACCGATCCGGCCACGGGCGGCTTCCGCCAGGCCTTCATCGAGAAGAAGTTCGCCGGCGTGCAGCTGCAGGTGTCGCCGGTGCCGGCGCCACCGGCGCTGTGGATGCTGGCCGCCGGCCTGCTGGTGCTCGGCTTCATGGGGCGTCGCCAGCGCGGCTGAAGCCGCATCCGATGTGGCCCTGGTGCGGGCCGCGCCGCCCCCCGCCCGGGCTCTGCGACCGGCTCTACAGCACCAGCATCGCGCGGAAGTCGTTGACGTTGGTGAACGTGGGGCCCGGCACGACCAGGTCGCCCAGCGCCGCGAAAAACGGCTGGCTGTCGTGCCGGTCCAGCATCGCCGCCGCGTCCAGCCCCGCGGCGCGTGCGCGCGCCAGCGTGTCGGGCGTGACGATGGCGCCGGCGTTGGCCTCGACGCCGTCGATGCCGTCGGTATCGGCCGCCAGCACCCACACACCGGCCTGACTCTGCAGCGCCAGCGCGCAGCCCATCAGGAACTCACCCGCCCGGCCGCCGCGGCCGCCCTTGCTGCGCACGGTGACGGTGGTCTCGCCGCCGGAGAGGATGACGCAGGGCGCCGCGAACGGCTGCCCGCGCCGCGCCACCGCGCGTGCCAGCGCCGCGTGCACCTGGCCGACGACGCGGCTTTCGCCCTCGATCTCGTCCGACAGGATGTGCGCCGCCAGGCCCCAGCCGCGCGCCTGCTCGGCCGCGGCCTCCAGGCTCTGCTGCGGTGTCGCGAACACGTGCACCTCGTCGCGCGCGAAGCCCGGGCTGCCGGGCTTGGGGCTCTCGAAGGCGCCGCTGTTCAAGCCGGCGCGGGCGGCCTCGGGCAGCGCCAGGCCGTAGCGCGCGCAGATGGCCAGCGCGTCGGCGCAGGTGCTGGGGTCGGGCAGCGTCGGGCCGCTGGCGATGACGCCGGGCTCGTCGCCGGGCACGTCGGAGATCAGGAGCGTCACCACACGCGCCGGGTGCGCCAGCGCCGCGAGCCGGCCGCCCTTGATGGCGCTGAGGTGCTTGCGCACCGTGTTCATCTCGTCGATGGCAGCGCCGCTCTTCAGCAGCGCCTGGTTGATGGCCTGCTTGTCGGCCAGCGTCAGGCCCGGCGCGGGCATCGTCAGCAACGACGAGCCGCCGCCCGAGACGAGCGCGATCACCAGGTCGTCGGCCGTCAGGCCCTGCACGAGTTCGGCCATCCGGCGCGTGGCTTCCAGCCCAGCGGCATCGGGCACCGGGTGCGCGGCCTCCACGACCTCGATGCGCCCGGGCCGCGACTTGTAGGCCGGAGGCACGTGCTCGTAGCGCGTGATCACGAGGCCGCTCACCGGCGCATCGGCCGGCCACAGCGCGTCGAAGGCAGCGGCCATCGCACCGCCGGCCTTGCCGGCGCCCACCACGACGGTGCGGCCGCGCGCCGGGGGCGGCGGCAGGTGCGCGCCCATCGTGTGCAGCGGCATCGCGCGCGCCACCGCGGTGTCGTACAGGGCGCGCAGCAGCGCGCGCGGCTCGGGCATCGTCATGCGGCACCTGATCCGGCGTCTTTGGGCGGTGCCGGGTGCGTGGGGTCGACCCAGGGCACGTCCTCGGGCTTTTCCGCCGGCTCGATGTCCAGGTTGACGGCCACCGCCTCGCCGTCGCTGCGGCACAGCACGCACTCCAGCGTCTCGGTGGCGCTGGCGTTGATCTCCTGGTGCGGCACGAAGGGCGGCACGTAGATGAAGTCGCCCGGGCCGGCCTCGGCGGTGAACTCCAGGTGCTCGCCCCAACGCATGCGCGCGCGGCCCTTGACGACGTAGATCACGCTTTCCAGCGGGCCGTGGTGGTGGGCGCCGGTCTTGGCGCCGGCGTGGATGTGCACCGTGCCCGCCCACAGCTTGCTGGCACCGACCCGCGCGAAGTTGATCGCGGCCTTGCGGTCCATGCCGGGCGTCTGCGCGGTGTTGGGGTCGAGCTGGTGGGCGGCGACGACGCGCACGCCGTCGTGCTTCCAGCGGTCGGGTGGGTTGGCTTCCATGGCGGGTGCATCGCAGGCCGCGGCGGGCCGCTTCAAGGTCGATGCGGGCCATTGTCACGCGGCGGCCGTGGTGGATGTCTCAACTTCGCTCAGCCGTGGCCGATAGCGTGCCAGCGGCCCCGTGCGGCCCGCCGCCAGACCGAGGTTCCGTCGATGACCGTTCGCCCCGTTTCCCCGAAGGCGCTGGCCCTGCTGGCCGCCGCCCTGCTGGCCGGCTGCGCCAGCACCTCGCCCGACGAGCCCGCCGGCGCACCCCGTGCCGAGACGGTGCTGGCCGTCACCGAGTCCAACGTGCTGATCCGCTTCAACGCCGGCACGCCGCGCCGCATCGAGCAGCGCCAGCCGATCAGCGGTCTGGCCGCGGGCGAGTCGCTCGTGGGCATCGACTTCCGCGTCGCGCGCGGCGTGCTCTACGGCCTGACCAGCGCCGGGCGCCTGGTGACGCTCGACACCACCACCGGCGCCGCCACGCCCGTGGGCAGCGTGCCGCCGGTGGTGCTGCAGGGCACGCGCTTCGGCGTCGATTTCAACCCGGTGGCCGACCGCGTGCGCGTGGTCTCCGACACCGGCCAGAACCTGCGCCTGCACCCCGACACCGGCGCGCTGGCCGCCACCGATCCGCCGCTGGCCGCCGCCACGCCGGGCGGCCCGGTGCCCCGGCTCGCTGGCGCCGGCTACACCTACAACAAACAGAACGACAAGCTCACCACCAACTACGCGCTCGACATCGGCCGCGGCTGGCTCGTCACCCAGGGCTCGGTGGAAGGCACCGAGCCCGTGGTGAGCCCGAACACCGGCCGCATCTTCGACGTCGGCCCGCTCGGCACCGGCGCGGTGGACGACGCCTCGCTGGACATCGCCGACACGAACAACGCCGCGCTGGCCGCGCTGCGCCAGGGCGGGCGCACGCGCCTGTTCAGCATCGACCTGGCCACGGGCCGGGCCACGCTGCTGGGCAGCGTCGGCGACGGGAGCCCGCTGCGTGGCATCGCCATCCAGCCCTGAACGCGGCTTGGTCCTGTCTCTGGCCCTGTCCTGGGCGGGCCTGGCCCTGGCGGCGCCGGTGGAGGTGACGGTGAGCGACGCCGCCGGCCGGCCGTTGGCCGACGCGGTGGTGTTCGTAGAGTCGGCGGCGGCCCGCGCCGCGGCGCGGCCGCTGGCCGGCGTGGACATCGTGCAGGCGCAGAAGGCCTTCGACCCGGCCGTCACCGTGGTGACCACCGGCACCGCGGTGGCCTTCCCGAACCGCGACACGGTGCGCCACCACGTCTACTCGTTCTCGCCGGCCAAGCGCTTCGAGCTGAAGCTGTACGTGGGCACGCCGGCGGCGCCGGTGGTGTTCGACACGCCGGGCATCGCCGTGCTGGGCTGCAACATCCACGACAACATGGCCGCCTGGGTGGTGATCGTCGAGACACCCTGGTTCGGCAAGACCGACGCGCAAGGCCGCGTGCGCCTGCCTGAAGTGCCGGCCGGGCGCCACCAGTTGCGCAGCTGGCATCAGGACATGCCGGTCGGCATGCCGGCCCAGACGCAGCCGCTGGTCGTCGACACCGCTGTCGTGCGCGCCAGCGTGCGCCTGGGCCACTGAGGGCGACGTGAAACCCGCGACCCCACCCGATCCCGCCCCCGCCCCGGCCCCCGACGCCCGGGTCGTGCTGCTGCGCAACCTGAGCGGCGGCGTGAAGCTGCTGGTGCTGGTGCTGGCCACCACCACGCTGCTGGTGCTGCTGATGCAGTGGTTCGTGGTGTCGCGCACCGTGCCGGCGGTCGAGGCCAACGCGCGCGATGCCATCGACGAGACCTTGCTCGTGGCCCGCGATGTCTGGGTGCGCCGCAACCAGGAGCGCACGGCCGAGCAGATCGAGCGCGTGGCCCTGGTGCAGCGCGACCAGGGCTTCATCGAGGCGCTCAACCCGGTGCAGGCGCCCCAGGGCGGCCTGTTCGGCCCCGGCTACCTGCCCACCCTGGTGGACCTGATGGGCAACTTCGGCGAGCGCAGCGGCTACAGCCTGGCCGTGTTCGCCGACACCGACGGCACGCCGCTGGCCGTGCACCCGACGAACACGGCCGCGACGCCGGCCGAGCTGGCGGCCGTGCTGCAGCGGCTGAAAGCCGGGCTCGAAGGCCGGCCTCGCCGCGGCAAGGTGACGCCGGCGGCCAGCGAGGTGGTGGCGCTGGGGGGCATGGCCTACCGCGTGGTGGTCAAGGAACTGGGCACGCAGGATCGGCAGCGCTGGATGCTGGTGGGGTTTCCCATCGACGAGGAGCTGCGCGCCCTGCGGCAGGATCTCCGGGTGCACCTGACGCTGGTGTCGGAACGCGACGGCGTCTCGCGCACGCTGATCTCGACGCTCGCCGACACCGGGTTGGTCGCACTGCTGAGCAGCCTGGCGCCGGGCGCGGCGCAGCTCGACACGCTTGGCGAGACCTGGCGCGTGCGCTCGCACGCGCTGCTCGACCTGGGCAACGACCGGCTCGTGCTGCGGCTGGCCCGCTCGCTGGCGCCGGCCGCCGCCGAAGGCCAGCGACTGCGCGGCGAACTCTGGACCTTCGTCGTGCTCGGCCTGGCGGCCTTCACGGCGCTGATGGCGGCATGGTCGCGGTGGTTCGTCACGCCCAGCCTCAACGCGCTGGTGGAAGCCGCCCGCCAGGTGGGCCGGCAGGACTACGACGCCGCGGTGCCGGTGCTCGGGCCGGTGCGCGAGTTCCGGCAGCTCGCCAGCGCGCTGGACACCATGCGCCAGGACCTGCGCGCCGAGGAGTACTTCGACCGTCGGCTGACGCAGCTGCCGAACCGGCTGCACTTCCGGCGCGAGCTCGACAAGGCCCTGTCCCAGGGCCGCCCGGTGGCCGTGCTGGTGCTGGGCCTGAACCGCTTCAAGGAGGTGAACCGCCGCATCGGCTACGCCGCCGGCGACCGCCTGCTGCAGGCCATGGCCGAGCGGCTGCGGCGCGTGGTGCGGCCGGGCGCCTTCACGGCGCGCCTGGGCGGCGATCTCTTCGCGGTGCTGCTGCCCGGCGCCGACGCCAAGGCGGCGCATTTCGCGGCCCGCCGCATCGGCGCCGAGCTGGAGCAGCCGCTGGAGCTGGACGGCCACCGCGTCGACCGGCAGGCCTGCATCGGCCTCGTCTGCGCGGCCGCCCACGCCGACAGTGCCGACCTGCTGCTGGCGCGTGCCGAAGTGGCGCTGGCCGTGGCCAAGGCGCGCCGCGAGGCCATCACCCAGTACGACCCGGCCTTCGACCGCGAGAGCGAGGCCAACCTGGCGCTGCTGTCGGAGCTGCGCCACGCCCGCGACAACGGCGAGCTGCGGCTGCACCTGCAGCCCAAGGTGAGCCTGCACGACGACCGGCTCGTGGGGGCCGAGGCGCTGCTGCGCTGGCAGCACCCGCAGCGGGGGCTGGTGCCGCCGGGCCAGTTCATCCCGTACGCCGAGGACACGCCGCTGATCAAGGACCTCACGCTCTGGGTCTTCGAGGCCGTGGTGTCGCAGCAGCACGCGCTGCGCCAATGGGGCGTGCCGAGTGTCTCGATCAACCTGTCGGCGCGCGACCTGATGGACCTGGACCTGCCGGCCAAGCTGGATGCGTTGCTGATCAAGCACCGGGCCGACCCCGCGTGCCTGTGCCTGGAGACCACCGAGAGCGCCGTGATGGGCGACATCGGCCGCGCCTGCCAGACGCTGCAGCGGCTGCGCGAGCGCGGCTTCAAGCTGTCGATCGACGACTTCGGCGAAGGCCAGACCTCGATGCGCTACCTGAAGGACCTGCCGGTGCACGAGTTGAAGATCGACATGGTCTTCGTCAAGGGCATGCAGACCGACCGGCGCATCGAGAGCATCGTCAAGGCGCTGGTCGACGTCGGCCACCAGTACGGGCTGAACGTGGTGGCCGAGGGCGTGGAAAACGCCGCCGTCGCTGAGCGCCTGGCCGAACTGGGCTGCGACGAAGGCCAGGGCTGGCACTTCGGCAAGCCGATGCCGGCGCCCGAGTTGCGCACGTGGGCGCAGGCGCGGCACCGGCAGGTCGACGTGCCCTGCTGAGCCTGGCTCAGCCCGGTTTGGCCAGCCCCAGCCGCTCCATCGTGGCCTTCTCGGCGGCGAAGCTTTCGCGCGCGAAGCGCGTGTACTGCTCGGTGTCCATGTAGATCACGGTCTGGTCGAACTTCTCGAAGATGGCCAGCACGGCCGGGTCTTCCAGGGTCTTGCGGAACGCGTCGTGCAGCGTGCGCACGACGGCCGGGTCCATGCCCTTGGGGCCGCAGACGCCGAAGGGCGAGTCGCTCACCGTCTTGTAGCCCAGCTCGTCGAGCGTGGGCACGCCCGGCCAACGCTTGGTGCGCTTGCTGCCGTAGGTGGCCAAGAGGCGCAGCTTGCCGCTCTCGACGTGCGGCGCCCAGCCGGTGGCATCCGACGCCGCCATCGTGTGGCCGCCGAGGATGGCCTGCATGTTGTCGGCGTTGCCCTTGAAGGGCACGTGCGTGAGCTTGATGCCGGCGCGCTGCGCGAACTCCTCCACCGCCAGGTGCGGGCTGGTGCCGATGCCGGTGGAACCGTAGGTGAACTTCTCGGGGTTGGCCTTCGCGTAGGCCACGAGATCGGCGATGGTCCTGATGGGGCTGTCGGCCGGCACCACCAGGCCGAAGGTGTAGCCGGTGAGGCAGGCGATCCAGGTGAAGTCCTTCAGCGTGTCGAAGGCCGTCTTCTGCATGTGCGGGATGCGGAACACGCCGTGCGGCAGCTGGCTGAGCGTGTAGCCGTCGGGGGCGGCCTGCACCAGGTCGTTGGCGCCCAGCATGCCGCCGGCGCCGGGCTTGTTCTCGACGATGATGTTCTGGCCCAGCGTCTTGGCGGCGCTCTGCGCCAGCGCGCGGATCACCGCATCGGTGCTGCCGCCGGCGGGCCAGGGGCAGATGTACTTGATGGGCCTGGCCGGAAAGGCCTGCGCGCGGGACAGTTGCGGCAAGGCCAGCGTGGCGGCGGCGCCCAGCACGAGCTGGCGGCGGCGGATCGGGGTGAGGCTCATCGTCGGGTCTCCGTCTCGTTGTGGTGTGGAAGCGCTCAATTCGCCAGGTAGCTCGCGGCCAGCTGCTGCAGATGCCCGCGGCTGGCCTCGTCGAGGTGAGGCATCAGCAGCGCCAGCGCGTGGTAGCCGCCGCGGCCCATGGCGGCCGCCGCGGCCTCGGGCTCGAGCGCGCGGCGCGGATCGCGCACGTACTCGAAGCTGAGCCAGTAGGTCACCACCACCACCATGCTGGTGGCGGTGGGCGCGGCCTGCTCGCCGGTGATGCGCACGGCGCCGGCGCGCGCCAGGCCATCGAGCAGCGCGTGCATGGCCTTCTGCTTGTTCTTGAGCACGAACTGGAAGTGCGTTTCCAGCCGGCGGTTCTTGCTGAGCAGATCGTTGAGGTCGCGGTACAGGAAGCGGTAGCCCCAGATCAGCTCGAACAGCATGTGGAAGAAGAGCCAGGCGTCCTCGACGTTCTCGACGCCGTCGGCGGCGTGCAGGATCTCGGCCAGCGCTCGCTCGTAGAGCTCGAAGAGCGCGTTGATCAGCTCGTCCTTCGCCGGGTAGTGGTAGTACAGGTTGCCCGGGCTGATGCCCATCTCGGCGCTGATCAGCGTGGTGCTGACGTTGGGCTCGCCGAAGCGGTTGAACAGGTCGAGCGTGACCTCGAGGATGCGCTCGGCGGTGCGGCGGGGCTTCTTCGGGGGTGTCGCCATGGCGGCGACGATTCTGTCGCCGGCAGGGATCGCGCGCCCTGCCTAGAATCCCGCCCCTCCCGTGCCGCACATGCCCCAGCCCGCCGTCCGCTTCGAGAACGTCCACAAGCTCTACCAGGGCGCGCGCGGGTCGTTCAAGGCGCTGGACGGCGTGGGCTTCGCCATCGAGCCGGGCGAGTTCTTCGGGCTGCTCGGCCCCAACGGCGCCGGCAAGACCACGCTCATCTCCATCCTGGCGGGCCTCACGCGCGCCACCTCGGGCACCGCCACCGTGATGGGCCACGACGTGGTGACCGACTACGCCGAGGCGCGCCGCGCGCTGGGCATCGTGCCGCAGGAGCTGGTCTTCGACCCGTTCTTCAGCGTGCGCGAGACGCTGCGCATCCAGAGCGGCTACTTCGGCGTGCGGAACAACGAGGCCTGGATCGACGAGCTGCTGCAGTCCCTCGGCCTGGCCGACAAGGCCGGCGCCAACATGCGGCAGCTCTCGGGCGGCATGAAGCGCCGCGTGCTCGTGGCACAGGCGCTGGTGCACCGGCCGCCGGTGATCGTGCTCGACGAGCCCACGGCGGGTGTCGACGTGGAGCTGCGGCAGACGCTGTGGCAGTTCGTCTCGCGCCTCAACCGCGAGGGCCACACGGTGCTGCTGACCACGCACTACCTCGAAGAGGCCGAGGCGCTGTGCGGCCGCATCGGCATGCTCAAGGCCGGCCGCCTGGTGGCGCTGGACCGCACCAGCGCGCTGCTGGCCGGCCGCGCCGGCACCATGCTGCGCTTCAAGACCGATTCGGCGCTGCCGCCCGAGGTGGCTGCGCAGGCGCGCGTCACCGGCCGCATCGCGCAGGTGAAGGCGCACGACGCCGCGGGCGTGGAGCAGGTGCTGGCTCGGCTGCGCGGCGCCGGTGTGAAGATCGAAGACCTGGAGATCGGCCGCGCCGACCTGGAAGACGTGTTCCTCGAGATCATGCAGGGCGGCACCCCGGCGGAGGCCACCCCATGAGCCACTGCGTGTTCGAAGGCGCGATGCCGCTCTTCCGCAAGGAGGTGCTGCGCTTCTGGAAGGTGGCCTTCCAGACCGTGGGCGCGCCGGTGCTGACGGCGGTGCTGTACCTGCTGATCTTCGGCCACGTGCTCGACGAGCATGTCGAGGCCTTTCCCGGCGTGGGCTACACCAGCTTCCTGATCCCGGGCCTGGTGATGATGAGCGTGCTGCAGAACGCCTTCGCCAACAGCTCGAGCTCGCTGATCCAGAGCAAGATCACCGGCAACCTGGTGTTCCTGCTCGTCACGCCGCTGTCGCACTGGGCCTGGTTCGTGGCCTACGTCGGCGCGAGCGCGGTGCGCGGGCTGGTGGTGGGCTCCGGCGTGCTGATGGTGACCGTGTGGTTCGCGCCGCTGCAGCTGGCCGAGCCGTGGTGGATCGTGGTGTTCGCCGCGCTGGGTGCCGGCATGCTGGGCGCTTTGGGCCTGATCGCGGGCCTGTGGGCGGAGAAGTTCGACCAGATGGCGGCGTTCCAGAACTTCATCATCATGCCGATGACGTTTCTCTCGGGCGTCTTCTACTCGGTGCACTCGCTGCCCGGCGTGTGGCAAGCGGTGAGCCACCTGAACCCGTTCTTCTACATGATCGACGGCTTCCGCCGCGGCTTCTTCGGCGTGAGCGACAGCTCGCCCTGGCTGAGCCTGGCGGTGGTGGGCACGAGCTTTGTCGTCGTATCGGCGATTGCCCTTCGCTTGCTCGCCACCGGCTACAAGATCAGGCACTGAGCACGCAGGGCCAGCCCGCTGCGCCACAATCCCACCCCATGGCCGACCCGACCCCCGACGAGGTGCGCGACTTCATCGCCGCCGGACTGCCCTGCACCGAGCTGCAGGTCGAAGGCGACGGCCGCCACTTCTTTGCCACCATCGTCTCGCCCGAGTTCGAGGGCATGAGCCGCGTGCGCCGCCACCAGCGCGTCTACGCGGCCCTGGGCGATAGAATGCGCGAGCAGATCCACGCGCTGTCGATGAAGACCCTCACACCCGCCGAACACGCCGCCACCGCGGTGTCTTCGGCGTCGGCTTCTTCGGCGCATCACCACCACCACTAGCCCCTCGCGGCGCGCCGCGGGGGCAGCCCGCGTGCCGCCGGTGGTCGTGAGACGGGGGTGCGTGAAGCCGGTGCCCCGATGCGTGCCCCACCTGCCGCCATGATCACCCTCGCCCTCTCCAAAGGCCGGATCTTCGACGACACGCTGCCGCTGCTGCGCGCGGCCGGCATCGAGGTGACGGAAGACCCCGACAAGAGCCGCAAGCTCATCCTCGCCACCACGCGGGCCGATGTGCGCGTGGTGCTGGTGCGCGCCTCCGACGTGCCCACCTACGTGCGCCATGGCGGGGCCGACATCGGCGTCGCGGGCCTGGACGTGCTGCTCGAAGACGAGGCCGAGCACGACGCCGCCGGCACGCTGTACAAGCCGCTGGACCTGCGCATCGCCCGCTGCCGCCTGAGCGTGGCCACGCGGGCCGACTTCGACTGGGCCGGCACCGTGCGCCAGGGCGCGCGGCTGGCGGTGGCCACCAAGTACACCCACCTTGCGCGGCAGCACTTCGCGGCCAAGGGCATGCACGTCGATCTCATCAAGCTCTACGGCTCGATGGAACTGGCGCCGCTGACGGGCCTGGCCGACGCCATCGTCGACCTCGTCTCCACCGGCAGCACGCTGAAGGCCAACCACCTGGTCGAGGTCGAGAAGATCATGGAGATCTCCTCGCGCCTGGTCGTCAACCCGGCGTCGCTGAAGCTCAAGCGCGAGCCGCTGCGGCAGCTGATCGACGCGTTCGAGCGCGCCGTGGGAGCGCAGGCATGAACGCGCCGGTGAACATCCGCCGCCTGAGCACGGCCGACGCCGACTTCGAGCCGCAGTTCCAGCGCGTGCTGCACTGGAGCGCCGAGACCGACGCCGCCATCGAAGGCCGCGTCGCGCAGATCATCGACGACGTGCGCGCCCGCGGCGACGAGGCGCTGCTCGAACTCACCGCGCGTTTCGACGGCGTGCAGGCGGCCTCGATGGCCGAGCTGGAGATCGGCCGCACCGAGCTGCTGGCGGCCCTTGACGCCATCACGCCCGCGCAGCGCCGTGCGCTCGAAGCCGCCGCCGAGCGCGTGCGCGACTACCACCAGCGCCAGCTCGAGGCCACCAGCCGCAGCTGGCAGTACCGCGACGCCGACGGGTCGCTGCTCGGCCAGAAGGTCACGCCGCTGGACCGCGTGGGCATCTACGTGCCCGGCGGCAAGGCGGCGTACCCGAGCAGCGTGCTGATGAACGCCGTCTCGGCGCAAGTGGCGGGCGTGGGCGAGATCGTGATGGTGGTGCCCACCCCGAACGGCACGCGCAACACGCTGGTGCTGGCCGCCGCCGCCATCGCGGGGGCCACGCGGGTGTTCACCATCGGCGGCGCGCAGGCCGTGGCGGCGCTGGCCTACGGCACGGCCACCGTGCCGCGCGTGGACAAGATCACCGGCCCCGGCAACGCCTACGTGGCCAGCGCCAAGCGGCGCGTGTTCGGGCAGGTGGGCATCGACATGATCGCCGGGCCAAGCGAGATCCTCGTGCTCGCCGACGGCAGCACGCCGGCCGACTGGGTGGCCATGGATCTCTTCAGCCAGGCCGAGCACGACGAGCTGGCGCAGAGCATCCTGCTGTGCCCCGACGCGG
>JAIXTY010000223.1 GCA_027483705.1 Rubrivivax sp.
CATCGGCCGGCTGGTGGACGAGCGCGCCATCGTCAACGCCATGGTCGCGCTGCTGGCCACCGGCGGCAGCACCAACCACCTGATCCACTGGGTGGCGGTGGCGCGTGCGGCCGGCATCCTGATCGACTGGACCGACTTCGCCGAGCTCTCGGCCGCCACGCCGCTGCTGGCGCGCGTGTACCCCAACGGCAGCGCCGACGTGAACCAGTTCCAGGCCGCGGGCGGCCCGGGCTTCGTGATCCGCGAACTGCTGGCCAGCGGCGCCATGCACGCCGACGCCACCACCGTGGTGCCTGCCGGCATGGCCGCGTTCACGACGCGGCCCGAGCTGCACGACGCGGCATCGCACGGCCTGCGCTGGCTGCCGATGGCCGCCGACAGCGGCGACAGCAGCGTCGTGCGCACGGCGGCCAAGCCGTTTTCGGCCAGCGGTGGCCTGAAGCTGCTGGAGGGCAACCTCGGCCGCAGCGTCATCAAGGTCTCGGCCGTGCCCGACGACCGCCACGTCATCGAGGCGCCAGCCCGCGTGTTCGACAGCCAGGAGGCGATGCAGGCCGCGTTCGCCGCGGGCGAGCTGGAGCGCGACGTCGTGGTCGTCGTGCGCTTCCAGGGCCCGCGCGCCAACGGCATGCCCGAGCTGCACAAGCTCACGCCGCCCCTGGGCGTGCTGCAGGGCAAGGGCTTCCGCGTGGCGCTCGTCACCGACGGCCGCATGAGCGGCGCCAGCGGCAAGGTGCCGGCGGCCATCCACGTCAGCCCCGAGGCGCTGGCCGGCGGCCCGCTGGGCCTGGTGCGCGACGGCGATCTCATCCGGCTCGATGCCGAAGCCGGCACGCTTCAGGCCCTGGTGCCGGCCGCCGAGTGGGCCGCGCGCAAGCCCGCCGAGCCCACGGCCGCGTGGCTCGAGACCCACGCCCACGATCTGGGCCGCGATCTCTTTGCCGGCATGCGCCGCAACGTCCTCACCGCCGAAGAAGGCGCCGTCACGTGGCTTTGACCCCTCGACCTGCAGACGCCCCCATGCTCGACACCCGAAGCCTCGCCAGCCACGGCCCCGTGATCCCCGTGATCGTCATCCAGCGCCTGGAACAGGCCGTGCCGCTGGCGCGTGCGCTGGTCGAGGGTGGCGTCAAGGTGCTGGAGGTGACGCTGCGCACGCCGGTGGCGCTGGCCGCCATCGAGGCCATCGCGCGTGCGGTGCCCGAGGCGGTGGTGGGCGCCGGCACGCTGCGGCTGCCAGCCGATGCGCGCGCTGCGCGCGACGCGGGCAGCGTGTTCGCCGTCAGCCCGGGCTACACGCCCGCCCTCGGCGCGGCCTGCCGCGAGGCCGGCCTGCCGCTGCTGCCGGGCGTGGCCACCGGCAGCGAGGTGATGACGGCGATGGCCGACGGCCTGAACTTCCTGAAGTTCTTCCCGGCCGTGCAGGCCGGTGGCATCCCGATGCTGAAGGCCCTGGCCGGGCCGTTCCCGGACATCGCCTTCTGCCCCACCGGCGGCATCACGCCCGAGACGGCGCCGCAGTTCCTGGCGCTGCCCAACGTCAAGGTCTGCGGCGGCTCGTGGCTCACGCCGGCCGACGCGGTGGAGGCCGGCGACTGGGCGCGCATCACGCGGCTGGCGCGCGAGGCGCAGGCGCTGCGCGACTGACGCGCGGCGCTACTTCTTCGGCTGCAGGTTGCCGCAGTCGGCGGCCACCCAGCGCCCGCTGACCTGCATGTCCATCGTCTCGGTGGCGCCCTGGCGCTGCCGCTCCATGCGGAAGCGGCCGTCGTAGGCCTTCGGGCTGGTGAAGGTGGTCTCGCCCTCGCCGCGCGCCTGTTCGGCCGGGCACTCGAGGGCGAACTTCAGCGAGGTCGGCGTGCGGCCCGTGATGCGGTGCGTGCACTTGTCGTTGGGGGCCGGCAGTTCCTGGCGCGCGGCCTGCTCGGGCGTGATGCACACGCGCATCGTCATCTCGCCGCCGCCCGCGCCCGCGCCGTTCAACGAGACGCCGCGCTGCGCCATCATCTGCTCCATCATCTTGCGCTGCTCGGGCGACATCGCGGCCATCGCGCGTTGCGCCTCGGCCATCTGCTTCTCCAGGCGCGCATCGCTGGACTTCATGCTCATGCGGTTCTCCCACAGCCCGGGCGTGAGCGTGGGGTTGGCCTGGGCCGTGAAGGCCGCCAGCAGCAGGGTCGCGGCAGTGGCAGCGGCAGCGGCTGCGCGGTGCGGTGGGGTGCGGATGTTCATGGCGTCTCCTTGGAGCGGCCAGTGTCGCGGACCAGATCAGCCATCGTCCATCCCGCCGACGAAGGCGTGGCGGCCGGCTCGGCGGCCAGGCCCAGCGCGACGCCAGCGCGGTCGGACTCGTCGCGGTTCTGGCTCACCTTCCACTTGCCCACCAGCGTGGCCAGCGGGATGCGGATGCCGACGATGGCGCGCAGCATCTGCTGCACGTAGTCGTCGGGCGCGTCGTCCACCGCCCAGGGCTGCGCGCGCGGGGCCTCGTGCACGTCTGTGAGCAGGCCGACCAGCCCGCGCAGCCAGGGCGCGTCGTCCACCGCGTGCAGCGTGCCGCGGGCCTGCACCATCGTGTAGTTCCAGGTCGGCACCACCTTGCCGTGGCGCGCCTTGCTCGGGTACCACGAGGGCGTGACGTAGGCCTGCGGGCCGTGGAACACCGCCAGCACCGCCTGGCCATCGGCGTGGCGCCACAGCGGGTTGGCGCGGGCCACGTGGCCGCGCAGTTCCGCGGCCCCGCCATCGGCCACGTGCAGGTGCAGCGGCACGAGGTCGGCCGTGGGGCCGTCGGGCGTGGGCACCACCAGCGTGGCCAGCGGGTGCGCGGCCATCAGCGCATGCAGCGCCGCGGTGTCGTGCTGGGCGAAGTGGGCGGGCAGGTACATCGTGGCGGCCCCTTGCGGCTCAGGCCGAAGGGCGGCGCTCGATCAGCTCAATCTTGTAGCCGTCGGGGTCGGTGATGAAGGCGATGACCGTGGTGCCGCCCTTCACCGGGCCGGGCTCGCGGGTGATGGCGCCGCCCAGGGCCTGGGCCTTGTCACGCAGGCCGGCGCAGGTGGCCGCGACGTCGCGCACGCCGATGGCGATGTGGCCGTAGGCCGTGCCGAGCTCGTAGCGCTCGACGCCGTAGTTGTAGGTGAGCTCGATCTCGGCATGCTCGGGGTTCGTGCCGTAGCCGACGAAGGCGAGGTCGTACTGCTGATCGGGCCGCTTTGTGGTGCGCAGCAGCGTCATGCCGAGCACCTGGGTGTAGAAGTCGATCGATCGCTGCAGGTTGCCGACGCGCAGCATGGTGTGGAGGAGTTGCATGGGCCGCGATTATCCCGGCAGCCCCAGCAGCACCGCCACGCCCAGGCTGAGAAACACCACCGCCGCGATGCGGTGCACCCAGGCGATGGGCACGCGCTTGAGCAGCGCGTCGCCCAGCCACAGCGCCGGCGCGTTGGCCAGCATCATGCCCAGCGTGGTGCCGGCGGTCACCACCACCGGCGCGTCGAAGCGCGCGGCCAGCATCACGGTGGCGATCTGCGTCTTGTCGCCCATCTCGGCCAGGAAGAACGCGATCACCGTGAGGCCGAACACGCCCCAGCGGCCGGTGCCTGCGCCTTCGACCTCCTCGCCGGCGTCGTCGGGCTTGAGCATCCACAGCGCCACGGCGATGAAGCTGATGCCCAGGATCCAGCGCATCACCTCGGGGCTGAGCCAGCGCGTGACCAGCGTGCCGAGCGCGGCCGCGCCGGCATGGTTGGCCAGCGTCGCCACCAGGATGCCGGCGGCGATGGTCCAGGGCTGGCGCCAGCGCGCCACCAGCAGCAGGGCCAGCAGCTGCGTCTTGTCGCCCATCTCGCCCAGCGCCACGACGCCGGTGCTGACGGCGAACGCCTCCAGACTCACGTCGGGACGGTGTAGTTCAGCGTCATGCGCCCGCCGTCGACGACGACGATCTCGCCCGTCATGTAGCTGGCGGCATCGGAGAGCAGGAAGGCGCAGACGTCGGCGATCTCCGAGGGCTCGCCCAGCCGCTTCATCGGCGTGCGGCTGAGGATGCGCGTCTTGGCCTCGTCACTGGTCAGTACCGCGTTCTTCGCCAGCTCGGTGGCGATGGTGCCCGGCGCCACTGCGTTGACGCGCACGCCCTGGTCGGCCAGCGACAGCGCCATCACGCGCGTGAGCTGGTTGATGGCGCCCTTGCTGGCGTTGTAGCTGGCGACCGTGGGGATGGCCAGCGTGCCGTTGACGCTGCTCATGTTGACGATGGCGCCGCGGCTTCTTGTGGGCGAAGTGCCGTCGCGCGACACCATGTGCCGCGCGACGGCCTGGCCGACGAGGAAGCTGCCCTTCAGGTTGACGGCGATGACCGCGTCCCAGTCGGCCTCGGTGATGTCGATGAAGTTCGCGGCGCGGAAGATGCCGGCGTTGTTGACGAGGCCGTCGACATGGCCGAAGCGCGCCACGGTGGCGCCCAGCGCGGCGTCGACCTCGTCCTTGCTGGCGACGTTGCAGTGCTGGTAGGCCACGGCCGCGCCGGCGGCGGCGAGTTCGTCGGCCAGCGCCTGGCCGGGGCCGTCGGCCACGTCCCACAGCGAGACGGCCGCACCATCGCCCACGAGCCGGCGCACGCAGGCCTCGCCGATGCCCTGCGAGGCGCCGGTGACGATGACGACGCGGCCCTGCAGGCCGAAGTGGACGGTGGAGCTCATGGTGTGCAGGTTCCTCAGCCGTGCTCAGCCCCGTGCGGGGCGGTCCAGCCACACGGCCATGCCCTGGGCGTTGAGCTCGAGGTCGATGGCCAGCAGCTCGGCGATCTGCGCCTCGTCGTAGGCCACGCCGTGGGCGCGCAGGCTGCGCATGAAGATATCCAGCTGCCCACGCTTCAGGGCCTGGTGGCGCGCGGCGGCGTCGGTGGCACTGCGGTGTGCTTCACCGAGCGCCACCATCTCGTCGAGCAGGCCCAGCAGCAAGGCGCCCAGACGCGGCACGTCATCGACGCGACCGTAGTGCGTGAGGTACATGCAGCGCGGCGCCCGGGCCAGCAGCCGCTCGATCGATCCGCGCAGCAACTCGGGCTCGAACTGCACAGGCGTCGAGGTGGGCACGATCCAGGCACGTGGGCCGTCAGCGCCGGCCGTGTCGAATTCGCGGTAGCTCAGGCCGAAGGTGTCGCCGGTGAACCAGCCCTGCGTCAGCGGGTCCCAGATGCAGTGGTGGTGGCGGGCATGGCCGGGCGTGTCGATCAGCGTCAGGCCGCGGCCGGCCCAGTCGAGCACCTGGCCGTCATGCGACGTGCTCACGCGCTCGGCCGGCACGGGTGTGACGACGCCGTAGCTGCGCGCCATTTCGGCCTCGCCGTACACCGCGGTGGCCCCGGCCCACAGCGCCGACGGGTCGACCATGTGACGCTCGCCACGCGGGTGCACCAGCATCCGGGCGTTCGGCAGCGCGGCCATCAGCGAGCCGGCACCACCGGCGTGGTCGAGGTGCACGTGGGTGGGGATCACCCAGTCGACGGCCTCGCGCGGCAGGCCCAGCGCGTCGAGTGCGCCCAGCAGGCGCGGCAGCGCGAAGTGCGTGCCGGTGTCGATGAAGGCCGCGCGGCCCTGCGAGACCACCAGCCAGGCGGCGTCGAAGTCGTCGCGATGGAACCCGGTGTCGACGGCGAACACGCCGCCGCCGCAGTCGTGCAGCCAGGCCGGCCGCGCGGATGCCGTCATGTCAGGGCTGGACAGCCGTCCACAGGCGGGCGATGTCGGCCGTGCCGTCGGCGCCGCGCACGCCACGCAGCGTCTGCACTGCGGCGGCGCGCGACTTCGGCGACTGCAGCTGCGCCATGCCCAGCCGCAGGCGGCCTTCGTCGGCGCGCTTGATGCCCGGCATCGCCAGGCCCTTCTGGATGATCGCGATGCCCTTGTCGACCTCGCCGAGGGTGACGTAGGCATAGCCCCACTTCACGAGCGCGTCGCCATCCTTGGCGGCCTCGGCCTCGGTGACGTTGTTGGGCAGATTGGTCTTGGACTCGGCTTCCTGCTTGACGGCCAGGTCGCGCAGGCGCTGCTGGCGGCCGGCCTCGGGGCCGGTGCCCAGCAGCTTGTTGGCGTAGCCCTGCTCGACGATCCGGCGCGCTTCGGCCGGGAAGCCGGCCTGCAGCGACAGCTGGGCCATCTCCATGTATTCCTCGGTCTTGGCCAACGTGCCGCTGGCCAGGCGCAGGCGCAGCAGGTCGAGCTCGTAGCGCGGCGAGAAGCCGCTCTTGCGCGCCAAGCGGCCGAGGTAGGCGTTCCAGTAGTCCTTCTTGGGGTAGTTCAGCAGCAGCTTCTCGAGCGTGGCGACGTAGGCGTTGGTCTGGCCCTGGCGGTTCTGCGCGTCGGCCAGGCGCAGCAGGTCGTCCTCGGCAGGGCGGCGGCCGGCCTGCTCGGCGGCCTGCACGGCGGCGGCGGCGTCGCGCCCGATGGCCGCGTAGTCACCGCTGGCACCCTGCAGGTACTGCTGCAGCTGCTTGATGGTGCCACCGGTGTTGCCGGCCGCGATGGCCTTGTTGACCCACTCGGTGGCCTTGGCGTTGTTGCGCGTCTGCGCATAGGCCGCGGCCAACTGCTCGGCGATCTGGCCGGCCTCGGCGCCCGACACCTTGGGGTGGATGGCTTCCAGCGCGGCGATGGCGGTCGGGAAGTCCGCGGCGCGCTGCGCCGCGGCGGCCTTCATGCGGTCGATCACCAGCTGCTCGGCCGGGCTCTTGCCGCCGACGGCGTCGGCCTCGCGCGCCTTGGCCAGCGCTTCCTTGGGCTTGCCGGCCTTCAGGTACTCGGCGGCCTGTTGCAGGGGCTTGCCGATCTCGGCGCGCACGCCTTGGGCATGGGCGGCGGTGGCGACGCCGAGCGACAGCATCGCGGCGAGTGCCAGAGGGGCCAGGTGGCGCAGGGTGGGGGTGGTGATCGGCATGGGACTCAGCGAGGGCATCGCACAAAACGTTCGGGACCCACCGTGGACCGGGCGCGAGCGGCCGAGTTCCGTGGGTCCCGAGCGGGTTCGGGTGACGGGGAGGGGGCTACAGGAACTGCTCGTTGCCGACGATGCCGATCTTCGTCACGCCCAGACGCTGGGCGGTGGCCATGATCATCGCGACATGCTTGTAGACGACGAGCTTGTTGGGGCGCAGGTGCACCTCGGGCTGGTCGGCCATCGCGGCGATCGCCGCGAGGCGCTGCTCGACGGCGGCACGGTCGCCGGCCTGGATGATCTCGCCGTTCCAGCCGATGGTGCCGTCGAAGTCGACGTCGATGCGCACCACCTCGGGCGGCTTCGGCGGCGGCGCCGCGTTGTTGGGCACCGGCATGTTCATCTTGACCGCGTGCGTCTGGATCGGGATCGTGATGATGAACATGATCAGGAGCACCAGCATCACGTCGATCAGCGGCGTGGTGTTGATGTCCACCATCACCTCGCTGTTTTCCTCGCCGCTGGCATTGCCGACGTTCATTCCCATGGGACGTGTCTCTCTTCGGAAGTTGACGCGCGGGCTCTAGCGCGAGCCGGCCGTGGCCGGTGGCTCGGTGATGAAGCCGACCTTGAAGATGCCGGCGCGCTGGCAGGCCACGACGACGCGGCCCACGGACTCGTAGCGCACCTCGTTGTCGCCGCGGATGTGCACCTCGGGCTGCGGCTCCTTCACCGACTCCACCTTCAGGCGGTTGACCAGCGACTCGATGTCGGGGATGCGCTCGGTGCCCCAGTACATCTCGCCCTCGCGGTTGACCGCGATGGTGATGTTCTCGGGCTTGGTCTGCAGAGGGATGTTCTTCTCCTTCGGCAGCTCGAGCTTGATGGTCTGCGTGACCACCGGGATCGTGATGAGGAAGATGATCAGCAGCACCAGCATCACGTCCACGAGGGGCGTGGTGTTGATGGTGTTGTTGAGCTGCTCCTCGCCTTCGTCGGCAGCTCCGACTTGCATGCCCATGGCCTGGCTCCGGTCTCGGCGACGGTGTCAGCCGCGCCTCAGCGCTTGCCCGACAGCAGCACGTTCTGGAGGTCGCCAGCGAAGGCGCGCGTCTCGTCCAGGATGGCCTTGTTGCGGCGGACGAGCCAGTTGTAGCCCATCACCGCGGGCACCGCGACGGCCAGACCGATGGCGGTCATGATGAGCGACTCGCCCACGGGGCCGGCGACCTTGTCGATCGAGGCCTGGCCGCTGATGCCGATCTTGACCAGCGCGTTGTAGATGCCCCAGACCGTGCCGAACAGGCCCACGAACGGCGCGGTGGAGCCGACAGTGGCCAGGAACGCCAGGCCGTCGGTGAGGCGGCTCTGCACGTTGCCGACGGCGCGGTCGACGCTCATGCCGATCCAGGTGTGCTTGTCGATGGCCTCGACCATCGTGCCCTCGTGGTGGTCGGCAGCCTTGATGCCCTGCTCGGCGATGAAGCGGAAGGCCGAGCCTTCCTCCAGCGCGCCGACGCCGGCCTTCACCGAGCTGGCCTTCCAGAAGGCCTCGCCCGAGGCCTTGGCGCTCTTCATCATCGCGCGCGACTCGAACAGCTTCGTGAAGATGATGTACCAGCTGCCCATCGACATGATGACCATGATGATCAGCGTGCCCTTGGCGACGAAGTCGCCGGCGGCCCACATGGCCTTCAGGCCGAACGGGTTCTCGACGGCTTCCTGCGTGACCTTGTTCAGGTCGGCCGGTGCGGCGGCCGGGGCCGGGGCGGCCGCTTCGGCCGGCGCGGAGGCGGCCGGGGCCTGGGCCAGCGCCAGCGACGGCATGCCTGCCGCCAGCACGAACCCCGCCAGCAGCGTGGCCAGCGACTTGGCTGCCCACGAACGGGCCATAGCAAAACGATTCATCAACATGTGCACTCCAGGAGGGTCGGGCTGGCGCGCGATCAGCGTGCGCGCCTCGGGAAAACGGATTCGGTGGTGAAGACCGCGTGCGGCTTGACCGCGGTCAGTTGTCGAGCTTCCACTCGTAGGTCACGCGCGAGGTCAGCCGCTCCGCCTTGCCGTCGAGCGTGCCGGGCGTGCCCTTGCAGGCGCGCACGGCTTCGAGGGCCAGGCGGTCGAGCTGCTTGTGCTCGCGCGTCGGGCCCGACGAGCGTTCGATCGTGGCGTCGGTGATGATGCCGTCGGTGCCCATCGTGAAGACGATGATGGTGTTGCCGGCGGTCTCGGCCGAGCGCGCGGCGCGCGGGTACTCGGGGCGCTCGCAGGTGGTGGCGAAGTTCAGGCGCGGCTCGGTGCGCACCGGTGCTCGCGGGGCCGCCGGTGGGGCCGGCGGTGCGGCCGGGGCCGGCGGCGGCGCGATGAACACCGGCGCCGGCGGCGGCGCCTCGCGCGTGACCGTGATCGCCGGCGCCGGTGTGGGCGGCGGATTCACGTTCACCTCGGGCGGCGGCACGAACGACGGCGGCGGCGGCGCGAACTTCGGCGGCGGCGGGAGGTTCTCCGGCGGCGGCGGCGGCGGCGGCTTGTTCTCTTCGATGATCTTGGTTTCGATCGGCGCCTTGATGACGTCGACCATGCGCTGGGCCAGACCGCTCACCAGCGCCCAACCCAGCAACAGATGCAAGGCCAGAACGATCCCGATGCCCACCGCATGGCGACCCGGGGCGCGTTGTTGTTGGGCGAAATCCACTCAATCCTCCAGCCAGTCCCTGCACCCGTTCGAGGCAGGGCCGCGCGACGAAACTTCGACGGCCTCGTGGGCCTGCCCGGGACGGAACCGCCCGAGGCGCGCGACTATATCGCGAAGGATTTCCGCCCCTTCTCGGGGCATCACCCTAAGCCAGGGGCCTTCCGACCCCCCTGTTGCGCGTACCTCGGATGTTCCCGGCGCCCCGGTCCGGACACGACTCCTCACCGACCGCATGCAAGCCCCAGGCCAGCGCCGCTGCGGCCGCGCTCAGGCCCAGCGGCGGCCCGCGTGCACCACGACGGCGTCCGTTGCACCGCGCAGGCCCGCGGGCTCGTCGCAGGCGAAGGCCTGGCGAGATGAAATCGACCGTAACCAGGTGAGCTGTCGCTTGGCCAGCTGGCGCGTCGCGGCGATCGCCTGGTCGCGCATCGGGGCCGTTTCACCGCGTTCGAAGGCCCCGTCGGCTAGGCCCTGCCAGACCTGCCGGTAGCCGACGCAGCGCATCGAAGGCAGCGACGCGTCGAGGTCGCCGCGCGCGCGCAGCCGCCGCACCTCGTCGACGAAGCCGGCGTCGAACATCTGGTCGAGCCGCAGCACGATGCGCTCGTGCAGCCAGCCGCGCTCGCGCGGCTCCAGCGAGACCACGGGCCAGGCGGCGTCCGCGTCGTCGGGGGCACCGGCGGGGCGCGCCTCGGCATGCCACGCCGACAGCGGTCGGCCGCTGACCCGGAACACTTCAAGTGCACG
The DNA here is from genome assembly GCA_027483705.1 of Rubrivivax sp. Taxonomy (GTDB): domain Bacteria; phylum Pseudomonadota; class Gammaproteobacteria; order Burkholderiales; family Burkholderiaceae_C; genus Rubrivivax. The sequence continues at coordinate 10,379 of JAIXTY010000223.1, forward strand.
TTGGATGCGCTGCGCATCGTGCGGCGCCAGCCGGGCGGCGGTGGCCGGGTCGACGCGCGCCAGCTCGGCGTGCAGCGCCGGCCAGCCCAGCGCCGCGGCCTCGGCATCGAGCGCCGCGCGCACCGCGGCGTCGGCCGTCGGCAGCGCGTGCAGGCCCTCGCGCAGCGCCTTCACGTACAGCATCGTGCCGCCCACGAGCAGCGGCAGCCGGCCGCGGGCGCGGATCGCGGCCGCCAGATGCGTGGCGTCGGCGGCGAAGCGGGCCGCCGAGTACGCCTGCGTGGGATCGAGGATGTCGATCAGGTGGTGCGGCACCGCATCGCGCTCGGCGATGCTGGGCTTGGCCGTGCCGATGTCCATGCCGCGGTAGACCAGGGCCGAATCGACGCTGACCACCTCCAGCGGCAGGCGCTCGGCCAGCGCCAGCGCCAGGCCGCTCTTGCCGCTGGCCGTGGGGCCGGCCAGCACCACGCCCTGCAGGCCGGTGCCGCTCATCGCAGCGCGCGGCGCACCAGCGTCCAGGCGATGGTGCTGGTGACCAGCGCCCAGAAGCCCAGGCCCGCCAGCAGCGGCGCGATCGTGCCGTCCAGCGCCACCCCCAGCCAGCGCCCCACGCCGAAGGCCACCAGCGCCAGCACGAAGCCGGCCAGCGCGCTGGCCGCGCCGGCCTGCGCCGGGAACGGCGCCACCACGCCGGCCTGGCCGCAGGGCTGGTGCAAGCCGTGGCCGAACAGGTACAGGCATTGCGGCACCAGCACCGCGGCCCAGTGCGAGACGCCGCCAAGCACCAGCCCCACGCCCAGCGCGCCGCCGGCCAGCGTGAAGACGCCACCGCGCGCCACCGCGCCGGCCATGCCGAAGCGGACGATCCAGCGGCGGCACACCACCGTGCCCGCGATGTAGGCCAGGCAGCCCACGGCCATCGCACCGCCGTAGGCTGCGGGGCTCAGGCCCAGTACGTCGATGTAGACGAAGGACGAGCCCGCCAGCAGCGTGAACAGCCCGCCGTAGGTCGCCGCCACGAGCAGCGCCCAGGCCACGAACACCGGGTGGCGCGCGATGGCCAGCCAGGTCGGCAGCAGCACGGCCGGCCGCAGCGCCTGCCGGTTGGGCCGCCGCAGCGTCTCGGGCAGCCGCCAGGCCACCCAGGCCAGCGTGCCCAGGCCGATCAGGGCCACCAGCGCCAGCGCACCGCGCCAGCCGAAGGCGTGGGCGGTGGCGCCGCCCAGCAGTGGGCTGGCCAGCGCGATCACGCCCAGGCCGGTGAGCGCCAGCGACATGACCTGCGCGCCCTGCACCGGCTCGTACAGGTCGCGCACGATGGCACGCGCGCAGACCACCGCCGCGGCCATGGCCGCGCCCTGCAGCGTGCGCCAGGCCACCAGCGCCTCGATGCTGCCGGCCAGCACGCAGCCAGCGCTGGCCAGCGCGTAGAGCGCCAGGCCCAGCAGCAGCACCGGCCGGCGGCCGAAGCGGTCGGCCAGCGGCCCCCACACCAGCTGCGCCAGGCCGAAGGCCAGGATCAGCGCCGACATCGTCAGCTGCGCGGCGGCCATGCCGGCGCCCAGTTCGCGCGTGAGCAGCGGGAACGCCGGCAGGTACATGTCGGTCGTCACCGGCTGCAGGCCCATCAGCAGCGCCAGCGTCGCCGCCGCCAGCGCCAGCGGCACGGCGGGCGGCGCCGCGGCCAGGCCGGCGGGGGTGGCGGAACTCATCGCGACGAGGTTATCAGGCGCGGGCCGCGGCCCGTCGCGCCGGGGCGACGCTCCATCGCACAGCGGGTGGCGCGCCGGCCGCAGCCGGGCACGATGCGGCCATCTCCACGACGGATCGACCCATGTCCTTCTTGTACCGATGCCGCGCCGCGGCGCTGCTCGCGCTGCTGCCGGCCGCCGGCCATGTGCCGGCGCAGACCTTGTCCGACCCCGCCCTCGAGGCGCTCTACGTGGCCGAGCGCCCGGCCGAGCTGCAGCGCGCCGCGCAGCAGCGGCTGGCCGCCCAGCCCGACGACGCCCAGGCCGTGCTCGCACTGGCCCTGGCCGCGATGGACCGCAACGACGCGGCGCTGCGCCGCGAGGCGCTCGACAGGGCGCGTGGCTGCGCCGATCGCCAGCCCAAGGCCCAGCCCTGCCTCTACGCCCACGGCGTGCTGCTGGGCGTGCAGGCCATGAGCGAGGGCCTGATGGCCGCCGCGCGCAGCGCCGGCACCGTGCGCGAGACGCTGGCGGCCGCCCATGCGCTGGACCCCGCCTGGTACCCGGCGCGCAGCGCGCTGGTGGAGTTCTACGCGGTGGCCCCGGGCATGATGGGCGGCAGCCTGGCCAAGGCCGGCGAGTTCGCGCGCGGCGCGCCGCGGTCCGAGCAGGCGGCGGCGCTGCAGGCCCGCGTGCAGATGGCCGACAAGAAGACCACCGAGGCGCTGCCCGCGCTGCAGGCCCTGCTGCCCGTGGCCGATCCGGCGCTGCGCGGCGACGTGCTGCAGTGGGGCACGCAGGCCGGGCTGATGCTCGTGAACGACGGCCAGGCGGCCAAGGCGCAGCCCTGGTTCGAGCGCCTGATGCGCGCCCACCCCGACGAGTCGGCCGGCCCCTACGGCCTGTCGCGTGTGAAGGGCGAGCTCGGCGACTGGGCGGCCGCGCTGTCGCTGCTCGAACAGGCCGGCAAGCTGCGCGGCGCCGAGCGCTGGCCCATCGCCTACCGCCAGGGCCTGGCGCAGCTCAAGCTCGGGCAGACCGACGCGGCGCGCGCCTCGCTGCAGCGCTTCGTCGACGCCGGCAAGGGCCAGAAGTCCTCGCTCGAGGACGCGAAGAAGCGGCTGGCCGAGCTGGCGAAGTAGCGCCTCGCGGGCGGCTCAGAACCGCTCGTCGTCGCGCAGGTAGCGCCAGCGGCCCTCGGGCAGCGGCCCCAGCGGCACGCTGCCGATGCGCACGCGCTTGAGCGCCAGCACTTTCAGGCCCACCAGCTCGCACATGCGGCGGATCTGCCGCTTGCGGCCCTCGCGCAGCACGATGCGCAGCTGCTGCTCGTTCTGCCAGCTCGCCTGCGCCGGGCGCAGCTTCACGCCGTCGAGCTCGAGGCCGTGGCGCAGCGGTGCGAGGTCGGTGCTCTGCACCGGCGCGCCGTCCAGGCGCTCCACGCGCACCAGGTACTCCTTCTCGACACGCGTCTCGTCGCCGATCAGGTGGCGCGCGATGCGGCCGTCCTGCGTGAACACCAGGAGGCCGGTGGAGTCGATGTCCAGCCGCCCGGCCGGCGCCAGGTGGCGCAGGTGGCCGGGGTGGAAGCGGATGCCGGAGCGGTCGGCCTCCCACTGGTTGGCGGCCGTCACCAGCGCCACCGCGGGCTCGTAGCCGTCCTCGGGCTGGCCGCTGACCCAGCCCACCGGCTTGTGCAGCAGCACCGTCACGCGGTGCTGCTGTTCCTGGCGGGCACGCTCGTCGATCTCGATCACGGCATCGGCCGGCGCGCGCTGGCCCAGCTGCGCCACCTGGCCGTCGACCTTCACCCAGCCGGCGGCGATCCAGTCGTCGGCCTCGCGGCGCGACGCGATGCCGCGTTCGGTGATCAGCTTGTTGACGCGCTGGCCTTCGTCGGCAGCGTTCGGCGCGGGCCGTGCGGCAGGGCGGGCGGGCGGCTTCGGCGTGGCGCGTGGGGCTGGCGCTGGGGTGGCCTTGGCCGGTGGCCGTGCGGGTGGCCGCGCAGGTGGCCGCGCAGGTGGCCTCGATGGTGCCTTGGCGGCGGGCGGTGAGGGCGGCCGCTCGGCCGCCTTCGGGCCGGTGCGCGGCCGGCCTGGCGTCGCGGCGGGCTCGGGCCTGGCATCCGCCGGCCGGGCCGGTTTGGCCGGCGGCCCGCCACCCCGCACCTTGGGGCGGCGCGGGTCGCGGGCCGGCTTGCCGGGCTTGATGCTGATCGTGGGGCGGTCGGCCATGTCGGGATTGGACCATGCGGCCGCACCGCGCCCCGCCGGCCGCGGTATCGTGGGCCGATGCCTTGCCGCGCCGTCGCCTCAGCCCTGGTCGTGCCCCTGCTGCTCGCGGCCGCGATGGCCGGCGCAGCGCCGCCGCTGTCACCCGCGGTGCAGGCCCAGCTCGACCGCGCCGTCATCGACTACGAGTCGGGCCACATCGAGGCCGCCCGCACCGCCTTCGAAGCGCTGTCGCGCCGTGGCGTGCCGGCGGCCGACTTCAACCTGGCGGTCATGCACGTGAAGCGGCAGCTGCCCGAGCCCAGCCTGACCCGAGCCGAGGAGCTGCTGCTGCGCGCGGCACGCGGCGGCTTCGTCACGGCGCAGCTGATGCTGGCCAAGAGCTACGAGACCGGCCAGCTCGGCCGCCGCGACCTGAAGCTCGCGCACGACTGGTACGAGCTCGCCGCCGAGACCGGCGCCGCCGAGGCCCAGGTGGCCATGGGCACCGCGCACTACCTGGGCCGCGGCCGGCCCAAGGACGCGGCCCGGGCCGCGCACTGGTACCGCGAGGCCGCCAAGGCCGGCGACGTGGGCGCGGCCTACATCCTGGCCTCGATGTACGAGCAGGGCGACGGCGTCGAGCGCGACCTGCGCCTGGCGCGCTACTGGTACCAGCGCGCCGCCGAGATGGGCGACGACGCGGCGCCGTACAAGGTGAGGGAACTCGACGCGCGCGAATCGGCGTCGTGAGCCGCGCAGTCGCCTACAGGACGACCTTCACCATCGGGTGCGAGCTCAGCGTGCGGTACAGCTCGTCGAGCTGCTCGCGGCTGGTGGCCGTGACGGTGATCGTCAGCCCCAGGTAGTTGCCGCCCTTGCTGGGCCGCCGCTCCACGCGGCTGGCGTCGAAGCCGGGGTCGAACTGCTTCGCCACCGCCACGATGGCGGCCTCGAAGCCCTCGACCTGCGCGCCCATCACCTTGATGGGGAAGGCGCTGGGGTAGACGATCAGGCTGTCTTCGGGCGGGATTTCTGGCATCGGTTCAGATCGACATCGTCTGCTTGGCGCGCTGGTAGGCCTCGAAGAGCCGGGCGTACACCGGGCCGGGCCGGCCGCGCAGCGCGCCGTGGCCCACGGGCTCGCCGTCGATGCGCGTGACCGGCAGCACCTCCTTCGTGGCGCTGCTCAGCAGCACCTCGTCGGCGGTGCGCACGTCGGCCTCGGCGATGGGGCGCAGGTTGTAGGCGATGCCGCAGTCCTCGCACAGTTCGCGCAGCAGCTCGACGCGGATGCCCTCGAGCACGTGCTCGCTCTTCGGCGGGCCGAGCAGGGCGCCCTCGTGCACGATCCACACGTTGCTGGCGGCGGCCTCGGTGAGCCAGCCGTCGCGGAACATGATGGTCTCGGTGGCGCCGTGGTCGGCCGAGATCTGCCGCGCCAGCACGTTGCCCAGGAGGCTGGTGCTCTTGATGTCGCCGCGCTCCCAGCGGAAGTCGCGCGCCGTCACGCAGGCCACGCCGGCGTGGCGCTGCTCGGGCGTGGCCGGCTTCAGCGGGTTGCTCATCATGAACACGGTGGGCACCGGGTTCGCGGGCATGACGTGGTCGCGCGGGGCCACGCCGCGCGTGACCTGGATGTAGACGACCTGGTCCTCCTCGGGCCGCGCCGCCACCAGGTGCCGGCAGCGCTCGAGCCACTGCTCGCGCGTGGCCGGCTCGGGCAGCCGCAGCTTGGCCAGGCTGCGGTTCAGGCGCGCCAGGTGCTCGTCGAAGCGGAACAGCC
>JAIXTY010000053.1 GCA_027483705.1 Rubrivivax sp.
CACCGCCGAGGCCATCAAGAAGACCATCGGCAGCGCCTTCCCGGGCAGCGAGGTCAAGGAGATGGAGGTCAAGGGCCGCAACCTCAGCGAAGGCGTGCCGCGCTCGTTCACCATCAGCTCCAACGAGATCCTCGAGGCGCTGACCGACCCGCTGAACCAGATGGTCAGCGCCGTGAAGAACGCGCTGGAGCAGACGCCGCCCGAACTGGGCGCCGACATCGCCGAGCGCGGGATGATGCTCACCGGCGGCGGCGCGCTGCTGCGCGACCTCGATCGCCTGCTGGCCGAGGAAACCGGCCTGCCCGTGCTGGTGGCCGAAGACCCGCTCACGTGCGTGGTGCGCGGCTGCGGCATGGCGCTGGAGCGCATGGAGCGCCTGGGCTCCATCTTCACGTCCGAGTGATGTGCGCCCCCGTCGCTGCGCTCCGGCCCCCCGAGGGGGCCTGATCGGCTGAGGGCCGTCATGCCGCTCGGCACGCTCGACCGCACCCCGCCGCCGTTCTTCCGCCAGGGCCCGTCGGCCCTGAGCAAGCTGGTGTTCTTCTCGGCGCTGGCGATCTTCTTGATGGTGGCCGACACGCGCATGAAGGTCTCGCAACCGCTGCGCCAGGCGCTTGCCGTGGTGCTGCTGCCGCTGCAGCGGGCGGTGGCGGTGCCGGTGGAGATCCTCGCCGGCGGCACCGACTACCTGCGCGGCCTGGCGGCCGCGCGCGACGGCGAGCGCCAGGCGGCGCAGCGGGCGGCCCTGCTCGCCGAGCGCGCCGCGCGGGCCGAGCAGCTGGCGGCCGAAAACGCCCGGCTGCGCGCGCTGCTCGAGCTGCGCCCGGCGCTGGCCGTGCGCTCGCTGCCCGCCGAGCTGCTGTACGAGGCGGCCGACCCGTATTCGCGCAAGGTGTTCATCGACCGCGGCCTCACGCACAACGTCAAGCTGGGCGCGCCCGTGCTGTCCGAGGCCGGCGTGCTGGGCCAGGTGACGCAGGTCTACCCGCTCACGGCCGAGGTGACGCTGCTGTCCGACAAGGACGCCGCCATCCCGGTGCTGAACACGCGCACGCAGCAGCGCAGCGCCGCCTTCGGCGCCGGCCGCCAGGGCGGCATGGAGCTGCGTTTCATGAGCGGCAACGCCGACGTGCAGGTGGGCGACGTGCTGCACACCAGCGGCCTCGATGGTGTCTACCCGCCGGGCCTGCCGGTGGCCACCGTGGCGGCAGTGGAGCGGCGGGTGGAGTCGGGCTTCGCGCGCATCGCGCTCAAGCCGGCGGCCAACGCCGACGGCGTACGCCAGGTGCTGGTGCTGGAGCCCGTCGGGCTGCAGCTGCCGCCGCGCCCGGAGCCGGCGGTGCCGCTCGCGAGCGTGAAGCCCGAGAAGAAGGCCAAGCCGAGGCCCGGGATGCCTTCACCATGATCATGCTGCACCAAGGAGGCTCGGCATGATCATGCAGAAACAAGGAGGCTCGGCATGATCATGCCGAGGGGCTCGGACCAGCTGCTGCTGCCGGCCAAGCCGCTGTTCATCTACGGCTCGCTGCTGCTGGCCTTCATGGTGCACCTGCTGCCGCTGGGGCGCTTCGCGGGCATGCCCGACGTGCTGGCGGTGGCGCTGGTGTTCTGGAACGTGCACCAGCCGCGCCGCGTGAGCGTGGGCCTGGCCTTCGTGGCCGGCCTGGCGCTCGACGTGCACCAGGGCGCCGTGCTCGGCCAGCACGCGCTGGCCTACACGCTGCTGTCGTACGTGGCGGTGGTGGTGCACCGGCGGCTGCTGTGGTTCGGCGTGGTGGAGCAGGCGCTGCAGCTGGTGCTGCTGTTCGCCGCCGCGCACGCCGTGTCGCTGGTGGTGCGGCTGATCGCCGGCGACATGTTCCCGGGCTGGTGGCTGCTGGCCGCGCCGCTGCTGGAGGCGGCGCTGTGGCCGCTGGCGACCTGGCTGCTGCTGGCGCCGCAGCGCCGCGCGCCCGACCCAGACCAGAATCGACCCCTGTAGGCCGACCATGCCCGCCATCCTGCGCGACGTCGAACAGGAGATCGACCGCTTCCGCGGCCGTGTGCTGGCGGCCGCGTTGTTCGTGCTGGTGCTGTTTGCGCTGCTGGCGGCGCGCCTGGTGCACCTCCAGGTGTTCCGCCACGACGAGCTGGCCACGCAGGCCGAGGCCAACCGCATCGCGGTGGTGCCCATCGTGCCCAACCGCGGCCTCATCGTCGACCGCCACGGCGTCGTGCTGGCCACCAACTACTCGGCCTACACGCTGGAGATCGCCACGCGTGGCGCCCGCGGCCCCGAGCTCGACGCGCTGATCGACGAGCTGGCGCAAGTGGTGGAGATCACGCCGCGCGACCGCCGCCGCTTCCGCCAGCTGCTGGGCGACATGAAGGGCGCCGAGTCGCTGCCCATCCGCAGCAAGCTGTCCGACGAGGAGGTGGCGCGCTTCACGGCGATGAGCTTCCGTTTCCCGACGGTGCAGATCAAGGCGCGGCTCTTCCGCCACTACCCGCTGGGCGAGACCGGCAGCCACCTGCTGGGCTACATCGGCCGCGTCAACGCCGCCGAGAAGAAGGCGATGGAAGACTGGCCCGAAGAGGAGCAGGGCAACTACAAGGGCACCGAGTACATCGGCAAGCTCGGCCTCGAGCAGGCCTACGAGAAGCCGCTGCACGGCACGACCGGCTTCGAGGAGGTCGAGACCAGCGCCGGCGGCCGCGCCGTGCGGCGCCTGAACAGCCACCCGCCGACCCCGGGCGACAAGCTGGTGCTGTCCATCGACATCCGGCTGCAGGCGCTGGTGGAGCAGCTGTTCGGTGATCGCCGCGGCGCGCTGGTGGCCATCGACCCGCGCAGCGGCGAGCTGCTGGCCTTCGTCAGCAAGCCCACCTTCGACCCCAACCTGTTCGTCGACGGCATCGACAGCGACAGCTGGCGCGAGCTCAATGAAAGCATCGACAAGCCGCTGCTGAACCGGGCCCTGCGCGGCACCTACCCGCCAGGCAGCACCTTCAAGCCCTTCATGGCGATGGCGGCGCTCAACAGCGGCAAGCGCGCGGCGGCGACCGTCATCAACGACGGCGGCACCTTCCAGTTCGGCAACCACACCTTCCGCAGCCACGGCGACAAGGGCCTGGGCCCGGTGGACATGCACCGCAGCATCGTCAAGAGCAGCAACGTCTACTACTACTCGCTGGCCAACGAGACGGGCGTGGACCTGATGCACGAGCAGCCCGAGCCCTTCGGCTTCGGCGTCAGGACCGGCATCGACCTCGAGAACGAGGTGACGGGCATCCTGCCCAGCACCGACTGGAAGAAGCGCTACTACAAGAAGCCCGAGCAGCAGCGCTGGTACGCCGGCGAGACCATCTCGCTGGGCATCGGCCAGGGCTACAACAACTTCACCATGCTGCAGCTGGCCAGCGCGACGGCCACGCTAGTGTCGGGCGGGCAGCGCTTCCAGCCGCGGCTGGTGCGCGAGATCGAGGACGCCATCACCGGCCAGCGCCGCCCCGTGCCGCGCGAGGCGCTGGCGCCGCTGCCGCTGAAGCCCGAGCACGTGGAGGTCATCCGCAAGGCGCTGTTCGGCGTGACGCAGGAGGGCACGTCCACCCGCGTGTTCGCCGGCGCGGCCTACGCCAGCGGCGGCAAGACGGGCACGGCGCAGGCCGTCGGCATCCGCCAGGGCCAGAAGTACGACGCCGCCAAGCTGGCCGAGCACCAGCGCGACCACTCGCTGTACATGGCGATGGCGCCGGTGGACGAGCCCACGGTGGCGCTGGCGGTGGTGGTGGAGAACGCCGGCTTCGGCGCCGAGGCCGCGGCGCCCATCGCGCGCCGCGTGTTCGACTACCTGCTGCTGGGCCTGTGGCCGAGCGAAGAGGACATCGCGCTGGTGCGCGAGGGCCGCGCCGGCGCGCCCGTGGGCACGCCGCGACGCGCCACCGATGTGCCGCTGCCCGGCGTGGCCGCGCCAGTGGCCCCGCAGGCCGCGCTGCCGGGCCCGGCCACGGCCACCGTCTCGCTGGCCGCGCCCACGGCGCCCGCTATGCCCACGACGCCGGTGGCCACCCGATGAACGCCGTCTTCGAGCAGCCATCCTGGACCTCGCGCCTGGTGCGCGTGTTCGCCGGTTTCGACGGCCCGCTGGCGGTGGCCATCGGCCTGCTGGCCGCCATCGGCCTGGTGGTGATGTACTCGGCCGGCTTCGACAGCGGCACGCGCTTCGGCGACCACAGCCGCAACATGCTGATCGCGCTGGTGGTCATCTTCACCGTCGCGCAGGTGCCGCCGCAGAAGCTGGAGCGCCTGGCGGTGCCGCTGTACGTGGCGGGCGTGGTGCTGCTGGTGGCCGTGGAGCTGTTCGGCGTCACGCGCAAGGGCGCCACGCGCTGGCTCGACATCGGCATCACGGTCATCCAGCCCAGCGAGATCCTGAAGATCGCGCTGCCGCTGATGCTGGCCTGGTGGTTCCAGAAGCGCGAGGGCCAGCTGCGCGTGGCCGACTTCCTGGTGGCCGGGGCGCTGCTGGCGGTGCCGGTGGGGCTGATCGTCAAGCAGCCGGACCTCGGCACTGCGCTGCTGGTGCTGGCCGCCGGCGTCTACGTGATCTTCTTCGCCGGCCTGAGCTGGCGGCTCGTCGTGCCGGTGCTGGTGCTGGGCGCGGTGGGCATCGTGACCATCGTCGTGATGGGCGACACCTGGTGCCAGCCGGGCGTGGAATGGGTGGGCCTGCGCGAGTACCAGAAGACCCGCGTGTGCACGCTGCTCGACCCCACGAAGGATCCGCTCGGCAAGGGCTTCCACATCCTGCAGGGCATGATCGCCATCGGCTCCGGCGGCCTGGCGGGCAAGGGCTTCATGCAGGGCACGCAGACGCATCTGGAGTTCATCCCCGAGCGCACCACCGACTTCATCTTCGCCGCGTTCAGCGAGGAGTTCGGCCTCGCAGGCGTGCTGGTGCTGCTGTTCTCGTTCACCTTCCTGATCTTCCGCGGCCTTGTCATCGCGGCCGAGGCGCCCACCGTGTTCTCGCGGCTGCTGGCCGGCGCGGTGACGATGAGCTTCTTCACCTACGCCTTCGTCAACATGGGCATGGTCAGCGGCATCCTGCCGGTGGTGGGCGTGCCGCTGCCGTTTGTGAGCTACGGCGGCACCGCGATGGTGACGCTGGGGCTGGGGCTCGGGATCCTGATGTCCGTCTCGCGCAGCAAGCGGCTCATGCAGAGCTAGCCGGCGGCAACGCCGCTGCCAGCGGGAAACGCACCGTGAACAGCGCGCCGGGCGACGGCGCCGCCGGCCCGGCGTGGCGCGGCCGCGCGTCGGCCAGCGTGATGCTGGCGCCGTGGCGCTGCGCGATCTCGTGCACGATGGCCAGGCCCAGGCCGCTGCCGTCGACCTGCGTGCCCAGTGCGCGGTAGAAGGGCCGGAACACCGCGTCGCGCTCGGCCGGCGGGATGCCGGGGCCGGTGTCCTCCACCTGCAGCACCACCACCTGGCCGAAGGGATCGGGCACCACGCGGGCCGTCACGGTGCCGCCGGCCGGCGTGTACTGCAACGCGTTGTCCACCAGGTTGCGCACCAGCTCGCCCAGCAGCACGGGCTCGCCCTGCAGGGTGACGCTGGCCGGCGCGGCCTCGTCGTCGGGGCCCTCGTAGCCGAGGTCGATGCGGCGGTCCATGGCCTTGGCGACGAAGTCGCGCACCACCGAGCGGACCAGGGCCGCCAGGTCCACCGGCTGCTGCTGCAGCACCTGGCCCGACGCGGCATCCGCCCGCGCCATCGCCAGCAGCTGGTTGACCATGTGTGCGGCGCGCTGCGTCGACACCGCGATCTGCTCCAGCGAGTGCCGCATCGTCGCCGTGTCGCCGCGGCCGGCCTCGATCTCGCGCGCGGCCAGCTCCGCCTGCATGCGCAGGCCGGCCAGCGGCGTCTTCAGCTGGTGCGCGGCGTCGGCCAGGAAGTGGCGCTGGGCGGCGATGGTCTGATCCAGGCGCTGCAGCAGGTCGTTGATGGCGCCCACCAGTGGCGCCACCTCGTCGGGGACGCCGCCCACCTCGATCGGGCTCAGGTCGGTGCTGTCGCGGCGGCGGATGCGCTGCTGCAGGTCGGCCAGCGGCCGGATGCCGCGGGCCAGCGCCAGCCACACCAGCAGCACCGCCACCGGCAGGATCACGAACTGCGGCAGCAGCACGCCCTTGATGATCTCGGTGGCCAGGCGGGATCGCTTGCCCAGCGTCTCGGCCACCTGCACCAGCGCATCGCCCTCGCCGCCGCCGCCGGGCAGCGCCAGCCAGGCCACGCGCACCGGTTCGTCGCCCATGAAGTCGTCGCGGAAGCGGACGCCGCCCAGATCGGACGGGCCACGGCGCGACTCGGCAAACGGGCTGTTGTCGGGCAGGTTCAGGCGGGCGTCGCCGGCCATCAGCTGGCCGCGGGCGCCCAGCACCTGGAAGTAGACGTTGTCGCCGTCCTCCTCGCTGCGCAGCAGCGACGCGGCGGTGCGATCGAGGGTCTGGCGCAGCTCGGGCGGCGCCGGCCCCTCGGCCGACACCACCTGCACCGACGCCTGCCCGGCCAGCGCGAGCACGGCCTCGGCGAGCTCGCGGTCGTAGGGGCGGTTGGCGATGCCCTGCGCCACCAGCCAGGTGAGCCCCAGGCTCATCGGCCACAGCAGCAGCAGCGGCGCGAGCATCCAGTCGAGGATCTCGCCGAACAGCGAACGCTGTTCGTGGCGGCGCAGGCGGTCAGGCACGGCGGGCCGCCGTCACGCGGCCCCGGCGGCTGTGGCGGGCTCCGTCAGGCTGCAATCTTCTCGAGGCAGTAGCCGAGGCCGCGCACCGTGGCGATGCGCACCGGCCCCTGCTCGATCTTTTTGCGCAGCCGGTGGATGTAGACCTCGATGGCGTTGTTGCTGACCTCTTCGCCCCACTCGCACAGGCGCTCCACCAGCTGGTCCTTGCTCACCAGCCGGCCGGCGCGCTGCAGCAGCACCTCCAGCAGGCTCAGCTCGCGGGCCGACAGCTCCACCATCTGGTCGTTGAGGTAGGCCACGCGGCCGGTGGCGTCGAACGTGAGCGGGCCGTGCTTGAGCAGGCTGCTCGCCGTGCCCAGGCCGCGCCGCGTGAGGGCCCGCACGCGGGCTTCGAGCTCCTGCAGCGAAAACGGCTTGGCCATGTAGTCGTCGGCGCCGAGGTCGAGGCCCTTGACGCGCTGCTCCACGCTGTCGGCCGCGGTGAGGATGAGCACCGGCACCGCGCTGCCGCGTGCGCGCAGCTTGCGCAGCACCTCGAAGCCGTGCATCTTGGGCAGGCCGAGGTCGAGGATGACGAGGTCGAACTCGTGCGCGGCCAGCGCGCCGTCGGCCTCGGAGCCGTTGCCGACCTGGTCGACGGCGTAGCCCGAGGAGCGCAGGCTGCGCAGCAAACCGTCGGCCAGCACCTGGTCGTCTTCGGCGATGAGGATTCGCATGGCTTGTCTCCTGCGGCTCTGGTGGCCCGGTGCGGGCTGGCGCGGTGGCGGGATTCTAGGGAGCAGAGTGACGCCGACCTTGCGCGCCGTCAACCGCGCCAGCCCCGATGCCGGCGCCACCCCCGGGCGGGTTCCCCCGTCGGCGGCCCGTCGAAAGGGCTGTACGCCTATCCAGTCTTTTGGCTATCATCGCCGCCATCCGACATTCACCCAGGAGAGCCCCGTGGACGCACCCGTCAAAGCGCTGAACACCGAAAAGGCCAAGGCCCTGCAGGCGGCGCTGGCCCAGATCGAAAAGCAGTTCGGCAAGGGCTCGATCATGCGCCTGGGCGAAGGCGAGGTCATCGAGGACATCCAGGTCGTCTCCACCGGCAGCCTGGGCCTGGACATCGCCCTGGGCGTCGGCGGCCTGCCGCGCGGCCGCGTGGTCGAGATCTACGGCCCTGAATCCTCGGGCAAGACCACCCTCACGCTGCAGGTCATTGCCGAGATGCAGAAGGAAGGCGGCACCTGCGCCTTCATCG
>JAIXTY010000083.1 GCA_027483705.1 Rubrivivax sp.
CCAGAACATCTTCGACCGCTACGTCACCTACGCCGACTACTGGCTCCAGGACCACGAATACCGCGACACCGACACCGGCGAAGCGTTCGACCGCGCGTCGCTCAACGCCGAGCTCGAGAAGATCGAGAAGCCCGCCGGCATCGCCAACCCGAAGGACTTCCGCAACGAGATCGTCAACTTCGTGCTGCGCGCGCGCGCCAACAACCAGGGCAACAACCCGGTGTGGACGAGCTACGAGAAGCTGCGCACCGTGATCGAGAAGAAGATGTTCTCGAACACCGAAGAGCTGCTGCCGGTGATCAGCTTCAACGCCAAGGCCAGCGCGGATGAAGCCAAGAAGCACGAGGACTTCGTGACGCGCATGGTGGCCAAGGGCTACACGCAGAAGCAGGTGCGCCTGCTGTGCGAGTGGTACCTGCGCGTGCGCAAATCCAGCTGAACGAAGGGCCACGCGTGCAAGCCATCATCGACCGGCGCCTGGCGGGCAAGAACAAGTCCATCGGCAACCGCGAGCGCTTCCTTCGCCGCTACAAGGAGCAGGTGAAGGACGCCGTCAAGCGCGCGATCGACGGGCGCGGCATCCGCGACATCGAGCGCGGCGAGGACATCCGCATCCCGAAGAAGGACATCTCCGAGCCGGTGTTCGGCCACGGCAGCGGCGGCGTGCGCGAAGTCGTGCACCCCGGCAACCGCGAGTACGTGCAGGGCGACCGCATCGAGAAGCCGAAGGGTGGCCAAGGCGGCGGCGGCAGCGGGAAAGGCCAGGCCAGCGACCAGGGCGAGGGCGAGGACGACTTCGTCTTCGCGCTGAGCAAGGAAGAGTTCATGCAGGTCTTCTTCGAGGACCTGGCGCTGCCGCACCTGGTGCGCACGCAGCTGGCCGAGATGCCCGAGTGGAAGAGCCAGCGCGCGGGCTTCTCCAGCGACGGCACGCCGAACAACCTGCACGTGGTGCGCAGCATGCGCGGCGCGCTGGGCCGCCGCATCGCTTTGGGCGCCGGCAAGCGCCGCACGCTGAAGGAGCTGGAAGAGGAACTCGCCGAATGTCGCGCCGCGCTGCACCCCGGCGACGCGGTGGCCGAGGCGCACATCCGGGCCCTGGTCGAGCGGATCGAGCTGCTGCGCGCCCGCGTCGAACGCATCCCCTACCTCGACCCCATCGACCTGCGCTACCGCAGCCGCATCAAGGTGCCGGTGCCCACCAGCAAGGCCGTGATGTTCTGCCTGATGGACGTGTCGGGTTCGATGGACGAGGGCCGTAAGGAGCTGTCCAAGCGCTTCTTCATCCTGCTGTACCTGTTCCTGACGCGGCACTACGAGAAGATCGACCTGGTCTTCATCCGCCACCACACGCAGGCGTCCGAGGTGGACGAGCAGAACTTCTTCCACGCCCGCGAGACCGGCGGCACCGTGGTCAGCAGCGCGCTGGTGCTGATGGAAGAGATCATCCGCGCCCGCTACAACCCGAGTGAGTGGAACATCTACGGCGCGCAGGCCAGCGACGGCGACAACTGGCACCACGACAGCGGCCGCTGCCGCGAGCTGCTGAGCGACAAGCTGCTGCCCCTGGTGCGCTACTTCGCCTACGTGCAGGTGGCGGAAGAAGAGCAGAACCTCTGGGAGGAATACACCCAGCTGCAGGCCGCGTACAAGCACTTCGCCATGAAGAAGGCCACCAGCGCCGACCAGATCTACCCGGTGTTCCGCGACCTGTTCAAGAAGGAAGGCGCGAAAGCAGCATGAAGCCACGCCCGCTGGCCCTGGAGCAACCCCTGCCACTGGCCGAGCGGCCCGGCGAGCCGCTGCCCGGCCCCAGCGACTGGAGCTTCGAGCTCATCGAACGCTACCACCGCATCATCAAGGCCACGGCCGAGCGCTTCGGCCTCGACACCTACCCGAACCAGCTCGAGATCATCACCGCCGAGCAGATGATGGACGCCTACGCCAGCGTGGGCATGCCGGTGAACTACCGCCACTGGAGTTACGGCAAGGAGTTCATCGCCACCGAGAAGAACTACAAGCGCGGCCACATGGGGCTGGCCTATGAGATCGTCATCAACAGCAACCCCTGCATCAGCTACCTGATGGAGGAGAACACGCTGGCGATGCAGGCGCTCGTCATCGCGCACGCGGCCTACGGCCACAACAGCTTCTTCAAGGGCAACTACCTGTTCCGCATGTGGACGGACGCGGCGTCGATCATCGACTACCTCGTCTACGCCAAGAACTACGTCGCCGCCTGCGAAGACAAGCACGGCATGGACACCGTCGAGAGCTTCCTCGACAGCTGCCACGCGCTGGCCAACCACGGCGTCGACCGCTACCGCCGCCCCACGCGCAAGAGCCTGGCGCAGGAACTCGCCGAGCGCGTGGACCGCGAGGCCTACGCGCAGCGCCAGGTCAACGACCTGTGGCGCACGCTGCCGCGCAAGGCCGAGAAGGAGGCCTCCGCCAGCGAGAGCAAGCGCTTCCCCGAAGAGCCGCAGGAGAACCTGCTGTACTTCATCGAGAAGAACGCGCCGCTGCTGGAGCCCTGGCAGCGCGAGATCGTGCGCATCGTGCGCAAGGTGGCGCAGTACTTCTACCCGCAGCGGCAGACGCAGGTCATGAACGAGGGCTGGGCCACCTTCTGGCACCACCGGCTGCTGAACACGATGTACGACGACGGGTTTCTCACCGACGGCGTGATGATCGAGTGGCTCAAGTCGCACACCAACGTCATCTTCCAGCCGCCGGTGGGGCACCCGGCGTACAGCGGCCTGAACCCGTACGCCCTGGGCTTTGCGATGTACACCGACATCCAGCGCATCTGCGAGGCCCCGACCGACGAAGACCGCGCGTGGTTCCCCGGCATCGCCGGCAAGCCCTGGCTGCCGACGCTGCACGAGGCCATGCACAACTACAAGGACGAGAGCTTCATCGGCCAGTTCCTGAGCCCGAAGCTGATGCGCGAGCTGCGCCTGTTCGCGATCCGCGACGATGAGAAGGACGCCGAGTACGAGGTGGCGGCCATCCACGACGAGCGCGGCTACCGCCAGGTGCGCGAGATGCTGAGTCGCCAGTACGACCTGGGCAGCCGCGAGCCCAACATCCAGGTCTGGAACGTCAACCTGCGCGGCGACCGCAGCCTCACGCTGCGGCACTTCCAGCACAACGACCGCCCGCTGCACGACACCGCCGCCGAGGTGCTGAAGCACGTCGCCCGGCTGTGGGGCTTTGG
The DNA here is from genome assembly GCA_027483705.1 of Rubrivivax sp. GTDB lineage: Bacteria > Pseudomonadota > Gammaproteobacteria > Burkholderiales > Burkholderiaceae_C > Rubrivivax. The sequence goes on from JAIXTY010000083.1 coordinate 3,221, forward strand.
CGTGCAGCTCGAGAGCACCAACGCCAAGGGCGAGATCACCAAGCGCTTCAGCGTGCCGGCGCCGGCCGGCTGAGCAACACCCCGCCCAGGCTCAGGCCCGGAACACCTTGCCCGGGTTCATGATGTTCTTCGGGTCCAGCGCCTGCTTCACCGCGCGCATCAGCGCCACCGTGCCCTCGCCGGCCTCGGCCACCAGGTAGCCCATCTTGTGCAGGCCGATGCCGTGCTCGCCGGTGCAGGTGCCGCCCAGGCGGATGGCGCGCTCCACCATCTGCACGTTCAGGCGCTCCACCGCGGCGTGCTCGGCCGGGTCGTCGGGGTCCATCAGGTAGCTGAGGTGGAAGTTGCCGTCGCCCACGTGGCCGACGATCCAGTACGGGATGCCGCTCGCCTCGGCCTCGGCCACGCTCTCGTTGATGCTCTCGGCCAACATCGAGATGGGCACGCAGGTGTCGCTGCTCTGGCAGCGGCAGCCGGGGCGCATCTGCAGCGCCGCGAAGTAGGCCTGGTGGCGCGCCGTCCACAGCTTCGTGCGCGCCTCGGGCGTCGTCGCCCACTCGAAGCCGCCGCCACCGGACTCGGCCGCCAGGGCCTGCACCATCTCGGCCTGCTCCTTGACGCCGGCCTCGCTGCCGTGGAACTCCATCAGCAGCATCGGCTGCTCGGCGAGCTCGAGCTTGCTGTGGCGGTTGACGGCGCGGATGGCGTTGGCGTCGAGCAGCTCGCAGCGCGCGATGGGCACGCCCATCTGGATGATCTGGATCGTCGTGCGCACCGCGGCATCGATGCTCGGGAAGTGGCACACCGCGGCGCTCACGGCCTCGGGCAGCGGGTAGAGCTTCAGCGTGATCTCGGTCATCACGCCCAAGGTGCCCTCGCTGCCGACAAAGAGGCGCGTCAGGTCGTAGCCGGCGCTGCTCTTCCGGGCGCGGGTGCCGGTGTGCACGCGCTCGCCACTGGCGGTGACGACGGTGAGGCCCAGCACGTTCTCGCGCATCGTGCCGTAGCGAACGGCGTTGGTGCCGCTGGCGCGCGTGGCCGCCATGCCGCCCAGGCTGGCGTTGGCGCCGGGGTCGATGGGGAAGAAGAGGCCGGTGTCCCGGATCTCGCGGTTGAGCTGCTCGCGCGTGACGCCGGCCTGCACGGTGACCGTCAGGTCCTCGGCGTGCACGGCGAGGATCTTCGTCATGCGTGACAGATCCAGGCTGATGCCGCCCTGCACCGCCAGCAGGTGGCCCTCGAGCGAGCTGCCCACGCCGAAGGGAATGACCGGCACCGCGTGCTCGTGCGCCAGCCGCACCGCGAAGACCACGTCCTCGTCGCTTTCGCAGAACAGCACGGCCTCGGGCGGCGCGGCGTCGTAGACGCTCTCGCCGCGGCCGTGCTGCTCGCGCACGGCCTGCGCGGTGCTGCAGCGCTCGCCGAAGCGGGCCTTCAGCGCGTCGAGCATCGCCGCGGGCACCGGACGGGGTTCGATGCGGGGCAGCGCAAACTCAGGCAGCGGGGCGTTCATCAGGGACTCCTCGTGGGTGTCGGGGTGCAGGCCGGGGTTGGCGCGGCGCGCGCATGGTAGGCCGCCGCGCGGCCATCCCGCACAGGCAGGGGCTGCAAAGCTGCAGGACTTGGCGGCTAGGATGAGCCGTCGACGCCCAACCCGCAACGTCCATGACCCCCGCAAACCCGGCCCTGCGGCTGTGGGGCACGCCCGAACTGGCGGGTGAGCCACCGCAGCACTTTGCCGCCGAGCGCCGCTTCCAGCTGCTGGTGGTGCTGGCGCTGGCCGGCGGCGCCTGGGTCGAGCGCGACCGCATCGCCGCGCTCTTGTGGCCCGACGCCGACATGGCCGACGCGCGGCGCAATCTGCGCAAGGTGCTGTTCAAGGCGCAGGCCGTGCCGGGCGTGCAGGGCCTGGAGGCCACGCCGCAGGCGCTGCGCTGGCCGGTGGCCACCGACCTGGCCGCCTTCGAGGCCACGCGCCGGGCCGACCCCGAGGCGGCGCTCGCCTGGCGGCGCGGGCCGCCGCTGCAGGGGCTGGACGATGCGCGCAACAGCGGCTGGTCGGCCTGGCTGGCCAGCGAGCGGGCGCGCCTGGACGAGGCCTGGCTGGCCGTCGCCCGCGCCCGGCTCGGCGCGGGTGAGCGGCCCGAGCAACGCGCCGACGCGGCCCGCCGGCTGCTCGCGGTGGACGCGCTCGACGAGTCGGCCGTCGCGGCGCTGATGCAGGCCGCGATCGCCGCGGGCCGCCCCGGCGACGCCGCCGCCGAGTACCGGCGCTACGCCGTCGCGCTGGCGCAGGAACTGGGCACCGAGCCGTCGCGTGCGCTGCGCGAGCTGATGCAGGCCGCCCAGGGCGCCGGCCCGGGCGAGGCGGCGGCAGCGGCCCGCGAGCCCGTCGATCCCTTCATCGGCCGCCGGCTGGAGCTGTCCACGCTGGAGGCGCTGCTGGACGATCCCGGGTGCCGGCTGCTCACCGTGCTGGGCCCGGGCGGCATCGGCAAGAGCAGCCTCGCGCGCCAGGCGCTGCCACGCCTGGCCGGGCGCTTTCCGGCGGGGTCGGCCTGGGTGCCGCTGCACGACGCCCAGTCCGCCGCCGAGCTCACGCCCCTGGCTGCCCAGGCACTCGGCCAGTCGCTCGGTGACGGGCCCGACCCGCTGGCAGATCTGCTGCGCGGCTGGCTGACGCCCGGCCGCGGCCTGCTGGTGCTGGACAACGCCGAGCACCTGCCCGACCTGCCGCCGCGCCTGCAGGCGCTGCTGGCGGCGCTGCCGGCGCTGGTGCTCGTCGTCACGTCGCGCAGCCGCCTGGCGCTGGCCGAGGAGCGCGTGCTGCCACTCGCGGGCCTGGCCGTGCCCGACGACGACAGCCGCGACCTCGAGGCCGCCGCCAGCTTCGACGCCGTGCGCCTGTTCAAGCAGCGCGCGGGCGCCGCGCGGCGCGGCTTTGCGCTGGCCGCGCACCTGCCGGCGGTGCTGGCGATCTGCGACACGCTGGGCGGCATGCCGCTGGCCCTGGAGCTGGCGGCCAGCTGGGTGCGGCTGCTGCCGCCCGAGACCATCGCCGAGGACCTGCAGCGCGAGGCCACGTCGTCGCTGGACCTGCTCGAACGCGACCCGGCGGCGCCCGGCGCCCCGGCGCGCGCCGAGCACGCCAGCCTGCGCGCGGTGCTGCAGGGCTCGTGGCGGCTGCTGGTGGCGCGCGAGCAGCAGGCGCTGGCCGCGCTGGCGGTTTTCGAAGGCGGCTTCACGCGCGCGGCCGCGCAAGCCGTGGCCGGCTGCCCGCTGCCGCTGCTGTCGGCCCTGGTCGACGCCAGCCTGCTGGCCGCCGACGCCGAGACCGGGCGCTTCTCGATGCACCCGGTGGTGCAGCGCTTCGCCCGCGAGCGGCTGGCCGAAGACCCGCCGCGGCGCGCCGACGGCGCCGGGCGGCACGCGGCCCACTTCGCCGAGCTGCTGGGCACCTGGGCGCCGCTCGTGCGCTCCGACCCCCAGCAGCTGGCGCGCCAGTTCGCCGCTGAAGAGGCCAACGCCCGCGTCGCCTGGCACCACGCGCTCGATGCCGCGCAGACCGTGCGGCTGCGGCAGATGCTGCCGGCCTGGCGCGCGCTGTACGAGATCAACGGCCGCTTCGACGAGGGCATCGCGACGCTGCGCGAGCTGCTGCAGCTGCCCGAAACCGACCTCGACGCCACCCGGCTGCTGACCCACGCGCGCCAGGTGCTGTGCGCCCTGCTGTACCAGCGCGGCCACGCCGCCGAGGCCCTGCGCTTTGCGGAGGCCGGCATCGAGAGCGCCCTGCGTTGCGGCGAGCGGCGCTCCCTGGTGGGCTGCCGCAACACCGCCGCGCTGTCGCTGTACCTGCTGGGCCGGGCCGAAGAGGCGCTGCCGCACGCGCGGCGCATGCTGGCCGACGTCGAGGCCGACGGCGACCGCTACGGCATGGTGGTGGCGCTGAGCACGGCGGCCATCGCGCTGTCCAAGCTCGGGCGCTTCGAGGACGCGCTGGCCGACCTGAACCGCGCGCTGCCGATCGCGCTGGAGCTGGGCCACGGGGCGCAGATCGGCCACCTCTACAACATCATCGGCAACCACCACCGCGCGCTGGCGCAGTGGCCGGAGGCGCGCGCCAACCTCGAAAACGGGCTGCGCGTCTCCGAGCAGCACGGCATGACCGCGGGCGTGCTGTTCTGCAGCGTCAACCTGGCGCTGGCCGAGATCGAGCTCGGTGAGCTCGACACCGCCGGCCGTCGTCTGGCGGCGCTGATGGAGCGGCTGGAGCAGACGCCGCAGCAGCAGGTGAGCTTCGACGCCGAAGTGGGCCTGGCGCGCATCGACATCCGCCGCGGCCGGCGGCACGAGGTGCGCGAGCGGGCGAGGCGCATCGAGGCCATGGCCGTGGCGGCGTCGCAGCCGCCGCGGCGGCTGCAGGCGGTGCAGCTCTGGGGCGAGGCGCTGCTGCACGAGGGCCGCCATGCCGAAGCCGGCGCGCTGCTGCACTGGCTGGCCGAGAGCCCGACTCTCGACCGGGGCGAGCAGGGCGCCATCCGCCGGCAGCTCGACGCAGCCCGGCTGGGGCCACCGACGCCCTGGCCACACGACCTGGAAACCACGGTGGCGCTCATGCGGGCCGACAGGCCCTGAGGAAACGCCCGGGAAACGCCGGCCGCCCACGATGCCCTGGCACGCCAGGAGTCATCGATGCCCACACACCACGCCCCGCCACGCCCGCAGCGCGGCCTGCCGGACCGAAGCCCAGGTTGCCGAGGCGCGTGCCTGACGCTCGTGCTGGGCCTGCTGCTCGCCGCCTGTGGCGGTGGCGGCGATCCGGCCCCCGAGCCGCCGCCTCCCGCACCCACGCAGGTGGCGGCCGGCCAGAGCACTTCGCAGGCCCTGGGCGTGGCCGGCGGCACCGTGCTGCTGGCCACCACCGAAGGCGTGCGCGTGGAACTGGCCGTGCCCGACGGCGCGCTGTCGGCGGCCGCCACCGTGGGCATCTCCACCGCCAGTGCCTCCACCGCGCAGCGCCTGCACCTGCGCTTCGCGCCCGCCGGCACCGTGCTCGAGAAGCCGGCCACGGTGACCCTGACGCTGCCGCCGTCGATGGCCTTGCCGGCGGGCGGCACGCTCACCTACGACGGCGTGCCGCTGCCGACCACGCGGCTGGCCGACGGGCGGCTGCAGGTGCAGATCGCCCGTTTCGCGGCACCACCGGCCACGGCGGCGGGGTTCGGGGCGGCCGATGGCCGGCGGCGCGCGCTGGCCGCACCGCCATCACCCCCCTGCGGTGGCCTGCCCGAGTTCGCCGAGGGCGGCATGACGGCCCGCACGGCGGCGGACGTGGAGCTCTACGGCGCCTGCATGGTCGGCGCCGTCAACGCGCTGGCCGTCACCGGCCAGTACGAGCAGGCCGCACAGCTGGCCACGGCCACGGCGGCCTACCTGCAGTCCACCGGCTCGGGCGACGCGGCGCGCTTCCTCAACGAGGCCCGCACGCTGGCCTGCACGGCCTACGGCCTGGCGCTGGACGACGCCGCAGCCACCACGGTGACGAGCTTTGCAACGCTCTCGCGCGCCGTGAAGCCGGTGCTCTTCTGGGAGGCCGCCGTGCAGCGGCTGGGCGCGGTGTGCTCGGGCATCGCGCCCACACGCTACGTGAGCGTGGTGGAGAACCTCACCAGCGACGCGCTGCGCTTCTACGCCAGCCGCCAGGGCGCGGTGGTGGACGTGGGCAGCGTGGAGTACACCGAGGCGGTGCAAGAGGCCCGCGATGGCGAGCAGGCGGTGGCGCAGGTGCAGAGCCTGGAGCCCCCCGCGCCCGTGCGGGCCCTGGCGCAGGCGCAGATCGAGGAACGCGCACAGCCTGCCCTGGTGGACGCCGTGCTGCAGGCCCCGTGGCAGCGCTGCCGCGACAGCGGGCAGTACGACGAGCTCATCCGGCTGATCAGCAACGCCGGCGAACTGGGCAGCGTGCTGAAGGCGGCGCAGTACTGCGGCACGCGGCTGCAGGCGGTGGGCCGGCTGTCCAGCGGCGAGGTGTCCGAGACGCTGGCCCCGGCACTCGGCGGCGAACGCGCCGGCAGCAGCACCACCCGCGGCAGTCTGTACGTGCCGCGCAACGGCCGGCTGGAACTGTCGGGGGCCATCGCCGCTTTGGGCTGCCCCAGCGGCCGCAGCGGCGGCAGCGAGGGCTTGAGCGTGCGAATCGCCGGTGTCGAGGTACGGCGGCTGGAGGCGCCGTACCTGGGCAGCCCGGTGTTCATCGAGATGGCCCCGGCGCTGGCCACGGCCGGGGTGGCCGAGGCGGCGTTCGAAGCACCACTGACCATCGAGCGCGTGGGCTCGCCCTGCGCCGGCTTCTGGGGCGACAACCCGGCACCGCTGCTGCAGCTGGACCTGAGTTTCAACAACGACCTGCGCGTCACTGTGTTCAGGACGCGCGACACGTGCAACGTGCTGGTGGATCCCACGCCGCCCGTGTCGGATGCGAAGTACCTCCGCAGCGACGTCACGGACGAGTCCAGCCCCCAGAGCCTGCCCTTGGACAGGCGCGTGAACTGCGGCCCGAGGGACTGGACCGCCACCCAGCAGCTGCGCCGGGTGGATGCCCGCACCTTGCGCTGGCAGCAGGACGCCCGCTGGTTGTTCAGTTGGTATGACCTGGGCCCTTTCGCCCGGTACGGCGAAGGCTCCATCGGCCAGTGGATGCACTACAACGTCCAGTTCGCGCGGGCAGGGCGGGTCACCGTCACCTTCGAGCAGACGGCGGGCTCGTGCCGCTACAACGAAGATTCCGGCGTGGGCGTGTACGCGCTCACCCTGGTCCGCAGCGGCCTTGAAAAGGCGGTCAGCAGCTGCGTGACGGCGTTCGGGGCCGAGCCGACCTCATCGATCAGCTTCGATGTCGTGGCCGGGCACACCCAGTCTTTCCTCTCCAGATTCGAGGCATTCGCCTATGTCGAATCGGACACCTTGATCCGCGAGCACGCCAGCAGCGTCACCATCCGCTTCGAGCCTGCGCCATGACGCGGCGCTCGGACATGGGCGAGGCCCAGCTCTACACCCTGCGCGTGTGGTGCCACGCCGGCCGCTGGCGCGCCGTGCTGCGCGCCGTGGGCGACGAGGACAGCCAGCTGTTCACCGAGCCCGCGCCGCTGGCGCGCTGGCTGCTGGCGCCGGGCTCAGACCCGCCAGTACAGCCGCCGCCGATGCAGCGCCCAGGCGATGGCGCTGTAGAAGGCCAGGTTCAGCAGCGCGAAGACGAATGAACCCAGGCGCGGGTCGGTGCTGACGAGCGAAGCGAGCGGCACCGCCACGTGCTCGTGCACCCAGGGCAGTGGGCTCGTCCAGCGCACGCTGCCATCGGCGGCGGTGCCCGCTTGCCAGCGGATCAGGCCCAGGAAGCGCGGCAGCAGCCCGGCCAGCACGAACAGGCCCAGCGGGTTGCGGCCGAACCAGGTGCACAGCGCCACCCAGCCCCCGGTGGCGCGCGAAGGCCGGCCGTCGAGCCGGGCGCCGTGGTTCAGAAGATGGATCAGCGCCGCCAGCGTGGCCATCGCCAGCGCCGTGGTGAGCAGCACATACGACGAGGTCCAGATCTTCTTGTTGAGCGGCACGCCCAGCTGCCAGGCGTAGGCCAGCACGCCCAGCACCACCGCGGCGGCGAAGAGGCGCGCCACGGCCCGCGCGTCGAGGGCGCCGCGGCCGAGCGTGCGGCCCACCCACCAGCCCAGCAGCACCTGGGCGATGGCCGGCGGCGTGCTGGCCAGGCCCTCGGGGTCGAACGGAACACCTTCGCCGCGGTAGAGGTGGCTCTCGCCGAGCAGGGCCTTGTCCCACGCAGTACCGAACCAGCCCTGCAGCGAGTACGCATCGCCCGGCGTACCCAGGGTCACACACATCGCCTGGTAGCCCAGCAGCAGCACGACCACCACGGCGAGCACGGCGCGCTCCGGACGCGCCGTGTGGCGCTCGGTCCACCAGACAATGGCCGCGGCCGCGCCGAAACACAGCGCGATGCGTTGCAGCACGCCCATGATGCGCAGCTGGTTCCAGTCGCGCAGTACCAGCTCGCCCGCGGCGTCCCAGCGCACGAAGGGCGCGGCGTTGAGCACGAGGCCGATGCCGAAGATCAGCGCGGTGCGCCGCGCCACGCGGCCCCAGAACACATGCGGCGGCCCGGCCAGCAGCCCCGGCATCACCAGCGCCAGCGCGTGGCCCACCGCGAACAGGAAAAACGGGAACACCAGGTCGGTGGGCGTGACGCCGTGCCAGGCCGCGTGCGCCAGCGGCGGGTACAGCGCGTTCCAGCTGCCGGGGTTGTTGACGAGGATCATCAGCGCCACGGTGGCGCCGCGGAACACGTCGAGCGCCGGCTCGCGCGCGGCGCTCACGCTCAGCCCTCGTTCAGCGCGCGCTGCACGCTGCCGTCGGCCGCTGCCAGCCGCGACTCGGCCGTAGCCGCATCGACGCCGGCCTTCAGCATGACGATCGCGGTCTTCACGCGCAGCCCCGCGGCCTGCAGCGCGGCCTGTGCAGCCGCCTCGTCCGCGCCGCTGGCGCGCACCGTCAGCCGCAGCGCGCGCTTCACGAGCTTGGCGTTGGTGGCGCGCAGGTCCACCATCAGGTTGCCGTAGACCTTGTTGAGCCGCACCATGCAGGCGCTGCTGAAGGTGTTGAGCGCGATCTTCTGCGCCGTGCCCGCCTTCAGCCGCGTGCTGCCGCTGATGACCTCGGGCCCGGTGTCAAGCAGCACGCCGAGCTGCGCTGCCGCCAGCAGCGCCGCGCCGGGGTTGTTGGCGATGCCGATGGTGAAGGCGCCGGCCGCCCGCGCGGCGTCGATGGCGCCCAGCGCGTAGGGCGTGCTGCCGGAGGCCGCGAGCGCGATCACCACGTCGTCGGGCCCGGGCTTCAGCGCCATCAGGTCCTCGGCGCCGCGCGGCGCGCTGTCTTCGGCGCCTTCCACGGCCACGAACATGGCGCCTTCACCGCCGGCCAGCAGCGCCGGGGCGCGCTCGCGCGGCCAGTCGAAGGTGGGGCCGAGCTCGACGCTGTCGAGCACGCCCAGCCGCCCGCTGGTGCCGGCGCCCACGGTGATGAGCCGGCCACCCCGCCGCAGCCGCGGCACGGCTTCGTCCACGGCCTGCTGCAGCGCCGGCAGCGCGGCGCGCACGGCCTCGGCCGCGCGCGCCTGGTCATCGACGAAGGCGGCCAGCAGCCGCGGCGTGTCGTAGCCGTCGAGGCCGGGATGCTCGGGGTGCGGTTGTTCGGTGCGGGGCAGGCTCATGGTGTCAGGACAGGCTCAGCAGGTGGCGCGGCCCTTCGACGCCGGTGCGGCTGACGGCCGCCAGCGCCACGCGGTCGGCGCCTTCGGCGGCGAACTGCCGCACCGGGCCGGGCAGCACGGCAAAGCGCCACTGGCCGCCGATGCGCCGCCACAGCGCCCAGCGCGCCACCGGCACCGCGTCGCTGCCGGGCTCGATGCGCAGCCGGGTGCCGTCGCGCCGCAGCGTGGGCGCGGCCGGCACGCGGTCGTCGAGCCAGGGCGTGGCCGGCACCAGCGCGGGCTCGGCGTAGGCGCCGCGCTGCAGCGCGCTGGCCAGGCCGTCGCGGTCCTGCATCAGCGCGGCCAGGCTGAAGTGGATGTGCCCCGGCGTGCCCTGCTGCCGCATCAGCTGCACCTGCGCCAGCAGCTCGGCCGCGGGCCAGGCGCGCGGGCCGGCGGGCTCGTCGGCCGTGCGCTTGACCTGGCTCGTAAAGAGCCCCGGCCACAGGTGCCGCGGCGGCGCCGGCGACAGCTGCGCCACCTCGCGCTGCCAGTGCGCCAGCAACACCGGGAACTCCTGGCCCCGGCGGTCGATGGGCCAGTACAGCTGCGGTACGAGGTAGTCGAGCCAGCCCTGCTGCAGCCACTTCTCGACGTCGGCGAACAGCTTGTCGTACTGGCTGAAACCGGTGATGCCGGCGGGGCGGCGCTCGGGCCGGCCGATGCCGAAGGGGCTGATGCCGAAGCGCGTGCCGGGCCGCACCGCGTGCACGGTGTCGTGCAGCCGCTCGACCAGCGCGTCGACGTTGGCGCGCCGCCAGTCGTCGCGCGGTAGGGCTCCGCCGCCGGCCACATAACGTGCGAACGAGGCGTCATCCGGGAACGGCAGCTCGGCACTGCCGGGGCCGGCGGCCGGGTTGGCCAGCACCGGGTAGGGGTAGAAGTAGTCATCGATGTGCACGCCGTCGACGGCGTAGCGGCGCAGCACGTCGCTGACGACGGCCAGCGTGTGCGCGGCCGCTGCCGGCTCGCCGGGGTCCATCCACAGCTGCTCGCCATAACGCTTGACCAGCGCGGGCTCGCGCACCGCCAGGTGCGGCGCCACCGAGGGCGACTTGGCCGTCGAGTGCCGCGCGCGGTAGGGGTTGAACCAGACGTGCAGCTCGATGGCGCGGGCCTGCGCCTGCTCCACCCAGAAGGCCAGCGGGTCCCAGGCGGCCTCGCCGGCCAGCCAGGGCGCACGACCCTGCTCGCCCGAGAGGAACTCGGTCCAGGGCTCCAGCGCCGACGGGTAGATGGCGTCGCCGGCCGGCCGCACCTGCAGCACCAGCAGGTTGAGGTTGAGCTCGCGCGCACGCTCCAGCAGCGCCAGCGCCTCGGCGCGCTGCTGCGCGGCGGCCAGGCCCGGGCGGCTAGGCCAGTCGATGTTGGCGACGGTGGCGACCCAGGCGCCGCGCAGCTCGCGCGGGGCCGCGGGTGGCAGCTCGGCGGCGGGCCAGGCCTCGGGCGGTGGCGCGGCCGGAGCCGGCGGCGGCGTCACTGGCGCGGGTTCGAGCAGCGGCGACGGCCGGTCGGGCGCGGCGCAGCCGGCGGCCAGCGCGCCCAGGGCCGTCAGCGCGCCCAGCGCGGCGCGGCGGGTCGGTGGCGGGCCGCTCACGGCGCGGCCTTCGGCGCCGGGGGCGGGTTGTTCAGCACCCACAGCAGCGCCGCACTCTCGGCGTCCATGTCGCCGCGGTACAGCGCCGGCCGGTAGCGCATCTGGAAGTTCATCATCACGCGGCGGCTCTGCTCGTCCCACTGGCCGGTGCGCTCGATCACGTAGCCCCACTGCTGCAGCTGCTGCTGGAACCAGGCGGCATCGGGCAGCGCGGCCTCGTAGGTGGCGCGCTGCGCGGCCACGCGCGCGGCCTGGGCCAGGCCCGGCAGCGGCGGCACCACGCCGGCGGCGGCCAGGCGGTGCCACGGGAAGGTCGGGCCGGGGTCTTCCTTGTAGGCGGGCGTCACCTCGCCGTGGCCCAGCACGCGCTCGGGCCGGATCTGGTGGCGCGCGACGATGTCGCGCACCAGCGGGATCAGCGCGTCGATCTGCGCCTCGGGGAAGGGCAGGTACTCGCGCTCGCCATCGGGCCGCTTGCGGAAGCCCGGGTGCACGATCTCGATGCCGATGCTGCTGGCGTTGAGCAGCCGGTGCCCCTTCCAGCCGCTGACGCCGGAGTGCCAGGCGCGGCGGTTCTCGTCGACGAGGCGGTGGATGCGCGGCGGCGTCTCGTCGGTGAGAAGGTAGTGCGCCGAGACCTCGCGCTCGGTCAGGATGTGCAGGCTCTGCGCACGGTCGGCCACGGTGTAGTGGATGACGAGGAACAGCACCCGGCTGTCCTGCCCCTTGGCGGTGTGCGTGGTGACGACCGGGATGCCGCCTTCGGTGGTGCCCATGCCGGGCGTGGCGCAGCCGGCCGTCAGCAGCGGCAGCAGCAGGGGCAGCAGCAAGGCGGCGGCGACTTGGCGCAGGCGGTTCATCGGCCGTGATTCTCCAGGGCCGCCGCCAGCCGCGCCGCGGCGTGCTGGGCGGGTTCGGCGCTGCGGTGCACGGCCACGCCGGGCAGGGCCTCGCGCAGCGCGGCCTCGACGGCCGGGTGCAGATCGAAAACGCGGCCGGCCAGCGCCACCGGCAGGCCTGCGCCCAGCCGGCCGTGCAGCGCCTGCGCCAGGCGTGCCAGCTCGGCGCCAGCCTGCTGCAGCAGCGCGAGCGCCGCCGCGTCGCCGGCCTGGGCCGCGGCGGCCACCGCCACGGCCAGCGTGCCCAGCTCGCCCCGGCTGGCGCCGTAGACGTAGGCGCGCGTGGCCGGCCAGTCGTCGCCGCCCACTGCCCGGGCCAGCGCGCGGCCCAGCGGCGTGGCCACGCCGGCACCCGGCGCGGCGTCTTCGGCGCGCCAGACGAGCCGCAGCGCCTCGCGCGCGATCCAGTGCCCGCCGCCGGCATCGTCGATCACCGCGCCGCGGCCGCCGGCGCGGTGCAGCGTGCCGTCGGCGGCCAGCAACGCGGCGATCGAGCCGGTGCCGGCGTAGACCACGAGGCCCTCGCCGGGCGCGAACGCGGCGCGGCAGGCGAGCTCGATGTCGCTGCACACGCGCACGGCCGCGGCCGGCAGGCCGAGGGCCTCGGCGATCAGCGTCGCCAGCGCCGCGTCGACGCCGGTGACACCGGCCCAGGCGCTGCGCAGCACGGTGCCGGCGGGCAGCGCGGCGGCCAGGGCCTGCAGCGCCTCGGCCAGCGCGGCGCGGCCGGGTTCGTCGAGCAGCATCAGGCCGCTGATCGGCGGCGCGTGGCCTTCGGCCTGTACGGCGCCGGTGGCGTCGGCCAGGGCCCAGCGCGTCTGCGTGCCGCCGGCATCGAGGCCGAGGTGCAGCGGGGGCTTGGGGTTGGGCGCGGTCACGCCGGGCATTGTCGCGGCGGCCGTCGACAATCCCGGGCATGAGCTTCCCGAGGCCGCCCCTGTTCTTGATGGCACTGCTGCTGGCTGCGGCGTTCGCCGGGCCCGCGCGGGCGCAGCCCTTGCCCGAGCCCGTGCAGCGCGCGCTGCAGGCGGCCGGGCTGCCGGCCTCGTCGCTGGCCTACGCCGCGCTGCCGCTGGACCACTGGGGCGGGCGTGTCGGCTTCCAGGCCACGCGGCCGATGCAGCCGGGCTCGACGATGAAGCTCGTCACCAGCATCGTGGCACTCGACGTGCTGGGCCCCAACCACCGCGGCTTCACCGAGCTCGTCAGCGCCGCGCCGCGCCGCCCGGGGCCGGATGGCGAGGTGCTCGACGGCGACCTCGTGCTGCGCGGCGGAGGCGAGGTCGAGCTCGGCGTGCCGCAGCTGTGGGCGCTGCTGATGGAGCTGCGCGACAGCGGCGTGCGCGAGATCCGCGGCGATGTGCTGCTCGACCGCAACCGCTACAGCCCGCCGCGCGCCGACATCGGCCTGCCGCCCTTCGACAGCGCGCCCGAGTTCCCCTACAACGTGATCCCCGATGCGCTCAACGTGGCCGGCAGCCTGCTGCCGCTGAAGCTGCAGGCCACCGCCGACGGCGTGGTGGCCACCACCGTGCCGGCGCTCGACGGCCTGGTCATCGATGCACGCGGCCTGCGCCTCGTCGACGCCCGCTGCGCCGACTGGAGCGAGCACTGGCAGCCCGCCACCACGGCACGCCGCGGCGACATCACCACGGTCACGCTGAACGGCGCCTTCCCGCGCGGCTGCACGGCGCGGCCCGCGCTGCAGCTGCTGGACCGCGACGAGCTGGCCGAGCGCCTGCTGCGCACGCTGTGGCAGGGCCTGGGCGGGCGCCTCACGGGCCGCGTGCGCGAGGGCATGGCGCCGGCGGGGGCCGCGGTGCTGGTGCGGCGCCAGGGCCGGCCCTGGGGCGAGCTGCTGCGCCACCTCAACAAGGCCAGCGACAACGCCTGGACGCGCGTGCTGTTCCACGAGCTCGGCGTGGCCGCGCCCGCCGGCACGCCAGGGCCCACCGCGGCGCGCGCCGACCAGGTGCTGCGCGACTGGCTGCGCCGCCAGGGCATCGACGACACGCCGCTCGTCAGCGACAACGGCTCGGGCCTGTCGCGCCGCGAGCGCGTGAGCGCGCAGCTGCTGGCCGAGATGCTGCGCGCGGCCTGGCGCGGCCCGCACCGCCACGACCTGCTGGCCACGCTGCCCACGGTGGGCGTGGACGGCACGATGCGGCTGCGGCTGCGCGACTCGCCCGCCACCGGCTGGGCGCGGCTGAAGACCGGCACGCTGCGCAACGTCGTGGGCCTGGCCGGCGTGATGCGCGACGGCGAAGGCCGCGAGTGGGCCGTGGCGATGCTGATCAACGACGAGGCGGCCGCCCGCGGCCGGCCGGTGCTGGACGCGCTGGTGGACCACTGGGCACGCACGGCACCCGACGCGCCCTCCAGCCGCGGCGTCGGGCCGCTGGGCGACGGGCCCTGAGCGACGGCGCTCAGCGCAGCCCGAAGGCCTCGGCATCGCGTCGGAAGCCGTCCCACTGGCTCTGCACCTCGCGCGCCAGCGCCTCGCCCGCCAGCGACAGCGGCTGCAGCGACAGCCCCGCCAGCGTCTGCGCAAACGGCGGCTGGCGCTGGCCAGCCAGCAGCTGGGCCGCCCAGCCCTCGGCCTCGGCGGCCGGCATCGCGTGGGCCGTGTACACGCCACGCAGGATGGGCCACACGAGGTCGACGCCCTGTTCGCGCGCCGTGGGCACGGCCGCCAGCGCGCCGGGCAGCCGCCGCGGCGCCAGCACGGCCAGCAGCCGCAGCGGCTGACCCTGGCGCAGCGGCTCGCTGATCTCGGCGGCGTCGCCGGCCAGCACCTGCACATGGCGGCCGCGCAGCGCCTGCAGGGCGTCGCCACCGCCCTCAAAGGCGACGAAGCGGAAGGCCCGGTGGCCGACGCCGGCGGCGCGCGCCAGCCGGGCCGATTTCAGCCAGTCCTGGCTGCCCAGGGTGCCGCCGCCGGCGAACAGCACGGCCGACGGGTTGGCCGCCACGCCGCGCAGCAGCTCGGGCAGCGTCTGCCACGGCGCGTCGCGGTGCACGGCGACGACGCCGTGGTCCTGCGCCAGCGTGGCCAGCCAGCGCACGGCGTCGACCGCGTGGCGGCCCATGCGGCCCTGGGCCAGCATCAGCAGCGTGCCGCTGGAGAACGCCACCAGCTCGCGCGCCGTGGCGCGGCGGCCGGACACGACCTCGTTGAACACCAAGGCGCCGATGCCGCCAGGCTGGTGCACCACCGGCGGCGGTGCCGCCCGTGCCGCGCCCGGTGCGAGTGACAGCGCCAGCTGCACGAGCCGGCAGGTGACGTCAAAGCCGCCGCCGGGCTTGGCCGGCACCACGCACTGCAGCGCCCGCGCCGGCAGGGCCAGCGCCGGCAGCGTGCAGGCCGTGATCGCAGCGCGCCGCTTCATGCCGGCTCCCGGGGCCAGCACAGGCGCACGCGCAGGCCGCGGCCGCCCTCACCGGTGCCGATCTCGAGCCGGCCGCCGTGCCGCCGGGCCACCGCGCTGGCGATCGACAGGCCGAGGCCGGAGCCGCGGCTGCCGCGCCCTTTGGCGAAGCGCTGGCCGACGCGCTCGCGCAGCTCGGGCTCCAGCCCCGGCCCGGCGTCACTGACGCCCACCCAGACCTGCGTCGCATCGGCGCCGGCCTCGAGCGTCACCGGCCCGGCGCCGTGCACCAGCGCGTTGTGAGCCAGGTTGGTGAGCGCCTCGCGCAGCGGCGCGTGGTCGCCGCGGGCCGGCACGCCGGCCTCGGGCACCTCGACGCCGAAGTCGATGCCACGCTCTCGGGCCTGCGGCAGCAGCGCCAGTGCCACCTCGCGCGCCAGCTCGGCCAGATCCAGCGGCTCGGGCTCGTGGGCCGCGGCATCGGCGCGGGCCAGCGCGAGCAGCTGCGCCGTGCCGCGCGTGGCGTGGTCGAGCTCCTGCGACAGCGCCTGCAGCACCTCGGCCTGGCGCGTGGTGTCGGGCTCGCGCCGCGCGAAGTCCAGTTGCGCGCGCAGCGTCGCCAGCGGCGTGCGCAGCTGGTGCGAGGCGTCGTCGATGAACTGGCGGCGCTGCTCGGTGAGCGCCGCCGTGCTCGCCAGCTGCTGGTTCACGGCATCGACCAGCGGCAGCAGCTCGGCCGGCAGGCCGTCTGCCTGCAGCGGCCGCAGGTCGTCGGGCCGCCGCGAGCGCGTGGCTTCGGCCAGCCGCCGCACCGGCGCCAGCGCCCAGGCCGACGCCCCCAGCACCGCCAGCGCCAGCACGCCCAGCACCAGGGCATCGCGGCCCAGCGCCTGCCGCACGAAGCCGCGCGTGAAGCGCTCGCGCGCCTCGGTGCCTTCGGCCACCTGGATGAGCACCTGGCGCGCGCTGCCCACCGGCGGGTCGAGTGCGCGGCGCAGCGCGCCCACCCGCACCGCCTCGCCGAAGTACACCGCGTCGTAGAACAGCGGCTCGCCGTCGCGCAGCGGGCCGGGCGGTGCGGGCAGGTCGGGCGAGCCGATCTCGACCAGCCCGTCGTCGGTGGCGACGCGGTAGTGCACCGTGGTGGCCGCCGTGAGCTGGAAGAACTCGAACAGCCGGTAGGGCTGCTCCACCGCCAGGCCGCCCGAGGCGGTGGAGATGCTGAGGTCCAGGCCCTTGATGGCGCCCAGCAGCGCGCGGTCGAAGGCAGCGTCGGCGGCGTGTTCGGCCTCGGCACGCGCCTGCCAGAGCCCGCCGGCGAGCACCAGCGCCAGGCCCGGCAGCAGGAGGCCGAGCAGCCGCGCGCCGAGCGTGCGCCGCTGGCCCCGCCCGCGGGGCTCAGGCGGCGGGGCCGGTGGGCTCGGGCTCGAGGGCATAGCCCAGGCCGCGGTAGGTCTGGATGTGCACGCCGCTGCCGTCGAGCCGGCGGCGCAGGCGGTGCATCAGCACGTCCAGCGCCGCGGGCTGCACGTCGTCGTCGTCGGCGAAGACCCGCTCGACGAGGTCGCGGCGCGACATCGGCTCGCCGCTGCGCAGGATGAGCGCCGCCAGCAGGCCGTGCTCGCGCGGCGACAGCGGCATCGGCTCGTCGCCGAGCAGGAACTGGCGCGTCGCCGGGTCGAACTGCAGGCGGCCGCAGGCCAGCCGCGGGCGCTCCAGCCCGCGGGCGCGGCGCACCAGCGCCGTCAGCCGCGCCTCCAGCTCGGCCAGGGCAAAGGGCTTGGCCAGGAAGTCGTCGGCGCCTTCGTGCAGCGCACTCACGCGTTCGGCCAGCGAGTCGCGCGCCGTCAGCACCAGCACCGGCAGCGGGCTGCCGCGCGCGCGCAGCCGCTGCACGAGCTCGTGGCCGCCGAGGCCGGGCAGGCCCAGGTCGAGCACCAGCACGTCGTGGTCAGCCTCGCCCAGGGCGCGCTCGGCCAGCCGGCCGTCGTCGCGCCAGTCGACGCGGTGGCCGGCCTGCTCCAGCGCGCGCCGGAGCCACTCGCCCAGGCCGTGGTCGTCTTCGGCCAGTAGGATGCGCATGGCGGCATTGTCGGCCGGCCCGCGGCGCCGCGGCGCGGCCACCGCGGGCCCTGGCGGGCTGAAAGATGTTGGAAAGGTGGGCCCGGGCACCATCGCCGCACAAACCATCACGACCCCGCGGAGACCAGCCGATGACCCCCGTCCACCTCCCCCGCCGCCGCCTGCTGCAGGCCGGCGCCGCCGGCGCCGCCACCCTGGCCCTGCCCTCGCTGCACGCCCAGGCCTGGCCGACCAAGGCGGTGCGATTCGTCGTGCCCTTCGCGCCGGGCGGCAGCTCGGAAATCATCGCCCGCGCCGCCGCGGTGGAGATGGGCAAGGTGCTGGGCCAGTCGGTGTTCGTCGACAACAAGCCCGGCGCCGCCGGCAACCTGGCCATGCAGGAGGTGGCGCGCGCCGACGACCAGCACACCATCATCCTCGGCCACATCGGCACGCTGGCCGTCAACCCGTACATCTTCGACAAGCTGCCCTACGACGCCAACCGCGACTTCAAGCCGGTGTCGCTGCTGGCCAAGGTGCCGAGCCTGTACCTCGTGCACCCCGACCTGCCGGTGAAGACGCTGCCCGAGTTCGTGGCGCTGGCCAAGAAGCAGCCCGGCCGCCTGAACTACGGCTCGGCCGGCAACGGCAGCGCCGGCCACCTGGCGATGGAGTACCTGAAGAAGGAAAGCGGCACCTTCATCACCCACGTGCCCTACCGCGGCACCGGGCCCATGCTCACCGACCTGATCGCCGGCCGCCTGGACGCTGCGGCCATCGGCGCGGCGGCGGTGCTGCAGTTCGTGCGCACCGGCAAGCTGCGCTGCATCGCCACCGGCACCGCGCAGCGCCTGGCGCAGATGCCCGAAGTGCCGACGGTGGCCGAGCAGGGCTACAAGGGCTTCGAGATGAGCCAGTGGTACGGCCTGAACGTGCCGTCCTCGATGCCGGCGGCGGCCATCGAGCGCCTGGCCGCGGCGGCCGCCAAGGCGATGAAGGAGCCGGCCACGCTGGAGCGGCTGGCGCAGGACGCGGCCATCGCGGTGGGCGGCACGCCGGCCGAGTACGCGGCCTTCATCGCCGCCGAGCAGAAGCGCTGGCAGCCGGTGATCGCGCGGGCGAAGATCAAGCCCGACTGAGCTTGCGGCGTCGGGGCCCCGACGCCTCTTCGCGGGCCTGCGGCGCAAACGGGTTCACCACCTCCAGGCTGCCGAAGCGCCGGCCGGGCTGGAGGTCTTCGCTGTACAGCGTGTCGCAGCCGGTCTGCAGCGCGGCCTGCACGACCATCGCGTCCCAGCCTGACAGGCGGTGCTCCACCGCCAGGCGCAGCGCGTCGAGCTGCGTCTCGGGCGTGAGCGCCACCACGCGCAGCTGCTTCAGCAGCGTGACGGCGGCCAGCGCGTCATCGGGTGCCCAGCGCAGCTTGCGCGTGAGCACGCTCCAGGTCTCGGCCAGCACCTGGGTGCTGAGGCTGGGGCGGGCAGCGCCTCGCTCGGCCAGCAGCCGCTGCGCCACGGCCTGCTTCGCGGGGTCCTGGCCGCTCAGCGCGTAGACGACGATGTTGGTGTCGACGAAGGGGCGCAAGGCGTGCCGTGCCCCTAGGGGCGGCCCATCAGCGTGGGCAGGCGCTGCTGCAGGGCGTCGTCCATCAGCGCGTCGCGGTTGGATGCCGGGGTTTCGGGCCGTGATGCCGCCGCGGCGGCCCGCCGCCGCCCGCGGGCCGCCACGGCGCGCAGCTCGCGCAGGAAGCCGTCGCCGTCGCCATCGGACGCGAAGCGCTCGATGGCCTCGCGGCAGATGTCGTTGACGCTCGTGCCCTGCTGCACGGCCTTGACGCGGGCGCTGCGCAGCAGTTCGTCGTCGATGGCGAGGGTCAGGTTGGCCATGCGCCGAATGCTACACAGGTTCCGTGTTGCACGGAACCCGCGGTGCGTCTACACGCCCAGCCGCTCCGGCGCCAGGTAGGCCCGGCGCCAGGTCTCGAAGTCCACCGTGTCGGCGGCCTCGATGGCCATGCGCCCGGCGATCGACTCGCGCGCCTCGGCCTCGAAGCGCGCGCGTTCGTCGGGCGGCAGCGGCTGCTCGCGGAAGTGGGCGCGGGTCTGCAGCGACTGCGCCTGGATGAAGCGCGCGTGGCTGCCGCCGAAGTCGGCCTGCATCGCGGCCAGCACACGCGCCGAGGGCAGCGTGTCGGGCTCGGCCAGCGCGGCCTGCGCCGCGGCCAGCTGCTGCGCATGCAGGCTGCCGCCGTGCAGCGCGTCGAGCGCGCGGGCGATGGGCTGGCACTGCTCCAGGATCTCGGCGGCCCAGTCCACCAGCGCCAGTTCGGTCAGGCCATCGCGGCCGGCGCGCTCCAGCTTCAGCCCCGGCTCGCGGCCAAACGCGGCCGTGCGGTGCTGGTTGCGGCCGAGCGCGGCGATCTCCTCGGGCGTGTCGGGCGGGCTGTCGGCCAGCAGGCAGTGCAGCAGGAAGACGTCGAGGAAGCGCATCGTGCCGGCGTTGATGCCGGCGGGCTCGAAGGGGTCGAGGTCCATGCAGCGCACCTCGACGTACTCGACGCCGCGCTCGCGCAGTGCGTGCAGCGGGCGCTCGCCGGGCTGGATCACGCGCTTGGGGCGGATGGTGCCGTAGAACTCGTTCTCGATCTGCAGCAGCGTCGTCGCGAGCTGGTTGTACTCGCCGCCGAGGTTCTTGATGCCGATGGCCTCGTAGGCCGGGTAGGGCTGCGTCAGCGCGCCGTGCAGCGAGCGGGCATAACTCTCGAGGCTGTTGTAGCTGACGGCCAGGCTGGCCTGCGCCTCGCTCTGGTAACCCAGCCGCCCCATGCGCAGGCTGGTGGCGCGCGGGCGGTAGAAGGTGCCGGGCTCCAGCGCCAGCAGGTCGTGCGGGCGGCCCGCCACGAAACACTCGCACACGGCCGGGCTGGCGCCGAACAGCCACAGCAGCAGAAAGCTCTGGCGGCGGAAGTTGCGGATCAGCGCGAAGTGCTGCTCGTTGCTCAGGCCCGGCAGCGACCAGTTGTAGTGGATGCCGCTGATCGTCTGCATGCGGCGGCCGTAGCGGTGACCCAGGCCCATGCGGTAGACGCTCTTGGCGCGCGCGATGTTGCTGCTGCCGTAGCTGCCGATGGGGATGTTCTCGTCGGGCGGCAGGCCGCAGGGCATGCTGCTGACCCAGAGCAGCTCGTGGCCGTCGCGGCCGGGCTCGGTTTCGAGCACCTCGTAGACGTGGCGGTGGATGCGGCCGAGCTCGTCGACGCAGGCCTCGGGCGTGGCGTGCACGCCGGTGATGAGCTCGAGCTGGCTTTCGCTGTAGTCGGTGGTGATGCGCGGGTGCGTCAGCGGCGCGCCCAGGCCGGTGGGGTGCGGCGTGCGCGCCAGGCCGCCGGTGGCGCGCGCGCGCAGGCTTTCCTTCTCGACGCCGCGGCGCATGCGGCGCAGCTGGTCGGCCGCCAGGGCCTGGAGTCGGTCAGAGATCGTCATGGCGCGGGCGGCGGGGGACACAGCTGCAAGGGCACGAAGGTTACCTGCCGGCGCCGGATCGTGCAGGAGCCGGCCGTCGCGCGGGCGTCGCGGGCCTGGGCTATAAGCTGCCGTACCGTGAAGCGCCGCACCCTCGTCCTCGCCCCGCTGGCCGTGGCCGGTGGCCTTGCCATCGGCTGGGGGCTGCTGCCGCCGCGGCAGCGCCTCGCCGGCGCCCGCCCGCTGCCGCCGCAGCCGGGCACGCACGCCTTCAACGGCTGGGTGCGCATCGCCGACGACGACGGCGTGCACCTGGCCTGCCCCAAGACCGAGATGGGCCAGGGCGTGCACACCGGCCTGGCCATGCTGCTGGCCGAAGAGCTGGGCGTGCCGCTGGCGCGCGTGCGCATCGTGGCGGCGCCGGTGGACGCGATCTACGGCAACGTCACCACCGTCGTCGACTCGCTGCCCTTCCTGCCCGACGACGAGTCGGTGCTGAAGCGCGTGACGCAGCACCTGACGGCCAAGATCATGCGCGAGGCGGCGCCGCTGCTGACCGGCGGCTCCTCGTCGCTGAAGGACCTGTGGCTGCCGCTGCGCCTGGCCGGCGCGGCCACGCGGCAGATGCTGGTGGCCGAGGCCGCGGCGCGCTGGGGCGTGCCGGCCGGCGAAGTGACCGTGGCTGACGGCGTGCTGCAGCACGCCGCCAGCGCGCGGCGGCTGCGCTTCGGCGAGGTGGCCGCCGCGGCGGCCGCGCGGCCGCTGCCGAGCGATGTCGAACCGCTGCCGCCGGCGCAATGGCGGCTCATCGGCCGGCCGCAGCCGCGCCTGGACGCCGCCGCCAAGGGCAACGGCCGTGCCGGCTTCGGCATCGACGTGCGGCAGCCGGGGCAGAAGTTCGCAGCCGTGCAGCTGGCGCCGGGGCTGGGCGGCCGTGTCGGGGCCGTCGACGCCGCGTCCGAGAAGGCCGTGAAGGCAATGCCGGGCGTGCGTGCCGTCGTCGTCTTCGAGCCGCCGGCATCCGGTGGCCCGGGCGGCGTGGCCGTCGTGGCCGACAGCACCTGGCAGGCGCGGCAGGCGGCAGACCGGCTGGTGGTGCAGTGGCAGCCCGGTGCCGCTGCCGGCGCCGGCAGCGATGCGCTGATGGCGCGCTTCGAAGCCGCGCTGGCGCCCGACAGCGCGGACACCGCCTTCCCGTACCTGGACCGCGGCGACGTGCCGGCGGCCCTGGCCGGCGCCACGCGCCGCGTGGCCGCCACCTACCGCGCGCCCTACCAGGCGCACCAGGCGCTGGAGCCCATCAACGCCACCGTGCAGGTGCAGGCCGATGCCGCCACGGTGTGGGCGCCGACGCAGGCGCCCGACCTCGCGCAGGGCGCGGTGGCGCGCGTGCTCGGACTGCCGCGCGACGCGGTCACGGTGAACGTCACGCTGGCCGGCGGCGGCTTCGGGCGGCGGCTCGACGTCGACTTCATCGAGCAGGCCGCGGTGATCGCGCGCGCGCTGCCCGGCGTGCCGGTGCAGCTGCTGTGGACGCGCGCGCAGGACACCCAGCACGACTTCTACCGCCCGGCCTGCGTGTCGCGCCTGGAAGCCGGCTTCGACGCCAGCGGCCGGCTCGTCGCCTGGGACCACCACGCCGCCGGCCCGCTGCTGACGCCGGCTGTGATGGCGCGCTACGGCAGCGCCATCGACGTCGTGCCCACGCTGGCCGCCGGCCAGGCGCTGATGGCGAAGGCGCTGCGGCCGCTGGGTGCGCTGCCCGGCGTGGCGCTGGACAAGCTGGCGGCCGAGGGCGGCTTCGCTCCCGTCTACGAATGGCCGCACGCGCGCATGCGCCACACGCCGGTGGACGCGCCGGTGCCGGTGGGCTTCTGGCGCTCGGTGGGCCATTCGCACATGGGCTTCTTCACCGAGGGCTTCGTCGACGAGTGCGCGGTGGCCGCGGGCGCCGACCCGGTGGCCTTCCGCCGCGCGCTGCTGGCGGCGCACCCGCGGCACCGCGCCGTGCTCGACGCCGCCGCCACGGCCGCCACCTGGGCCACGCCCTCGCCGCCGGCGCCCGACGGCGCGCGCACCGCTCGCGGCGTGGCGCTGCACGCCTCGTTCGGCAGCGTCGTCGCGCTGGTGGCGACGGTGTCGCTGGCGCCTGCGTCAGCCGGGGCCCCTGGCGAGGCACCGCGCATCCGCGTGCACCGCGTCGTCGCGGCCATCGACTGCGGCGTGGCCGTCAACCCCAACCTCGTGCGCCAGCAGCTCGAGAGCGCGGTGGTGTTCGGCCTCACAGCCGCGCTGAACGGCGGCGTGACGATCGACGACGGCCGCGTGCAGCAAGGCCACTTCGGCGACCTGCCGCTGCTGCGCCTGCCCGAGGCGCCCGAGGTGCAGGTGGTGATCGTGCCCTCGCAGCTGCCGCACCCCGAGGGCGTGGGCGAGCCCGGCGTGCCGCCGCTGGCACCGGCCGTGGCCAGCGCGGTGGCCGCGCTCACCGGCGTGCGGCTGCGCAGCCTGCCGCTGGTGCTGCCGGCCGGCACGAAGGCGACATGAAGCTCTCGGTGGTGATGCCGGTGCTCGACGAGGCGGCCGGCATCGCCGCCACGCTCGCGGCGCTGGCGCCGCTGCGCGCGGCCGGGAACGAGCTGATCGTGGTCGACGGCGGCAGCCGCGACGACACCGCGGCGCGCGCGGCGCCGCTGGCCGACCGCGTGCTGCAGGCCCCGCGCGGCCGCGCCCGCCAGATGAACGCCGGCGCCGCCGTGGCGCGTGGCGAGGTGCTGCTGTTCCTGCACGCCGACACCCGGCTGCCGCCCGACGCCGCCGCGACGGTGGCCGCGGCGCTGGCCGGCGGCGCGCACTGGGGCCGCTTCGACGTCGTCATCGACGGGCCCGGGCCGATGTTCCGCGTGATCGCTGCGCTGATGAACCTGCGCTCACGCCTGTCGCACATCGCCACCGGCGACCAGGCCCTCTTCGTGAGACGATCGCTGTTCGAGCAACTCGGTGGTTATGCCGACCAGCCGCTGATGGAAGACGTCGAACTCTGCCGCCGCCTGAAGGCCCACCCCGCCGCGGGGCGGCCGGCCTGCCTGCGCGAGCGCGTCGTCACCTCGGGGCGGCGCTGGCAGCGCCACGGCACCTGGCGCACCATCGGGCTGATGTGGTGGCTGCGCTGGCGCTACTGGCGCGGCGACAGCGCCGACACGCTGGCGCGGCTGTACCGCTGATGCCAACCGCCGAACGCGCCCTGCTGCACCGTGGCGGCCGCTCCGGCACCTGGGGCAGCCTAGGGCTGTGGCACGAAGGCGCCGACGACTACGCCGAGGCCTGCGAGGCGCTGGCGCGCGCCGTCGGCCTGGCGGCCGGCATCCAGCCCGGCGAACGGGTGCTGAGCATCGCCTGCGGCGCCGGCGACGAGCTGCTGCTGTGGGCGCGCGGATTCGGCGCCGCCGAGGTCTGCGGGCTCGAGCGCGACACCACGCTGGTGGCCGCGGCGCGCGCGCGGCTGCAGCGCACGCCGCTGGCGCCGGGCACACACGTGCAGGTGCTGGCCGGCGACGCCGCGCAGCTGGCCACGATGGCGCTGCCGCGGCGGCACTTCGACCGCATCGTCTGCGTCGACGCGGCCTACCACCTGAGCCCTCGCGAGCCCTTCCTGCAGGCGGTGCGGCGGCTGCTCGCGCCGGGCGGCCGCTTCGCCTACACCGACCTCACGCTCGGCGCGCCGCGGCAGCGCGCCTGGCGCTGGGCGCTGCAGGGCGCCGCCGCGCTCACCGGCGTGCCGCTGCGCGACATCGTGCCGCTGCCGGCGCAGGTGGCGCGGCTGCGCCGGGCCGGCTTCGACGACGTGCAGTCGATGGCGCTGGACGCCATGGTGCTCGACGGCTTTGCCCGCCACGTGCGCCGCCAGGGCCCGCGCGTGGCGCGCACCGCGCTGCACCCCGACTGGCGCCGCCCGGGGCTGACGGCGCGGCTGATCGGCCCCTGCCGCGCCGCGGGGCTGGGCTATGCGGTGCTGAGCGGCCGGGCCACGCCCAGCGACACCGCCACCGCCAGCGCCGAGCGCACGGCGCTCTCGAGCAAGGGCACGCCGGTCTCGGCGTAGCTGCCGGCCAGCCACACGCGCCGGGCCGGGTCGGGCCGGGCCCAGCGCGTGCGCAGCGCGGCCAGCGCGCGTTCGCTCTCGGTGCTGACGATGGCGCGCTCGAAGCGCGCCTCGGCCACCAGCGTGCCCGCGCGCGGCTCGCGCTGCGGCTGCACGGTCTGGAACAGCGGCGGCGCCTCGCGCAGCGACGGCTGCACGGCGTTGAGCCAGATCGTGCTCTCGGGCCGCTCGGCGGCGGGGTCGACATGCGCGTGCACCGGGCTCCAGTGGCGCTGCCGGCGTGGCATCAGCCGCTCGTCGCGGTGCATCAGCACGCGCAGGCTGCGGGTGCGAAAGCGCGCCAGCAGCGCGGCCTCGTCGGCCGGCGCGTCGGCCCACATCTGCAGCGCCTGCGTGGCGTGCGTGGCCAGCACGACGTGGTCGAAGCGCTCCTGCACGCCACCGCGGCGGTGCACCTGCACGCCGTCGGGCCCGGCCTGCACGCGCTCGACGCCGGCGTCGCAGACGACGCGGGCCAGCGGGGCCACCAGCCGCGCCGCGACGTCGTCGGCACCGTTGACGGCGCGCCGCACGCTGTCGCGCGCCAGGCCCGCGCCCCAGTAGCCGGCCACGGTGGCGGCGGGCACGGCGCGCGCGTCTTCGGTGGTGCAGGTGGCGATGGTGGCCAGCGCCGGCCACAGCAGGCCCTCGACGCAGTCGCGGTCGATGCGCTCGGCCTCGACGAACTCGCCGATGGTGGCCTCGCCCAGGCCGCCGCCGGCCAGCGCCGCGCGCAGCCGCCGCTGCAGCGCCAGCGCCCCGAAGGCGATGCGGCGGGCGCGCGCGCCGAACAGGTCCTGCGGCGCCACCAGCGGCCAGCTGCGGCCGCCCCAGCGCAGGTTGCGCCAGCGGAAGTAGGGCTCGCCGTCGGCGCCGCTGAAGGTGGTGGCGTAGCTCACGGGCTCGCTGGCCACGCCGAGGGCGGCGTACAGGCGCGTCAGCGTCGGGTAGTAGCCCGGGTAGAACACGCGCAGCGGCACGTCGACGCGCTGCCCGTGCGCCGCCACGCTGGCGGCCGTGAAGCCCAGCGCGGGCTGGCGCTCGAACAGCGTCACGCGGTGGCGCCGCGACAGCATCCAGGCCGCGGCGAGGCCGGCGATGCCACCGCCGACGACGGCGATGTCCCAGGGGCGCTGTTCAACGGCTTCGGCGGCCGGGTCGGTCATGGGCGGAGAATACGCGGCCCCCATCCGCCATCCGCCATGCACGAACCGAACGAGAGCAGCCCGCCGCCGAGTCCCGCCACCGAGACCGCGGCCGACACACCGCTGCCGAGCGACACGCCCGCGATGCCCGAGCCGACGGCCTCGCCCGAGGTGGCGGCCGAGGCAGCCGCCGAGGCGCCAGTCGAGGCGCCCCCCGATGCGCCCATTCAGGAGCCCGCAGCGGCGCCGGCCGAGGCATCCGCCGAGGCACCACCGGAGCCGCCGGCCGAGCCCGCGGCCGGCACCGCCGCCACGCCCACGCGCCCCGAACTCAGCGGCGCCGACTGCGCGCGGCTGCTGGCCGAGCACTTCCCGGCGCTGTTCGGCCCCGGCGTCGTCAAGCCCGTGAAGCTGCGCATCCAGGCCGACATCCAGCAGCGCGCGCCCGGTGTCTTCACGAAGAAGGCGCTGTCGCTGTTCCTGCACCGCCACACCACCGGCAGCGCCTACCTGCGCGCGCTGCTGGCCTCGGCCACGCGCTTCGACCTCGACGGCCAGCCGGCCGGCGAGATCGCGCCCGAGCACCAGGAGGCGGCGCGCGTGGAGGTTGAACGCCGCCGCGCCATCGTCGAGGCCAAGAAGGAAGCCGGCCGCCAGGCCGCCCGCGCCGCG
>JAIXTY010000089.1 GCA_027483705.1 Rubrivivax sp.
AAGCTGCCCGCGGAGGCAGGCGCTGTAAGCCTGGTTCGCGATGATGCACCAAGTGCCGCGGACCAGGCTTACAGCGCCTGCCGTAGCGGGTCAGCTTGAGCGAGGGGTTAGGCCGCACTCGTGTACCTACGGCCTTGCAGCGCTTGTGATTAGCCGAAGACCCAGACCAATCATGACCACCCCTGCGGCTCGATCTATCCAGGCCTTGTACGACAGGTAGGCCTTCTGCGGTGCCGCAGATGACAGTATTTGTGCGACCAACGAGTACCAACACGCCTCAACCACAAAGACCAGTAGCAGGAGCGCAGCTGCGAAGGCCGCTGAGAACTGCTGCGGAAGGAAAGCTGCAAAGACACTTGCGTAGACGATGGCTGTCTTGGGGTTGCTGACCTGAGTTGTGAGGCCCAACCAGAAGGACCGCTTTGCATTGACACCCTTCGCGCTGCCCGCTTGAACTGGTAGTGGCTGTTTAGCCGACTTGAAGATGAGAAAGCCGAGATAGCAGAGATACAGACCACCCAGAACCTTGAGTGCGACGTACAGTGAAGGAACTGCGTGGAATACCGCTTGCAGCCCAAGCAAAGCGGCCGCGCCGAAGACTAGGCCTCCGACACCCATGCCAAGAGCTGCGCCAAGTGCTTGAGACTTGGACGAAGACACGGCCTCTCGCGCAACCATTACGAAGCTTGGTCCTGGGCTGATGACGCCGACTGTGAGCGCGGCAAGGATGCCCGCGAGAGCAGTGAGTTCTTGGGACATGTGACCTCAGGAGGTTGGTTTGTGCGGCCTAACGTTCGAGTTAACCCTGACCGCGGAGGCAGGCGCTGTAAGGCCAGGCGGCGACGATGGTACACACTGGCGCTGCCTGGCCTTATAGCGCCTGCCGTAGCGGGTCAGGGTTGAACGAGGTGTTAGGCATCACTCGCGATGCAGCTCGACCTCGCATTCGATCTCGACGGGAATGCGGAATGGCAGCTCTGCTAGACCGACTGCGCTGCGCGCATGAGCACCGTGATCCTCGCCAAAGACGCTGACGATGAGGTCTGTGAACCCATTGATTACGGCCGGTTGGCGCGTGAAGCCAGGTGCAGAGTTGACCATGCCGAACACGCGAACCCAGCAAGCAATGCGCGAGAGCGAGCCAAGCTCCCGCTGAAGACTGCCGAGAATGGCCAGTCCCGTGAGTCTTGCTGCGACGTAGGCTTGCTCCTCAGTGACCTCTTGGCCGACCTTTCCCAGGGGATGGGCCAAGCTACCGTCAGGGTTCGTTGGCCCGTGGCCGGAGATGAAGGCTCTGCTGCCAACGACACGTACCCAAGGGAATGGGAGTTTGGCACCCGGAGGCAGCTGAAGCGGTGCAGGAAGCGCAAGGCCGAGTTCAGCAAGACGGGCTTCTGGTGTTGACACGGCGCTACGCCTCGCGTTGTTGGTTCTGGTGATGCCTAACGTTCGAGTTAACCCTGACCGCGGAGGCAGGCGCTGTAAGGCCGGGCAGCGACGATGGTACACACTGGCGCTGCCCGGCCTTACAGCGCCTGCCGTAGCGGGTCAGGGTTGAACGAGGGGTTAGGCAGCACCCGCGAGCGGCGGTTGGCATTGTGTTTGGCCGGCGGCACCAGTGAACATTGAGGCCGTGCCGTGCGATCAGTTGGAGCTGCGGCACGCTGCGCATTGCCAGCCATAACGCTAGACGCTGCGACTGGCACCTGACTGAACGTAGTCAGAAGGCGGAAGTTCTTTCTTGAGGCGGCCATTGCTCCACCGGCTTTGGCTAACTGGAGCGACTGACAAGAACGACAACTAGTCCGATCGGCAGGACTGCTCCAAAGATCGTTGAAACCACGGCTTCATACACGATTTCGAGGCGCTCAGGTGTTCCGCCAGCTCTCCACTCTTGCACCTGTGCATTGCGGAACTTGGCGCAGAAGATGAAAAGCCAGAAGAAGGTGAAGTACCCGAGTATTTCCACTGCGCGCGCCTGCGAACGACGGTTGTTCTGTGCTGCCTAACGTTCGAGGTAACGCCGCCCGCGGAGGCGGACGGGCTTGCCCGTGCGGCCGATGATGACCAAAGGCGGCCGCACGGGCAAGCACGGCCGCCGTAGCGGGTCGGCGTTGAGCGAGGAGTTAGGCATCAATTTGGTGCACAGCTTCGCTATTGCATCGAACGCCGAGGTCGAGATTCAGGTCTGGGTCGAGCCAGATCTTGACCTGTCTTTCGGCTCTGGCTCTGCAGATCGGAACTGCCCGTAAACAGCGAGGTATAGCCAGAGCCAACTCATGCAAGAGATGGCGAGCGTGTACACGACCAGCAATGGAATGAGTCTGTCAAGCGATAGAGTCGACTCAACTGAGCGATGAACTGCGTAGCCGATGCCCACAATGACGGCAATTGAGATACAGACAGCCTTGTGATTGCGTGCGGTTATCACACGTACCTTGGCCAGTAGCCCGGCGACTATGGCTATACAAATTGGAAGGAACGTTGGTGACGTCCAATCGATGCGCAAGAGCTCTGACGAGAGTTGCTCCATGTTGGGGCACCCAGAATGTTTGCCGTTGATGCCTAACGTTCGAGTTAACCCCGACCGTGGAGGCAAGGCTTGTAAGGCCGGGCTGCGACGATGGTACCTCTGGCGCTGACCGGCCTTGCAAGCCTTGCCGTAGCGGGTCGGGGGTTGAACGAGGGGTTAGGCCGCATGCTGCTTGAGGAACGCATGGAGTTCTTCAATGATCTTGGCTCGGAACTCGGAGGAAAGCTCGCCGGCGTCGACGAGGGACAGGTCCTCTTCGAAGAAATGCATGACTCCTTCTGCCTCAGGGAAAGGAAGGCATCCCTCACGCGCCATGCGTGCCACTGCACGTGTGACTTGACGTTCACTCAGCCTCGAGGACTGAAGTGCGTCCTTCAAGAGCCTAAGAATAATCTTGGAGGTCTCGCCTCTAACGGATTCCGTCGAAAGGGAGTGCAGCACGCTAATCATGTCGGCTCTGCTGGCAGGCTCCAAGAGTTCTATGGTGGTAGGGGTTGGTTCTCCTTCGGCTTCAATGTCGCGCAGTGCTTCCGAACGCACGTGACCGGTGTCTACGGCGCCAACTTCAAGTGCAAAGGCGAGGGCGGCGGCGAGGTTGGGATTCATGCGGCCTAACGTTCGAGTTAACCCTGACTGCGGAGGCAGGACGACTTGCCCGCGCGGCGCATGATGGCCCAGAGGCGCCGCGCGGGCAAGGCGGCCTGCCGTAGCTGGTCAGGGTTGAACGA
>JAIXTY010000326.1 GCA_027483705.1 Rubrivivax sp.
CGCGCCGCGCTGCTGCTGCAGCCGCTGGGCAGCACGGCCGCGGCGGCCCGCGCGGCGGCGCTGCGCACCGACGCCGACAGCGCCTGGCTCGCGGCGCGCCTGCCGGCATCACACGCCGCGCTGCAGGCACTGGCCGTGCGGCCCGAGGCCAACGCCCTGCTCGCCAGCTTCGAGCAGCACGACGCCTTGCGCCGCCCGGCGCGCCACGCTGCGCTGCTGGCCGCCAGCGACCTGCTGGCCGCGCGGTCCGGCCATGCCACGGCGCTGGTGCCGCTGCTCGACGACCTCGCCGTCTGGCCCACGGCCGCCGCGGCCGAAGCCGCCCAGGCTGCCGGTGCCCAGGGCCCGGCCATCGGCGAGGCCGTGCGCGCGGCGCGGGTGCGGCGCCTGGCCGGGCAACTCGCGGCGCGGCGCGATCCGTGACACGATGGGGCATCCGTTTCGAGGGAGCCCCGCCATGCAGTTGTCCGACGGCATCCGTCGCATCGGCTTTCGCAAGTGGTACGAGCGCACGCTGCTGGCCAGCCACGCGCACCTGGTGCTGTGCTTCTTCTGCCTGATCGGCGTGTTCGCGGCCTTCGAGGCCGCGGGCAAGTTCAACTCGCTGCAGGACCGCCTCACCGACGTCGCCGCCATCCTGCTGTGCGCCGGTATCGGCGTGTGGGCGCTGCGCCGCTACCTGGGCCTGATGGCGCGCGCCGAGTCGGCCGCCAACCAGGCCGAGTGCCCGCACTGCCGCACCTACGGCCGGCTGGAGCTGCAGCAGGCCGACGCCCAGGGCGACAAGGTCGAGGTGCGCTGCCGCCGCTGCGGTCACGCCTGGCGCATCGAGCCCTGATCGGCCTCGGCCGCGGCCGGCCGCGAGGCCAGCCCCAGCAGCGCGGCGGTGATGGCGCCGTTGAGCACCAGCATCTCCAGGCCGATCTGCCATCCGCCGAACCAGGCGGCCTGCTGGCGGTCGAGCACCCAGCAGATCGCCGGGGCGGCCAGCGCCACCACCGGCACCCAGCGGTCGCGCACGACGCGGCGCGTGAACAGGCCGAACGCGAACAGCCCCAGCAGCGGCCCGTAGGTGTAGGCCGCGATCTTGAGGATCAGGCCGATCATGCTGGGGTCGTCGAGCGCGCGGAAGGCCAGCGCCAGCAGCACGAACAGGCCCGCGAAGCCCAGGTGCACCGCGTGGCGGATGCGCGTGCGCTGCGCGTCCGTCAGTCCCGGGCGCTGCGGCAGGCGCAGCAGGTCCAGGCAGGTGCTGGACGTGAGCGCCGTGAGCGCGCCGTCGGCGCTGGGGAACAGCGCCGACACCAGCGCGATCACGAACAGCACCTGCACCCAGGCCGGCAGGTGGCCCAGCACCACCGTCGGGAACAGCCGGTCGCCACTGGTGGCCAGGTTCACGGTGGGTGCGTACAGGTGCAGCAG
The DNA here is from genome assembly GCA_027483705.1 of Rubrivivax sp. Taxonomy (GTDB): domain Bacteria; phylum Pseudomonadota; class Gammaproteobacteria; order Burkholderiales; family Burkholderiaceae_C; genus Rubrivivax. The sequence continues at coordinate 1,423 of JAIXTY010000326.1, forward strand.
CCCCCCGAGAAAGAGAAACAGCGACACCGTCGCCAGCATCGCCAGCGACAGCACGAGCAGGTTCTTCTGCGAGTCGCGCAGCCGCGCCACCGACAGGCTCTTCTGCATCATCTCCTGGTCCAGGCCCGTCATGGCGACCGTGATGAACACGCCGGCCAGCAGCTGCTTGAGCCACCAGTCGCGCGCCGCCGGCTCGGTGCCCCACACACGCGCCAGGCCCTGCTGCTGCATCTGTGCCAGCGCCTCCGGTGGCGACAGCTGCAGCGCCGAGAGCAGGAAGCCGGCGATGATCACCAGCCCCAGCAGCATGCCCGCGGTCTGCAGCGTGTCGGTGACGACGATCGTGCGCACGCCGCCCTGCACGGTGTAGAGCAGCACCATCAGCAGCACCACCGCGGTGGCCAGCCAGAACGGCACGCCGAAGCCGGCCAGCACCATGTCGTGCAGGATGCGCACCACGAGGTACAGCCGCGCCGTGGCGCCCAGCGTGCGCGAGCCGATGAAGAAGGCCGCCGCCGTGCGGTGCGACACCGGCCCCAGGCGGGCCTCGAACCAGCCGTAGATCGACACCAGCCCGTGCCGGTAGTACAGCGGCAGCAGCACGAAGGCGATCAGGACGTAGCCCGCGACGTGGCCGAGCACGATCTGCAGGTAGGTGAACTGCGTCAGGCCGACGGCGCCGGGCACGCTGACGAAGGTGACGCCCGACAGCGAGGTGCCGATCATCCCGAAGGCCACCAGCGGCCAGGCGCTGGAGCGGCTGCCGATGAAGAAGGCCGCGTCGTCGGCCCGGCGCGACGTCCACCAGGCCACCGCCAGCAGCAGCGCGAAGTAGCCGAGCACGAAGCCCAGCAGCAGGCCGGCATTCATGCGGGCAGGGTCAGGTCGCTAGAGGAGCAGCCCGATCAGCGCCATCAGCACCGACAGCACGATGGAGCTCGCCAGCGGCACGTGCCAGAGGCGGCCGCGCACCTTGAAGCTGAAGTCGCCGGGCAGGCGGCCGAGGCCGATCTTCGTCATCCAGCCGTGCAGGGCGTTGAACACCAGCGTGGCGAGCAGGAAGACGAGGACCCAGCGCATCCGGGCCACTCTAACAGCGGGCCTAGAACGAGGGACCACGCTCCTGCTTCGGAAGGAGTCGATCGGCCTGCGCGGCACCGCAGACTCGTGCCTCGATCCGCCCAACCCTCTGGAGAGCCCGCATGAACCTCCTCCGCCCCCTGCTGGCTGCCACCTGCGCTGCGGCAGCGCTGGCCGCCGAGGCTGCACCGCTGTCGGTGACGGCCAGCGGCACCTGGGACGCCAGCGTGCCGGTGTCGTTCTTCACCGCACCCGGCCAGACCTGGTCGCTGCGCTTCGTGGTCGACAGCGATCCGACGCTCGTGCCCGTGCCCGACTTCAGCCAGATCGGGCTGTACACGACGCCGCTGTTCACCGACTTCGAGTTCCGGCTCGGCGGTGTCGCCATCGCGCAGTCGGCCACCTACACCTCGTTCTACAACGCCGGCAACGGCGGCGGCCTGGACGTGTACTTCAACGACCAGGCCGATCCGAGCTCGATCGTGTCGGCGCTGTCGTTCTTCGGCCCGCAGATGTACAGCGGTGACGAGCTCGACCCCACCATCCTGCCCGGTGTCTACGACACCTTCGGCCCGCCCAGCGGCGGGTTCATTGTGGTCGTCGACGGTGTCCGATTCGACCTGGGCTCGGAGCAGATCGTCATCGCCGCCGTGCCGGCGCCGCCGTCGGTGCTGCTGGCCGCCGCCGCGCTGGCGCTGCTGGGCACCTCGGGCCGCCCGCGCCGCCGTTCAGAGCCGGTGGCTGCGGTCGCCGGCTGAAAAGCCCATCGGCCCGGCGGCGCCGAAGCGCAGGCCGCGGCCGAGCATCAGCACCTTGAAGAGCTCGCCCATCTCGTGCTCGTTCACGAGCCGGGCGGCCATCGCACGGGTGGGCAGGTCGGCCTCGTGCAGCAGCCCCGCAAACCCGGCGTTGAACAGGAAGCGGGCCTGGCTGGTGTAGCCCAGCACCTCCAGGCCGGCATCCTGCGCGGCCAGCGCCACCCCGCTGAAGTTCACGTGGGCGGTGATGTCCTTCTCGCCGACATCGGCCAACGGGTCGTTGTCGCCGCTCTCGACCTGGTGCGCGCGGTGGCACACCAGCGTGCCGCGTGTGCGCTGCGGGTGGTAGTACTCGGCCTCGGGGAAGCCGTAGTCGATGAGGAAGGCCGCACCGCAGGCCAGCCGCTCGGCCAGGCCGCGCACGAAGGCCTCGGCCTGCGGGTGGATCTCGGTCACCGTGCCCGGCACGAACGGCCCGTCGTGCGGTGGCTTCTGCGCCGTGGGGCGGTCGGCCCAGCAGAAGCCGTCGCCCTCGCAGGCCACGCCGCGTTCGAGCCAGCCCTGGCCGTCGAAGCGCAGCAGCGTCACCGGCATCGCGTCGAGCACCTCGTTGCCCACGACCACCGCGTGCATCGCCTCGGGCCAGGCGTCGAGCCACTCGACGCGGCCCGCCCAGCGCGCGAGCGTGGCGCGCTGGCGCTCGCGCAGCGCCGCCGATAGCTCGACGATCGCGTAGCGGCGCACGCGCTCGCCCAGGGCGCCGAGCAGTTGCGCCGCCAGCGCGCCGCTGCCGGCGCCGAACTCGATGACGGTGTCGGCGCCGGCGGCATCGAGCGCCTCCTCCACCGGCCGCGCCAGCGTGGCGCCGAACAGCGGCGACAGCTCCGGCGCGGTGACGAAGTCGCTGCCCGACTGCGGCATGCGGCCGAACACCGGCGCGCCGCGGCTGTAGTAACCCAGGCCCGGCTCGTACAGCGCCATCGCCACGAAGCGGTCGAACGGCAGCCAGCCGCCGGCGGCGCGCACGGCGTCGGCGATGCGGGTCTTCAGGCGCCCGGCGGCCTCGGAAAAGGGGGGCGCCGATACACTCTGGCCCCCGCTGCTGGCACGCATCCGCGGCATTGTAGGAACCATGTCCCACCGTCCCGTCGTCCTCGTCACCGGCAGCGCGCAGCGCATCGGCCGCGCCATCGCGCAGGCGCTGGCCGCACACGGCTGGGACATCGCCGTGCACTACCGGCAGTCCGCGGCGTCGGCGGCGCAGACGGTGGCCGCGCTGCGCGAGGCCGGGGCGCGGGCCGAGGCCTTTGCGGCCGACCTCGCCGACGAGGCCGCCTGCGAGGGCCTGGTGCCCGCCGTGGTGCAGGCCTTCGGCCGGCTGGATGCGGTGGTGAACAACGCCTCGGCCTTCGAGCTCGACACGGTCGACAGCTTCTCGATGGGCGCGATGGAGCGCATGTGGCGCGCCAACACCGCGCCGGCCATCCTGCTGGCGCGCGCGCTGCACCGTGCGCTGCCGGCCGATGGCCGCGGTGCGGTGGTGAACCTGCTCGACCAGAAGCTCTGGAACCCGAACCCTGATTACTTCAGCTACACGCTCAGCAAGGCCGCGCTCGAAGCCGCCAACACCATGCTCGCGCAGGCCCTGGCGCCGCGCGTGCGCGTGTGCGGCGTGGCCCCGGGCGTGACGCTGCACTCGGGCTCGATGACCGACGCCGAGTTCGAGGCCTCGCACCGCATGACACCGCTGGGCCGCAGCTCCACGCCCGACGACGTGGCGCGCGCGGTGCGCTTCCTGCTCGAATCGCCCGCCATCACCGGCACGACGCTGCTGGTCGACGGCGGCCAGCACCTGCAGCCGCAGGCGCGTGACGTGATGTTCCTGGCCCGCGAGGGCCCCGCGAAGGCTTCCTGATGCAGACGCTGCTCACCAACCCGCAACTCGCCGACTGCCGGCGCCTCTTCCTTCGCGACTACGAGGTGTGGATCAACATCGGCGTGCACGACTTCGAGAAGAAGGGCGAGCAGCGCGTGAAGATCAACGTCGATCTGTACGTGCCGCTGGCCCAGAGCACGCCGACACAGGACCAGCTCGACGAGGTGCTGGACTACGACTTCATCCGCCGCGAGATCATGGCGCGCGTGGCGAAGGGCCACATCCACCTGCAGGAGACGCTGGCCGACGACGTGCTGGCGCGCCTGCTGGCCCACCCCAAGGTGCGCGCCGCGCGCGTGGCCACCGAGAAGCCCGACGTCTACCCCGACTGCGACGCCGTGGGCTGCGAGGTCTTCAAGATCAAGGATCCGGCATGAACGACCGCACCGACCCCGCCGCGCTGGCGCTGCCCGCGAGCACCGACGAGCGCAAGGCGCGCTTCGAGGCCAACAAGCTCTCCAAGCGGCTGCACCGCCAGGTCGGCCAGGCCATCGCCGACTTCAACATGATCGAGGCCGGCGACAAGGTGATGGTGTGCCTTTCGGGCGGCAAGGACAGCTACGCGATGCTCGACGTGCTGCTGAGCCTGCGCCAGCGCGCGCCGGTGCCGTTCGACATCGTCGCCGTCAACCTCGACCAGAAGCAGCCGGGCTTTCCGGCGCACGTGCTGCCGGAGTACCTCACCGCCCTCGGCGTGCCCTTCCACATCGAGACGCAGGACACGTACTCGGTGGTGAAGAAGCTCATCCCCGAGGGCCAGACGATGTGCAGCCTGTGCTCGCGGCTGCGCCGCGGCATCCTGTACCGCGTGGCGGGCGAGCTGGGCGCCACCAAGATCGCGCTCGGCCACCACCGCGACGACATGGTGGTGACGCTGCTGATGAACATGTTCTTCGGCAGCCGCATGAAGGGCATGCCGCCCAAGCTGGTGTCGGACGACGGCCGGAACGTCGTCATCCGCCCGCTGGCCTACGTGGCCGAGACCGATCTCGAGGCCTGGGCCGAGCACCGCCGCTTCCCGATCATCCCGTGCACCCTGTGCGGCAGCCAGAGCAACCTGCAGCGCGTGCAGGTGAAGGCGATGATCCGCGAGTGGGAGAAGAAGTACCCCGGCCGCATCGACAACATGCTCACCGCGATGGGCAACGTCGTGCCCAGCCACTTGATGGACCGGAACTTGTTCCCCTTCTCGACGATCCGAGCCGAAGGCCGGCCCGTGGCCGATGGCGACATCGCCTTCGACGAGGAGCCTTGCGCCCCGTCCACCAGCCCGGCGCCGGCCGCGGTAGCCGCGCCGCAGGCGGTGCGCTGGCTGCCGGCCGCCCCGGACGTGCTGAAGGAGGATGGACGATGAACTGGCTGCGAACCCTCGCCCTGCCGCTGGCCCTGGCCAGCACCCTGCTGGCCACCGGCTGCGCCGGCCTGAACACGCTCACCTCCGAGGTGTCCACCTTCGGCGAGTGGCCGGCCGAGCGCAAGCCCACCACCTACGCTTTCGAGCGGCTGCCATCGCAGCAGGCCCGCGCCGCCGAGACCGATCTGCTCGAAGCCGCCGCCCGCGGCGCGCTGGCCAAGGCCGGCTTCAGCGCCGCCGCGCCGGGCCAGGCACCCGATGTGCTGGTGCAGGTGGGCGCGCGCATCGGCCGCGCCGAGGCACCCTGGGCCGATCCGTTCTGGTGGCGCGGCGGCTTCGGCTACTGGCGCCCCAACCCGTGGGCCGGCCCGCGCTGGGGCTACAGCGTGCAGTTCGACATGAACGCCCGCTACGAGCGCGAGCTGGCGCTGCTGATCCGCGACCGCACCAGCGGCAAGCCGCTCTTCGAGGCTCGCGCCAGCCACGAGAGCAGCTCGTCCTCGGCCGACGTGCGCACGCTGTCGGCGATGTTCGAGGCCGCGCTGGCCGACTTCCCGAAGCTTGGCCTGAACCCGCGGCGGGTCACCGTGACGATCCCGCCCGCGCCGGCGGCTCCGGCCGCCTCGCCGGCCCGCTGACGCCGCGTCAGCCCGCCGGGTTGCCGCCTGGCGTGGCCGGCACCCGTTCGCGCGGCGTGCGCCCGCGCACCTCGTAGTCCTGCGGCACCTTCATCAGCGCGGCCTCGGGTTCGCCGCGCTTCACGTTCTTCAGCCGGTAGACCTGTTCGCCCTGGCGCGGGTCGAAGTCGCGGCTCATCACGGTGAGCATCAGCTCGGGCGAGGTCCAGACCTCGCGCACGATCTGGATCGGCTTCTCGTTGCCCAGCCGGCCGGCCTCGATGACCCAGGTGGTGCGCTCGCCGTTCGCGCGCAGGCCCTCGATCTCCTTCTGCGGCAGCGGCGACACCGTGCCCTCGCCCCGTGGTGCCAGCGAACGGGCGCGCCAGAGCACGGGTGCGGGCGGTGCGGGCACCTCGAGCGCGGCGCCTTCGGCCCCGGCGGGCAGCCGGATCACGCGGACCTCGGTCTCCTTCGCGCCGGCGTCGGCGCTGCGCGTGATGATCACCGGCGCCGGCATCGGCACCGCCGCGGGGGCAGCCACCGGCGCCACGGGCGGTGCCGGCGGCACAGGCGGCGCAGGCGGTGCCGGCAACTGGCCCTCGACACCCCGGCGCACGCGCTCGGACATCTCGCGCGCCCACTCCCGCATGCGCTCGCTGAAGTCGCGCAGCGACTCGCGGTCCAGGCCCTCGATCGACACCGCCCCGGTGCGCCGCGCCGTCTTGCGCACCGGGTCCAGCACCCAGTTCTCGCGTGCGACGGGGTCGCGCAGGTAGACGCGCTTCGTGCCGTTGTGATCGACCTCCTGGCGCAGCCGGCCCTCGCCATCGCGGCACAGCTTCCAGTTCGTCTGGCGCACGATGCGGTTGGGCGCGCCGCCGCTGCCGTCGGGCAGCCACTGCACCTGCTCGTGCTGGGCCTCGGCGCAGAAGGGCGCGCCCTTGACGACACGCTCGGCACCGCGGCCGGGGACGTCGACATCCAGGCTGTCGAAGCTGCCGGCACCGGCCTGCGCCAGCGGCGGCAGCCGCTCCAGGCGGTCTTCGGGCGACGGGCCGCCCGACTGGGCGAAGCAGACCGGCGCCACCAGCGTGGCGGCCAGGGCCAGGGGGGCGATGCGGTGACGGTGGGGCATGCGGGCTCCTCGGGGCAGGCGTTGAAGACGGGCTCAGTCGATCAGGCGCAGCGCGAGCACGAGGCCCGACGGGTGCACCAGCAGTTCGGCGCGCACCGGCTCGGCCGCGCGCGTGGGGTCGTAGGGCAGGCCGAGCGCCGCCAGGCGCTCCTGCGGCACCTCGCTGGTGACCAGCCAGGCGGGCGAGGCCTCGGCGGGCCAGTCCTCGCGCGGCACCAGCGGCATGAACTCGCCACCGGCCGCGTGCTGCGCGCCACCGGGCGCCGCCGCGGGCGGCACCAGCAGCAGCACCGCGCTGCCCATCACCAGCATGGCCAGCACGGCGGCGCCGCCGGACCAGGCCGTCCAGCGCCACAGCGGGCGGCGGGCCGGGGCGGCGGCCGGCCGCGCGGGCGCCACGCGCTGCAGCAGGGCCTCGCGCAGGGCGGGCGGCGGCTGCTGCACGTCGAGCACGCGCGCGGCACGCGCCAGGGCGCGGGCCAGCGGCTCCGGGGCGTTCGGGTCGGGGGTGTTCATCGGTCGGGTCCTCCGTCGCGCTGCAGCAGCGCCGCCAGCCGCTGGCGGCCGCGGTGCACACGGGTGCGCAAGGTGTTCAGTTCGACGCCGGCGATGGCCGCGGCCTCGGCGTAGGGGCGTTCCTGCAGGTCCACCAGCACCACGGCCTCGCGGAACACCGCCGGCAGCTGGCGCAGGGCCTCCCAGACGGCGTTGCCGTCCTGGCTGCGCACCAGCAGTTCCTCGGGCGACGGCGCGGCGTCGTCCGCGGCCGCCCCGGCCTGGGTGTCCGCTTCGTCGGCCAGCGGCTCGTGGCCGAGCGCCAGGCGCCACTGGGCCGCCAGCGCATGGCGCGCCACGCCGGCCAGCCAGGCACCCAGCGGGCCGCGGCCGGCGTCGTAGCCCTCGGGCCGCAGCGCCAGCGCCACGAAGGCCTCCTGCGTGGCGTCGGCCGCCCAGGCCGGGTTGCCGGCCAGGGCCAGCGCGTAGCGGTACACCCGCGGCGCCTCGGCCTCGTACAGCGGGCCGATGGCCTGGCGGTCGCCGGCCCGCAGCGCCGCCAGCGCCACGGCCTGGGCGGCCTGGGCGGCCTGGGCGCCCTCTGCAGCGGCGGCGTCGCGCCGCGGCCGGGAGGGGTTTCGCCAGGGCAGGAACGGCATCATCGTCGGGGTGGGCGGTCGGTATTCGGGGGCTGCTGATGGCTATTGGTGCCGGCCGCCGGAAAAGTTCCCGTGCCGCCTGTCCGGGCCGGTTGCAGCCTGTCGCGGCGGGCGCCGGGTGCATCGCCCGGCGCTGGCGGCGGCGCCGCGGCTGCGTACAGTGCACGGTATCGGATCCCGCCCCGCATGAACCCGCAAGCCACCCCCACCCCGAGCGTCGACTGGCGCGCCCGCTGGCAATGGCTGCGCGACGGCGCGGTGCGCAGCTTCCACGCCTACGCCCGCTGGCTGGTGGGCATCAGCTGGCGGCGCTTCTTCGTGCTGTCGCTGCTGCTGCTGATCCTGATGGCGATCGTCCACGACTTTTTCTTCTTCAGTTGGCGGACGACCACCGAGATCACCGAGCAGCCGCGCCGCCTGGGCCGGGCCGACCCGCCGAGCCCGCCGTCGCCGCCCTCGGTGCCGATCCGCATCCAGGGCGACAAGCCCGGCGAGGGCGTGGACATCTCCATCGGCAAGGACGGCATCCGCATCACGCCCAAGTCGGCCAGCCCGGCGGCGGCGGCCTCCGCCGCGGCTTCGGCCGAGGCCCACGCCGAGGCCGCGGTGCGCGAGGCCGAGAAGGCCATCGCCGCGGCCGCCTCGGCGGCGGCGGGCGGCATCAAGATCGTCGTGCCCGCGGGCACCGCCGAGAAGGCCGTGCAGGAGGCGCTGCAGGCCGCCCGCGACCAGATCCGCGACCAGGTGCGCGAGTCCGTCCGCGAATCGGTGCGCGAGGCGCAGCGCGCGGTCGAAGAGGCGGCTCGTGACGCCGAAGAGGCCCGCCGCGACGCCGAGCAGGCACGCCGCGAGGCCGAGGTGATGCAGCGCGAGATCGACCAGCTCGAGGGCCAGGTGGTGCGCGTGGGCACGCACACCATCCGTTTCGGCATCGGCGACTTCCTGATGCAGTTCACGATCGCCTGGGTCGTGGCCTCGGCGATCCTGAAATTCACCTACAAGGGCACGCAGCAGGCGCAGAAGCAGGCCGCGCGCGCCACCGAGACGGCCGAGGCCGAGAGCCTGAAGCGACAGGTGGTGGAGGCGCGCATGGCCGCGATGCAGGCCCAGGTGGAGCCGCACTTCCTGTTCAACACGCTGGCCTCGATCGACCACCTGATCGAGACCGACCCGGCACGCGCCAGCCAGATGCAGCGCAACCTGATCGCGCTGCTGCGCGCCAGCATGCCCACCATGCGCGAGGCGGCGGGCGGCAAGGGCAACGGCGTGCGCGACCTCGGCCGCGAGATCGCCGTCATCCGCCCCTACCTGGAGATCCTGAAGGTGCGCATGGAGGAGCGGCTGACCACCGAGATCGCCGTGCCCGAGGGCCTGATGTCGGCCGAGTTCCCGCCGATGATGCTGCAGACGCTCGTGGAGAACGCCATCAAGCACGGCCTGGAGCCCAAGCCCGAGGGCGGGCACCTGCGCGTGGCCGCCGAGATCGTGCACGGCAAGCTGCAGATGACCGTGGCCGACACCGGCCTCGCCTTCGGCAAGGCCGCCACCGCCGGCACCGGCGTGGGCCTGGCCAACATCCGCGAACGGCTGCAGCTGCTCTACGGCAACCGCGCCTCGCTCACCGTGGCCGAGAACCAGCCCAGCGGCACGGTGGTGTCGATCACCGTGCCCTACAAGCCCGTCGAGGAGATGGTGTCATGACGACCGCGAGCTTCGATCCGCTTCGCCCGCCGGCGCCCCGCCGCCGCTGGCCCTGGATCCTGCTGGGCCTGTCGGTGCTGGGCCTGGTTCTGCTGCTGGCGCTGGCCTCGATGGCCTGGCACGAGGTGCAGGGCGCGCACGGCCTGGCCGGCATCGGCGACTGGCGCATCGGCATCGACGAGGACGGCTGGCACGGCGACGTCGGCATCGGCGGCGTGCTGGGCGTGGTCGTGGCGGTGCTGGTGGCGCTGTTCTCGGTGCTCGTGGTGGTGCCGCTGGCGCTGCTGGGCGCGGGCCTCGCGGTGGGCCTGGCGCTCACACTGGCGGCGCTGGCCATCGCCGCCGCGCTGCTGCTGGCGCTGGGCGGGGTGCTGCTGGTGCTGGCGGTGGCCACCAGCCCGCTGTGGCTCATCGGCCTGCTGCTGTGGTGGCTGCTCAAGCCCGACGCGGCCGCCGTAGCATCCGTCTCGTCCTGACCCACCTGCCGCTGCCGCGATGAACAGCCCCGCCCCCCGCGCCGTGATCGCCGACGACGAACGCCTGATGCGCGAGCAGCTGCGCGCGCGCCTGGCCGAGGCCTGGCCGGAGCTGGAGATCGTCGCCGAGGCCAAGAACGGCCTCGAGGCCGTGGCGATGGTGCGCGAGCACCGCCCGGACGTGGTGTTCCTCGACATCCGCATGCCCGGCGCCACCGGCGTGGAGGCGGCGCGCCAGATCGCCCAGCTGCCGCCGCCCGAGGGCAGCGACGAGGGCGAGGACGTGCTGCTGCCCGAGATCGTGTTCATCACCGCCTACGACCAGTACGCGGTCGAGGCCTTCGAGCAGGGCGTGGCCGACTACGTGCTGAAGCCGGCCGAGCGCGAGCGCCTGGCGCTGACCGTCGCGCGCATCCGCCAGCGACTGGACGCGCGCCGCGACGGCAGCATCGACGCGCCGCCAGGCCCGCACCTGCAGGCGCTGCTGCACCAGCTGTCGGCCCGCCTGAACCCGGGGCAGGCGGCGCAATACCTGCAGTGGATCCAGGCCACCGTGGGGCCGAGCATCCAGATGATCCCGGTCGACGAGGTGCTGTTCTTCATCTCCGACGAGAAGTACACGCGCGTGCAGACGGCGCAGGTGGAGGCGCTGATCCGCAAGCCCATCAAGGAGCTGGTCGACGAGCTCGACCCGCGCCTGTTCTGGCAGATTCACCGCAGCACGCTGGTGGCCGTGAAGGCCATCGCCGGCGTCACCCGCGACTTCCGCGGCCGCCAGATCGTCAGCGTCAAGGGCCACGGCGAGAAGCTCGAGGTCAGCCGCAGCTACACGGGCCTGTTCAAGGGCATGTAGTTCCGCGGCGGACGGGCGCCGGCCTGCCTCCATTCGTGACAGCCGTCACGGACTCCCCCGCGTTCGGGTGGCGCGGAATCCTTCGCTCACAACCGAGCACGGTGCGTTTCCGCATGCTCGCGGGCAGCCCCTTACCGTCGCGGCCGTCATCACCCGACTGCCGCCCATGCTGTCCGCCCTCGCCCACCCGATGCAGCGCCGCTTCGACTTCGCCACGCGCACGCCGCGTGCCGTCGCGCCCGCGGGCTGGATCCGCCGCGACGACGTGGCCATGGGCACGGCCATCCACGTCGAGCTGTGGGCCGACGACGCCCGCGCCGGCGAGGCGGCCGTGCAGGCGGTGTTCGACGAGATGCACCGCATCGACCGCGCCTGGAGCCCGCACCAGCCGGTCTCGGAACTGAGCCGCATCAACCGCGAGGCCGGGCGCCGCGCCGTGCCGCTGTCGGAAGAGGGCTTCACGCTGATCGAGCGCGCGCTGGCCTTTTCGGCGCTCACCGACGGCGCCTTCGACATCAGCTACGCCGCCGTCGGCCGGCTGTACGACTACCGCGAGGGCCGCCGCCCCGACGCCGCCACGCTGGCCGCCGCGCGCACGCTGGTGGGCTGGCGCGGCCTGGAGCTCGACCGCCGCGCGAAGACGCTGCGCTTTGCCCGCGAGGGCATGTGCATCGACTTCGGCGGCTTCGCCAAGGGTCACGCGGTGGACAACGCCGCGGCGCTGCTGGCCCGGCGCGGCGTGCGCCATGCGTACGTGAGCGCCGGCGGCGACAGCCGCGTCATCGGCGACCGCCGCGGCCGCCCCTGGGGCGTGGCCATCCGCGACCCGCGCAGTGCTGACGCCGGCGAGGCCGTGGCCGTGCTGCCGCTGGAGGACACGGCCATCTCCACCAGCGGCGACTACGAGCGCTGCTTCGTCGACGCCGGCGAGCGCGTGCACCACCTGATCGACCCCGCCACCGGCGCCAGCGCCGGCCGCGCGCGCAGCGTCACCGTGCTCGGGCCCGACGGCCTGAGCTGCGAGGCGCTGTCTAAGGCCCTTTTCGTGCGCGGCCCAGCCGCCGGCCTGGCGCTGCTGGCGCAGCTGCCGGGGCTGGACGCCGTGATCGTCGATGCCGAGGGCGCGCTGCACGTGTCGCCCGGGCTGCAGAACCTGTCGAACTGAGAGCCGAGGAGAACCGCATGACGCGATCGACCCCGTTCGTTCTGGCCAGCACGGCCTTGCTGGCCGCCCTGCTGGCCGCCTGCTCCGGCAACGGCGGCAGCGAGGACACCGTCACCGTCAACGGCGACGTGCCCATCGCCTACGTCAAGCGCGCCACCTCGGTGGGCCTGAACCCCACCGACGGCGCCAACTTCGCACCGGGCGGCGACCTGATGCTGCGCGAGAAGAGCAGCCCCAGCGCCACCGAGCACAACCTGACGGCGCGCTTCACGCAGGGCGCCGGCGACGCGTCCGACCCCGAGGTCAGCTACGACGGCAGGAAGATCGTCTTCTCGATGCGCTGCCCCACCAGCAACACCAGCACCATCGACGGCGTCGCCGCGTGCACGGGCCGCTGGAACATCTGGGAGTACACGCTGGGCACGGCGGGCCTGCAGAACGGCACGTTCAAGCGCCTGACGGCCAGCACCGGCGCCGACGACGTCGACCCCGTCTACCTGCCGGGCAATCGCGGCATCGTGTTCAGCAGCAACCGCCAGGCCAAGAGCAGCCTGAACCAGGCGCTGGGCCGCGCCTACTTCGCGGCCGACGAGTACGAGCGCGAGCGCGTGATGAACCTGCACACGATGGCGCCCGACGGCAGCGGCATTGCGCAAATCAGCTTCAACATGAGCCACGAGCGCAACCCGGTGATCCGCCCCAACGGCGACATCATGTTCTCGCGCTGGGAGCACGTGGCCGACCGCAACCGCTTCGCCATCTTCCGCAGCAAGCCCGACGGCACCGACATGTTCGTGCTGTATGGCGCGCAAAGCCGCGGCAACAGCTACCTGCACCCGCGCGACATGGACCCGCGCGGCCGCTTCCCGGGCCAGGTGGTGAGCTCGCTGATGCCGCTGTCGGGCACCAAGGAGGGCGGCTCGCTGCAGATGATCGACGCCGCGCGCTACAGCGAGGACAACACGCCCGCCAGCCGCAGCGTGCCGGCCACCGGCGGCCAGGCCAGCGCCACCGAGCGCGTGCTGTCCGACGGCCGCGGCCTGAGCCTTTTCGGCCGCGCCACCACGCCCTACCCGCTGTGGGACGGCACCGACCGCATCCTGGTGGCCTGGCGGCCCTGCGAGGTGACGCGCAGCGGCGTCGTCGTCTCGTGCACCACGCTCACCGAAGCCGAGCGCGCCACGCTGGCCGACACCAACCGCACGATGACCGCGCGCGCCGCCGACGCGGTGCAGGACAACGCGCCCGCGGCCTACGCCGTCTACATGTTCAACCCGGCCAACCAGACCTGGCTGATCGTGGCGGCGCCGCCGGCGGGCTTCATGTACACCGACCCGGTGGCGCTGACGGCGCGCACCGAGCCCAACGTCGTCGAGCCCACCACGGTGGACCCGGCGCTGGCCGCGCGCAACATGGCGCTGATCGAGGTGCGCAGCGTCTACGACACCGACGGCCTCAACCGCATGGCGGCGCAGATGCTGGTGGCCAGCGACCGCGACGCCGGCTGCACGTCGAGCATCCCGCAGACCACCCCGCACGAGGCGGCCGACACGCGCAGCAGCGTCGCCGACCTCGGCAAGATGCGCAGCCCCACCGACCCGGCCTACAAGTGCAGCCCGGCGTGGTTCGTGCGGGCGGTGCGCGGCGTGCCGCCGCCCAGCGGCATGGGCGGCGTGCGCCAGAGCATCGGCGAGACCGACTTCGAGCAGAACCAGATCATCGGCTACGCCCCGATCGAGCCCGACGGCAGCTTCAAGCTCGAGGTGCCGGCCGACGTGCCGCTGGCCCTGAGCGTGATCGACGCCGACGGCCGCGCCATCCAGACGCACACCAACTGGATCCAGGTGCGCCCCGGCGAGCGCCGCACCTGCGACGGCTGCCACAGCCCGCGCCGCGGCGCCGCGCTGAACAGCGGCCCGGTGGTGGGCAGCATGCCCTCCGGCGTGAAGAGCGCGCTGGCCGCCGCGCACACGCCCGGCGAGACGATGGCCTCGCTGCGCACCCGGCTGGACCCCGCCGCGCTGCAGCTGGCCACCAACCCGGTGTTCACCGACAACTGGGCCGACACCACGCTGGCCGGCATCACGCCGCGCCGCAGCATCTCGCTGATGTACCGCGGCAACCCCGACCCGGCCGACGACCTGGCCACGCCGGTGCCGAACAACGGCGTCATCAACTACCCCGAGCACATCCAGCCGCTGTGGACCCGCGTGCGCGGCACCGCCGGCGAGCACACCTGCGTGGCCTGCCACGCCGACAGCGCCAAGCTCGACCTGCGCAGCACCGTCGCGGGCACCGGCCGGCTGGTGTCGTACGAGGAGCTGCTGCTCGGCGATCCGGTCATCGACGCCACCACCGGCCGGCCGGTGATCCGGCTGCGCGAGGGCGTGCCCGAGGTCGTGCGCGGCCCGGCGCTGGTGGACTCGAGCTCCGGCTCGGCCAACACCGCGGGCCTGGCGCGCAAGAGCCGCCTGACCGAGATCCTGTGGGGCCAGACGCTGCTGGCCGGCGCCGACGCGCGCAGCGCCCACCCCAACCCGCCGGCCGGCGCGCCCGACCACTCGCGGCTGCTGAACAAGGCCGAGAAGCGTCTGCTCGCCGAGTGGATCGACCTCGGCGGCCAGTACTTCAACGACCCCTTCGATGCCGCCGGCGGTGTGCGCCGCATCGACGGCCTGAGCCAGGCCACGTTCCTGTCCGCCGTGCAGCCCATCCTGCAGGCGCAGTGCGCCAGCTGCCACCAGGCGGGCCTGGGCAACCCGCGCAACCGCTTCGTGCTCACCGGCAGCGAGGAAGGCGACTACAACGTGACGCTGAGCATGGTCAGCAACGCCTGCGTACCCGAGAGCAACGCGCTGCTGGCACGCCCCAGCACCGTGCCGCACCCGAGCGGCGAGCTGACGCAGACCACCGCGCTGCTGCCGCCGGGCAGCCCGGGCTACGAGGCCGTCGCCGGGTGGATTCGTCGCGGCTGCCCCTCGTCGACACCCGCCTCCGCACGGACAATGCGGCCGACCCGCTGATGACGACGACGCACCGACCCCCCCGTTCCCGGCAGACCGCCGCGCCGCCCCGGCGCGGCGGCTTTGCGCTCGTGGCCGCCGCGCTGCTGGCCACGCTGGTGGCCTGCGGCGGTGGCGGCCCGCTCGACAACCCCGACACGGTGACGAACCCGCCCGGGGCCACCGGCCAGAAGCTGTCGTTCGCCTACTTCCAGCGCTGCATCAACCCGATCCTGAACACGCCGCTGCCGGTGCGCATCGGCGGCACGACCACGCTGAACACCTGCGCCGCCGCCGGCTGCCACGACAACGCCAGCGGCACCGGCGGTGCGCTGCGCCTCTTCGGCACCGCGCCGGTGGTCGACCTGTCCCTCGCCCCTGCGGCCATCCGCGCCAGCGACATGTACAAGAACTTCTACTCCTCGCTCGGCGAGTCGGTGGTCGGCAGTGCCGACGCCAGCCGCATGCTCAACAAGCCGCTGGTGCGGGGCGTGCTGCATGGCGGCGGGCTCATCTTCGAGAACCCCGACGACCCGGCCGCCAAGCTGATCCGCTACTGGATCAACCGTCCGATGCCGGCCGGGCAGGACGAGTTCAGCCCGGCCGCGGCGACGATGTTCACGCCCGCCGATCCCGCCACCGGCACGTGCAAGGTCGAGTGAGCGCCGCGTTCGCCCGGCTGCGGCGTGGCGCGCTGGCGCTGCTGCTGGCCTGCGCCGTGCTGCCGGTGGCGGCCCAGCAGGGCAGCGCCGCCGCGGCCGACGAATCGCTGCAGGTTGCCGACCCCTACCTCGAGCTGCACACCGGCGCGGGCCGCGGCTACCCGGTGTTCTTCGTCGTCGAGCGCGGCCAGCGCGTGGTGGTGGAGCTGCGCCGCACCGACTGGTTCCGCGTGCGCGCCGCCGGCGGCCAGGTGGGCTGGGTCCCGCGCGCGCAGCTGGAGCGCACGCTCACCGAGGCCGGCATCGGCAAGAGCTTCCGCGACATCCTGCTCGACGACTACCTGCGCCGCCGCGTCGAGCTCGGGGGCGGTGGCGGCCGCTTCGGCGGCGAGCCGATGCTCAAGCTGTGGCTCGGCGTGCGCCTGGCCAGCCCGGTGGGCCTGGAGCTTGCCGGCGGCCAGGTGCAGGGCACGTTCTCGGGCACCGACTTCTGGCATGTGAGCCTCGTCGCCGAGCCCTGGCACGACCAGCGCTGGTCGCCCTTCGTCAGCGTCGGTCTCGGTACGTTCAGAAACATCCCCAACCGCAGCCTCGTCGACGCCGTCGGCGTGAATGCCAAATTGGCCCAGGCCTCGGCCGGCGTGCGCTGGTACATCAGCGAACGTTTCGTCGCGCGCGCCGATACCACGCTGTACACGGCGTTCGTGGCCGACAACCGCAGCCTCGAGTACCGCGCGGTCTCGCTCGGCCTCGCGTTCTTCTTCTGAGTCTCCGAGTCCTGCCCATGCGCCTTGCCAACGTCCACCTGCCCGTGCTCGTCGTGGCGGCCACCACCGCCGGCACCGCGCTGGCGCAGACCCGCGCGCCCGAGTCGGTGGTCGTGCCGCAGGTCGAGCGCCGCGAGGTGCGCGCGCCGAGCTACCCATCGCGCGACTTCGCCGTCGGCCTCTTCGGCGGCACCTACAGCACGCAGAACTTCGGCGCCAGCGGCGTGGCGGGCGTGCGGCTGGGCTATCACATCACCGAGGACTTCTTCGTCGACGGCACGCTGGCGCAGACCAAGGTCACCGACGAGGCCTTCCGCCAGGTGCTGCCGGGCGGCGTGTTCACCTCTCGCACGCAGACGCTGCGCTACTACGCCGTCTCGGCCGGCTGGAACGTGCTCACCGGCGAGGCCTTCTTCGGCCGCCGCACGGCCAAGGCCTTCCAGTCCTACGTGCTGGCCGGCATCGGCAGCACCGACTTCGCCGGCCAGCGCAAGCAGACGCTGCACGTGGGCATGGGCCTGCGCGTGCTGTTCAACGACCGCTTCGCCGTGCAGTTCGACGCCCGCGACCACCTGTTCCCGCTCGACATCCTGGGCAAGAAGCAGAACACACACAACCTCGAGTTCACGACCGGCCTGACCGTCTACTTCTGATCCACCGAGCCCACGCCATGCTGCGCCGAACGCTGATCACCGCCACCGCCCTGCTCACCGTCCTGGCCGCGGGCCCGGCCTTCGCAGCCGTGCAACCGCAGCAGCCCGCACCCGACTTCACGCTCAAGCGCGCCGAGGGCGGCAACCTGCGCCTGGCCGAGCAGCGCGGGCAGGTCGTGCTCATCAACTTCTGGGCCAGCTGGTGCGGGCCCTGCCGCGTGGAGATGCCGCACCTCAACAAGCTGCACGACAAGTACAAGTCCGGCGGCTTCATGGTGCTGGGCGTGAACATCGACGACGACCCGCGCCATGGCGCCGCCACGGCCGCGCGCTGGGGCATCAGGTTCCCGGTGCTGCTCGACGCCGAGAAGTCCGTCACCCGCACCTACGACCTCGGCGCGATGCCCAGCACCGTGCTGGTGGACCGCGACGGCCGCATCCGCTACCTGCACCGCGGCTACCGCGACGGCCTGGAGGCCGAGTACGAGAAGCAGATCCGCGAGCTGGTGAAGGAATGAAGCCGATGCGCGCCACGCTGCCCCTGCTCATGTGCGCCGCCCTGCTCGGCGGCTGCGTCACGCTGCCCGAGCCCTGGGTCAAGCCTTACGAGCGTGAGCGGCTGTCGGACCCCATCATGCAGGTCTCGCGCCACGCGCTCATCGACAAGCACCGCGAGCACATCCACACCGTGCGCGAAGGCGCACGCGGCGCCACCGGCGTGCAAGGTGGAGGTTGCGGATGCAATTGATGGCGCTGCTGCGGGTGCTGCGCGAGCGCTGGCGCGGCCTGCTGGGCACGGCCCTGGCCGGCTCGGCCGCGCCGTCCGGGGCCGCCACGCTGCCCGAAGACCGCGCCGAAGCCACCTTCCACGTCTACGACGGCGGCGGCGTCAAGGCCACCGGGCCGGCGGTGCTGGTGCGCAAGAGCATCGCCGACCGCGTCTCGCTCTCGGCGCAGTACTACGTCGACGCGGTCAGCAACGCCTCCATCGATGTCGTCACCTACGCCAGTCCCTTCAAGGAGAAGCGCGTCGCCACGGACTTCGGCGCCGACTGGCTGGTGCGCGACACGACGCTGAGCCTGAGCATCAACCGCAGCGTCGAGCCCGACTACATCGCCCAGGGCGTGGGCCTGGATGTCGCCACCGAGGTCTACGGCGGCATGACCACCGTGAGCCTGGGCTTCACGCGCGCGCGTGACCAGGTCGGCCAGAAGCTGGTGCAGGGCTGGATCGACCGCGCGCTGCACTGGCAGTACCGCGCCGGCGTGACGCAGATCCTCAGCCCGCGCTGGCTGGTCAGCCTCAACGCCGAGGCCGTGTCCGACGAGGGCTTCCTCGGCAGCCCCTACCGCGCCGCGCGCGTGTTCGGCGCCGCGGTGCCCGAGCGCAACCCGCGCACGCGCTCCAGCCGCGCCGTCAAGCTGCGCAGCATCAGCGACACCAGCGCGCTCGTGCCACGCAGCTCGTTCCGCGCCGAGTACCGCTACTACTGGGACACCTGGGACGTGAAGGCCCACACCACCGAGATCGGCGTGGCCAAGCACCTGGAGCCGCGGCTCATCGTCGAGGCGCTGGTGCGGCGCTACTCGCAGGGCAAGGCGCTCTTCTACAGCGACAACGCGCAGGCCGAGACGGTGTACGTCTCGCGCAACCGCCAGCTCAGCACCTTCAGCACCACGGCGCTGGGCGCCAAGCTCACCTACAGCTGGCCGGGCCTTCCCGCCGGCACCGAGCTGCGCCTGACGGGCAGCGTCGAGCGCAAGCAGTTCCGCTTCACCGACTTCACCGACCTGCGCACCGGCCGACCCTACGCCTACGACGCCAACGTCGTGCAGGTGGTGGTCTCGGGCAGCTTCTGACACCCGCACCGGGGGACCGCGACACCATGACCCGCCTCTTCGGCCCCATCGTCCTGCTGCTGGCCCTGGCGTGCTCGCCAGCCGGGGCCCAGACCGCCGCCGCGGCGCCGGCCGCTGCCGCGTCGGCTCCTGAAGCTGCCGCGTCGGCCCCGGGGGCCGCTGCTTCCGCGCCCGCGCCCGCCACGCCACCGCCCCCGCCCGCGCCGCTGGACGTGCGCGTGCAGCAGCTCAAGGCCGAGCTCGTGCGCCTGAACCGCGACCTGCTGGTGCTGGAGGAGGAGCTGCTGTTCCCCGCCGGCACGCAGGTGGCCGTGTTCGTGAGCATGGACACCGGCACCTTCTTCGAGCTGGAGTCGGTGCAGCTGAAGATGGGCGACAAGCTCGTCGGCCAGCACCTGTACACGCCGGCCGAGGTGGCGGCGCTCAAGCGCGGCGGCGTGCAGCGTCTGTGGCTGGGCAACCTGAAGAGCGGCACGCACGCCGTCGACGCCTTCTTCACCGGCCGTGGCCCGAAGCAGGGCGAGCACCAGCGCGACTACAAGCGCGGCACGACGCTGAAGTTCGAGAAGACCAGCGAGCCGCGCTACATCGAGCTGCGCATCCGCGACGCGCAGGACAAGCTGCAGCCCGAGTTCGACGTCAAGGTCTGGTGAGGCCGGTGTTGCGCCGCGTCGCTGTCGCCACGTCGATCGCCTGCCTGGGCGTGGCGGGCGTGCACGCGGCCGCGCCGAAGGCCGACGAGGCGGCGCTGGCGCCCATCGCCGTTCAGGCGCCGCATCACGGCGACGTGCTGTTCAACGTGTTCCAGGGCAGGAGCTTCACGGCGCTGTCCTCGCTGATGGTGTCGCAGCACTTCGCGCGCCTTTCGCCGCACGACGACGACGCCGAGGTGCTGCGCGGCGGCCTGCTGCTGACCTACGGCCTGCACGACGAGGCGCGCGAGGTGTTCGCGCGGCTCATCGAGGGCAAGGCACCGCCGCGCGTGCGCGACCGCGCCTGGTTCTTCCTGGCGCGGCTGCAACACCAGCGCGGCCGCCTGCTGGAGGCCGAGACCTCGCTGGCGCGCATCGAGGCCCCGCTGCCCGGCGCCTGGGAAGACGAGCACCAGCTGCTGCGCGCGCAGCTGCGGCTGGCGCAGGGCGACGCCGCCGGCGCCGCCGCAGTGCTGGAGGCGCTGGCCGACCCGAAGGCGCCGCGCAAGCCGGCGCCGGCGGCGCTGATGCTGGCGCGCTTCAACCTCGCGGTGGCACTGCTGCGCCAGAGCGGCGGCACCGACGAGGCGGCCACGGCCCGCGGCACGGCGCTGCTCGAGCAGGTGGGCGCCACACCGGCCGCCGACGAGGAGCAGCGCGCCATCCGCGACCGCGCCAACGTCGCGCTGGGCTTTGCGGCGCTGCAGTCGAAGAAGCCGCGCGAGGCGCGTGCCGCGCTGCAGCGCGTGCGGCTGCAGGGCGCGATGTCGAACAAGGCGCTGCTCGGCCACGGCTGGGCGGCGTCGGAGCTCAACGACCCGAAGCTCGCGCTCGTGCCCTGGACCGAGCTCGCAACGCGCGACCTCGCCGACGCCGCGGTGCTGGAGGCGCAGATCGCCGTGCCCTACGCGATGGCCGAGATCGGCGCGTACTCGCAGGCGCTCGATCGCTACCGCCAGGCGGTGGCCAACTTCGAGCGCGAGCACCAGGCGCTGGACGAGTCCATCGCCGCCATCCGCGCCGGCGCGCTGGTGCAAGGCCTGGTGGCCAGCAACCCCGACGACCTGAGCGGCCAGGAGGCCGCCGCCGACGCCGGCCTGGCGGCCTTCGCGCGCATCGACCGCCTGCCGGCGATGCCGCACGCGAGCCACCTGCGCCCGCTGCTGGCCGACCACCCGTTCCAGGAGACCTACAAGCACCTGCGCGACCTGCGCTTCCTGTTCACGCACCTCACGCGCTGGCAGGAGCAGCTCGGCACCTACGGCGCCATGCTCGACGAGCGACGTGCCGCCTTCGCCGAGCGGCTGCCGCGCGTGCGCCAGGCCGCCGGCGCCACCGATCTGCCCGCGCTCGAGGCCCGCCGCGCGGCGCTGGCCGCCGAACTGGCCGCGGCCGAGCAGCCCGGCGACGGCACCGCACTGGCCGACGAGGCCGAGCAGCGGCTGCTCGAACGCGTGCGGCGCTCGCGCGCGGCGCTGGCCGCCGCCGCCGCTGCCCCGGCTGATGCCGGTGTGGCGCCCGACGAGCTGGCCCAGCTCACCGAACGGCTGCGCCGCGTCGAAGGCGCGCTCGCCTGGCAGCTGGCGCAGCGCGCTCCCGAACGCGCCTGGGCCGTGCGCAAGGGCCTGCGCGACAGCGGCCGCGCGCTCGACGAAGCCCGCGCCCGCGACGCCGCGCTGCTGCGCGCGCAGGCCGAGGAGCCGGCGCGCCACGAACGCTTCGCCAGCCGCCTGGCGGCGCTGGGCGAACGCATCCGCGCGCTGCAGCCGCAGGTCGCCGCGCTGGAAGCCGAGTCCGGCCAGCAGCTGGCCGCGATGGCCGCCACCGAGTTGCAGGCCCAACAGGAGCGGCTACGCATCTACGCCGCGCAGGCGCGGCTGGCCATCGCGCAGATCCTCGACCGCGCGCAGCTCGCCCAGCGCAGCGAAGCCCCGACCGGAGGCCCGCGGTGACACGTCGCGCACACGCCCTGGCGCCGCTGGCCGCCGCCGCGCTGCTGGCCGCCTGCAGCAGCGGCCCGAAGCCGCTGCCCGGCGACGACGCGCCGACGCTGGCCTCGCTGCGCGACCGCCCCGTCGAGGTGGTGGCCGACGCACCCGGCGCGCTGGCCAAGGCCGTCGAGAGCGACAGCATCTCGGCCTATGAGTCCTTCCTCGCCGCCGCGCCCGACGCCCCGCAGCGGCCCGAGGCGATGCGCCGCCTGGGCGATCTCGAGATGGACCGCGCCGACCGTGTCGCGGCCGAGGGCGGCAGCGACCTGCCCGACTACAAGCGCGCCATCGAGCGCTACGAGGCCTTCCTGAAGGCCTACCCGAAGGACCCCCGCGTCGACCGCGTGCTCTACCAGCTGGCGCGCGCGCAGGAAAGCAGCGGCCAGCTCGAGCTTGCGCTGGCCACGCTCACACGCCTGGTCACCGATCACGCCGGCACGCTGCACGCCGAGGAGGCGCACTTCCGCCGCGGCGAGATGCTGTTCGCCACGCGCCAGTGGGCGGCGGCCGAGCAGGCCTACCGCACCGTGCTGGGCACCGCCGCGGGCGGCCAGCGCTCGCCGTTCACCGACCGCGCCCTGTACATGCAGGGCTGGTCGCTCTTCAAGCAGGGCCGCACCGAAGACGCGCTGGAGCCCTTCTTCGCCGTGCTCGATCTCAAGCTCGGCGATCTGCCGCCGCGGCTGCGCGACGAGGCGCGCCTCGAAGACCTCACGCCGCTGTCGCGCGCCGACCGCGAGCTGGTGGAGGACAGCTTCCGAGTGCTGTCCATCAGCCTGGCGGCGCTGCAGGGCGAGGCCAGCATCCCGGCGCATGTGCGCAGCCGCAGCCGTGAGAGCTGGCAGTTCCGCGTCTACCTCTCGCTGGCCGAGCTGTACACGAAGCAGGAACGCGTGAAGGACGCCGCCGACACGCTGGCCGCCTTCGTGCGCCGCCAGCCGCTGCACGCGCAGGCGCCGCTGATGCAGGCGCGCGTGATCGACATCTACGCCGGGGCCGGCTTCGAGCAGCTGGCGCTGGCCGCCAAGCGCGAGCACGCCACGCGCTACGACGCCAACTCCGAGTTCCGCCGCGCCAACCCCGACGGCTGGGCGCGCGCGCAACCGCTGGTGCAGCAGCACATGGCCGAGCTGGCGCGGCACCACCACGCGCTGGCCCAGCGCGCACGCGCCACGGCACCGGCGGCGCCCAACCCGGATGTCGCCGAGGCCGTGCGCTGGTACGACGCGCTGCTGACGCAGTTCCCCGATCACACCGGCGCACGCGCCAACCGCTTCCTGCTCGCCGAGCTGCTGTACGACGACCGCGCCTTTGCTCGCAGCGCCGACGAGTTCGAGCGCGTGGCCTACACCGCGGCCCGCGACGGCGCGCCCTTCGAGCGCGCGGCCGACGCCGGCTACTCGGCGCTGCTGGCGCTGGCCGAGCTGCGCAAGACGACGCCGGCGCCCGAGCAGGCCGCGCTGCAGCGGCGCTCGGTGGCGCTGGCCGAGCGGTTTGCCGGCGCGTTTGCGACGGATGCGCGCGGCGGCGCGGTGCTGGTCAACGCGTCGGAGACGCTGTTCTCGCTGGCCACGCCGGGCGCCGGCAGCGTCGACGGCGAAGCTGCCGTGGCACTGGCCCGCCAGGCCCTGCAGCGCCAGCCCGCGCCCGAACGCGAGCTGCAGCGCGTGGCCTGGACGGTGATCGCGCACCAGGCCTTCGAGGCCGGCCGCCTGGCCGAGGCCGAGGGCGCCTATGCCGAGGTGCTGGAACGTGCCGGCAGCGGCGACCCGCGCCGCACCGAGTGGACCGAGCGCCGCGCCGCCGCCGTCTACAAGCAGGGCGAGGCCGCGCGCCAGGCCGGCGACTGGCGCGCCGCGGCCGGGCACTTCGCACGCGTGGGCGGCATCGCCGGCCTGGCGGCCGGCAGCACGCTGCGCGCCGGCGCGGCCTTCGACCACGCGACGGCGCTGATCGAGGTGAAGGACTGGGCCGCCGCCGCCGGCGCGCTGGAGGCCTTCCGCCGCGAGCAGCCCGCACACGCACTGCAGAAGGAGGTGCCGCCGCGGCTGGCGCTGGCCTACCTGGAGCTCGGCCGGCATTCGCTGGCCGCGCGCGAGTTCGAGACCATCGCCACCGGCGCCACCGAG
>JAIXTY010000153.1 GCA_027483705.1 Rubrivivax sp.
AAGACGTAGGGTGCAGGCCCTTCACCCCAAACTCACGCGCTGCGTAACCTCGGCCGCCGCTGGCGCGGCCGCTCCTGAGGCTTCGTCCAGCGCGTTCTCACACAGCCTCGACCCCAAGCTGCCATCCGCCGCACCGATCTCGAAGCCCTTGAGCCGACCTTCGGGCTGGAGCACCAGCATCCAGAATGGGGCCCCTGTGGTGACGGTCTCCAAGGCGACAGTCCAGGTACGACCATGCGTACCTTGCCGACTCCGTCATTCCGCTAGGTACGCGCCAGCAGCTCTGAAGCTTCGTGGATGGCCGCACGGATCCGTGGGTAGGTGCCGCAACGGCAAAGGTTGCCTGCCATGGCGGAGTCGATGTCAGCGTCGGTTGGCTTCGGATTGCGTGCCAGCAGCGCCGCGGCAGCCATGACCTGGCCGCTCTGGCAGTAGCCGCACTGCACCACGTCCAGCGTGAGCCATGCGTCGTGCACGGCCCGGGCGGCTCGGCCCTCCAGGCCCTCGATGGTGGTGACCGCACGCGTACCCACCGCGGCCAGCGGCGTGACGCAACTGCGCACCGGCTCGCCGTCCAGGTGCACGGTGCAGGCGCCGCACAGTGCCATGCCACAGCCGAACTTGGTTCCGGTCAGGCCCAGCTCGCCTCGCAGCAGCCACAGGATCGGGGTGTCGGGATCAGCCTGCACCGTGGTCGGCTTGCCGTTGATCTGGATGGTGGTCGTCATGGTGTCAGCTCAGGTGAAGCGGCAGGCTGCGCAGTCGCTGCCCGGTCAGGGCGAACACCGCGCCGGCCACGGCCGGGGCCAGCGGCGGAAGGCCCGGCTCGCCGATGCCCTCGGGCGCCTCGGTACCTGGCAGGATGTGGGTCTCGATCACCGGGCAGGCGTCGATGCGCAGCGGCGGTTGCTCGTGGAAGTTGCTCTGCTTCACGCGGCCCTGAACGATCTCGATGCCGCCGCCAAGCACGGCCGAGAGGCCAAAAACCACCGCGCCCTCGATCTGCTGCGCGATATGGTTCGGGTTGACCGCGGTGCCGCAGTCCACCGCGGCCACCACGCGGTGCACGCGGATGGCCTTGTCCGCGCCCACCGACACCTCCACCACCTGAGCCACCGTGCTGCCGAAGCTGCGGTGAAGTGCGACGCCTCGCGCGCGCTTTGTGCCATCGGGCAGCGGTCCCAGCGGGCGGTCCCATCCGGCCTTGTCGGCGGCCAGCTTCAGCACCGCTGCGACCCGCGGGTGACCCTGCAGCAGAGACAGGCGGAAGGCCACAGGGTCCTGCTTCGCGGCGGTGGCGAGTTCATCGACGAAGCTCTCCTTGAAGAACGCCTGGTGCGAATGGCCCACGCTGCGCCAGAAGCCCACTGGCACCGGCAGTGCGACCAGCGCGTGCGCGAAGCGCGCCGCGGGCCAGGCGTAAGGCTGGTCGTGCGAGCCTTCCAGCGCGGTCTTGTCCAACGGGCCGCCGGGCAGGCCGAACACTCGCTCGATGAACTGCGGCACGATCGCCTGGCCGGCGCTCACGGCGCTGATGCCCAGGAGACGGCCCTGTGCGTCCAGCCCTGCCTGCCAGCGCGCGACGGCTGCGGGGCGGTAGAAGTCGTGCTGCGTGTCCTCGGCCCGGCTCCAGAAGGTCTGCACGGGCGTGCCCTTCATGGCGCGCGCGATCTCGGCCGCGGGGCCGACGTAGTCCACCTCCAGCCTGCGGCCAAAGCCGCCGCCCAGCAGCGTCACGTTCACAGTCACGGCCTCGCTGTCGAGACCCAGCGCCAACGCGGCGGCGCGGCGCGCCAGACCGGGTACCTGTGTCGGCGCCCAGAGCGAGGCGCTGGCGCCGTCGGACGCCACCTGCACGGTGCAGTTGATGGGCTCCAGTGCCATGTGCGCCAGCCAGGGCGCGCGGTACTCGGCCTTGACCACCATGGCCGCGCCGGCGATGGCCGCGGCCGCGTCGCCCTCGGTGAAGTAGGCCAGCCCGGTTTCGGTGTCCAGCGTCTGCGCCAGCCGCTGCATGGCGGCGTCGCTGTCGACCTCCGCCATCGCCACCACCTCGTCCCACTGCACGCTCACTGCCTTCAGGCCCTGCATCGCGTGCCAGGGCGTGTCGGCGACCACGGCCACGCCCGCCGTGCCGCCCATGTGCGCGCCCACCGTCAGCACCTGCTTGACGCCAGGCAGCTTCAGCGCCGAGGCGCCGTCGAAGGACTTCACGCGGCCTCCCAGCGTCGGGCACATGGCCACGGTGGCGTACAGCAGCCCGGGCAGCCGCACGTCCAGGCCGAAGACAGCTCGGCCGGTCATCTTGTCGGCCGACTCCAGCCGCGCCTGTGATGTCCCGATGAGCTTGAACTGCGCCGGCGTCTTCAGCACCGCGCGGCGAGGCAGCGGCTGCAGGGCAGCGGCTGCGGCAAGCTCGCCGAAGCTCGCATGACGGCCCGAAGCGTGGCTCAGCACGCCCCGCTCGACCATCACCTCGTCGGCCTTGACGCCCCACTGCGCCGCGGCGGCGGCCACGAGCATCGCGCGCGCCGAGGCCCCAGCCTCGCGCATCGGCAGCCAGAGGTCCTTCAGGCTGCTGGAGCCGCCCGTCACCTGCAGGCCGAACTCACGCATGCTCTTGGCCGTCATCCAGCCGGCCAGGCGCTTGACGAGGCCGTTGGCGTCGGGATGAAACGGCAGGCCGTCGATCACCGTGGCCTGGTTGTTGTAGATCGCGCCCAGCGGCGGGTGCTCCACGTGCACCGCAGACCAGTCGGCGTCCAACTCGTCGGCCAGCAGCATCGCCAGCGCGGTGTGCACGCCCTGGCCCATTTCGCTCTTGGGCACCTGAACGATCACGCGCCCGTCGGTGGCGAGCTTGACCCATCCATTGAACGCCACCTGCCCTGGCTCGACGGGTAGCGGTTGGCGGCCGGTGAGGCGCTGCCGCGGCGGCACGAATGCCCAACCGATGGCCAGCGTACCGACTATGCCCACCGTACCCAGGATGAAGCGGCGACGCGAGGCCATGCTCAGGCCTCCGCCTCGGCCGCAACGGCCTGCAGCGGCTGCCCGGCGGCCAGGAAGCGCAACAGGAAGCCGCATTCAGGGTCATCCAGCAGCTCCGTGCGGCCGGCGGCCACAGCCGCGGCCATCTCACGCACCACCTGCAGCTGCGCGATGCGCTGGTCGATGGCCGTGACCTGCTCGCGCGCCAGTTGGCGCATCTGCGCGGGGGTGAGGCCACCGTCATCGCGCTCCGCCAGC
Source organism: Rubrivivax sp. (assembly GCA_027483705.1). Lineage (GTDB taxonomy): Bacteria > Pseudomonadota > Gammaproteobacteria > Burkholderiales > Burkholderiaceae_C > Rubrivivax. The sequence continues at coordinate 3,250 of JAIXTY010000153.1, forward strand.
AGCCAGCCGATCTCGCGCAGCGAGAAGCCCACCGCCTTGAGCTGGCGAATGGCCTGCAGCCGCTGCACCGCATCGGGCGGGAAGCGCCGGTAGCCGTTGACGCCGCGGGGCGGCAGGCCCAGCAGGCCCTCGCGCTCGTAAACGCGCAGCGTTCCGCGGGTGACGCCGGCGATGCGGCACAGCTCGCCGCTGCTCAGCGCCGCGACCCTGGGTGATAAAGAGTTGGCGTCCATGGATCGGCACGATAAAGCTGGCACCTCGGTGCCATGTCAAGACCTGTTTCGATCGCCCGCTCAGCATTGGCCGCCACTTTCTGATCTCGCAGCTCAGCGCGCGTCGCGTGCGCACCTGGTCCGTACACGTGCTGTCAGGTCCTTGCCGAATCCATGTCGAGGCCTTCTCTGACGGCATGCACGTACCACCAGCACATGCCATCGCTACCCGGAGGACCCGCATCGAGCAACTGCTGGGCGAACTCAACTGGGCTCCAGTACCAAGTCTCGGCATCTCACGTTCATGCCGACAACTCATCGAACCCGGCGGCGATCTGCCAGATGCAGTCGATGCCTGGCTTGCACCGTCCGCAAGCAACGTCTATCGCATCTTGCCTTCGCCCTTTGTCGACTTCTCGACGCTGGCGCTGCGATCGGTTGGAGACCTTCGCAAGATTTCGAGGTGCATCAGGTGACGTGTGCGGCCTGGACGCGGCCAGGCTCGGCCCAACCGATCGTGGTTCGGCTCAGCACCCATCCGGTCCGGGGCCATGCGCTGCTCGATGAGGCGGGTTCGGCCGGCGCCGCGGTGCTGGACGTGTGTCTGCATCACCACGAAAGGATGGACAGTAGCGGCTATCTGGTTGGCCTGGTGTCCGAGACGATCAGCCTCTTCGCCAAGATAGCTGCGGTGTGTAGCTTGGATGGCGCCATCACGTCCGATCGGCTCTACAAGGCTGGCTGGGACCCGGGTGAGGCCATGCGTCGTCAGAACCTGTCGCGGGTCTGGATCAGACCTCGGAGCTCTGTGGACTGCGGACTGTCACGGTCCTCAACAAGAAGGTTACGGCTTGGCCGTGCGCCTTGGATTGGACACCGCCGCCACTCAAGCGCCGATTCGCCCATTCCATGCCTCGAATTCCGGACTCCGTCGCAGGCGTCAGCGAATGGCTGTACCGGGTTCTAGAGTCGGGCTCACATTGAACGTGGCGCCCTGTCCGATGGCGATCACTATCCGTCCAGCAACGATGTACAGACCATGACCACGACAGCAATCCGGCTCAACGGACAGCCAACGGCATCGCAATCGCCCGCGGACACACCTCTCTTGTGGGTCTTGCGCGAAGAGCTGGGCCTGACCGGCACGAAGTACGGTTGCGGAGCGGGCTTGTGCGGGGCCTGTACCGTGCATCTGGACGGCGTCGCAACTCGAAGCTGCGTGCTGCCGCTCCAGGCGGCCGCCGCCCGCCCCGTGACGACGATCGAAGGCCTTGCAAGCCGCGAAGGCCAGGCGCTGATGTCGCAGTGGACGAAGCTCGGGGTGGCGCAGTGCGGCTACTGCCAGAGCGGCATGGTCATGGCGGCGGCGGCGCTGCTGGCGGTCAAGCCCAGGCCGCTGGACGCGGACATTGATGCCGCCATCACGAACCTGTGTCGTTGCGGCACATACCCGCGTGTGCGCCAAGCCATCCATGCCGCAGCAGCCCAGTTGGCAGAAAAGACATGAACATGAATCAAAGGCGTCACGCCAGGGTCAGGCTCTCGCGCCGGCAGTTCATTGGCTCGACACTGGCAGGTGCCAGCTGGCTGCTGGGCACCCATGGCCAGGCTCAGCCCGCATCGGCGGCGCCGCCGCCTGCGCCAGTCGGTTTCAGCCCTTGGCTGCGGCTGGAGCCAAATGGCCAGGTGATCGCCTATACCGGCACCAGCGACATCGGCCAGGGGACCTGGTCGACCCTGCGCTTCTTGGTTGCCGAGCAGTTGGAGGTGCCGCCGGATCTCGTCCGAGTTGAGGCGGCGCCTGTTGTCGACACCTACCTCAATCCCTTCACTCGCAACTACGCCACCTTTGGCAGCATCGGCCTGCTTTCGGGTTTCGTCACTCTGGGACGGGGTGCCGCCGCCGCCCGCGAGATGCTCCAGACCGCTGCGGCCGAGCGCTGGCAGGTGCCTGTGGCCGAGTGCACGTCGCGCGACGGCGCGGTGTGGCATCAGGCAACGCAGCGCAGTTTGCCGTACGGAGAACTCCTGGCAGCCGCCGCGGCACTGCCCGCACCCCAGCGGCCCGCCCTGAAGCCGCGTGCCCAGTGGCGTCTTCTGGGCAAGGAGATCCCTCCCGCGCCCGACCTTGCGCGCCGCTCCAGCGGTGCGTTTCGGTATGGCCTCGATGCCGTTCCCAAGGGCGCGTTGCGGGCCGTCGTGCTGCCCGCGCCCACGTTCGGTGGCCGGCTGCTGAACGTGCAGGAGGGCCCCGCCTTGGCTGTGGCGGGTGTCGTCAAGGTGGTGCGCCTGGACAACGCCGTGGCGGTCGTCGCTCGCGACACGGCCACTGCGTTGCGCGGGTTGGCCACGCTGAAACCCCGCTGGCGCGCAGGGCCGTTTGCAGACGTGAGCGCGGAAGCCCGGCGGAAAGCGCTGCTTGACGCGACCCTGGCTGGAGCCGGCAAGCAAGTGGTCGAGGAACGTGCACGGCAGCTTGACTCTGTCAAGGCCATGGTTGCCTTGGCCGCTGCCGCGCAGGTCATCGACATCGCGTTTGACGTGCCGTTCCTGGCCCACATGCCGATGGAGCCCTTGAACGCCTGTGTTCAGGTCGATCCGGATCGGGCGCAGGTTTGGTTGTCAACACAATCACCGCTCGACACGCAGGTGGCCGTGGCCAAGGCGCTGGGGCTCACGAAGCAACAGGTCACGCTGCATCTCCAGCCGGCCGGCGGAGGCTTCGGACGTCGACTCGAGCACGATTTCGCGGTGGTGGCGGCCCGCATCGCGCAGGCACTGCCAGGTCAGGCGGTCAGCACATTGTGGACACGCGAAGCCGAACTGCGTTCCGGTTACTTCAGGCCCGAGGCTGCGGCGCGCGTTCGCCTGGCCCTGGCGGCCGATGGAATGCCCACCGCCATTCGGGCCGACTTGGCGAACCCGTCACTGCTGGAGTACAGCGGGCTGACCAACAGCCCTGCAAACGGCCACGATTGGACAGCCACCATGGGGTGGTTGAACCAGCCCTACGCGATACCCGCCATGGACCTGAGATGGACACGCGTTGACCATGGTGTCCCGTGCGGCTATTGGCGAAGCGTGGGTGCGTCGCAGAACCATTTCTTCTTTGAGTGTGCGCTCGATGTGGCCGCCGCACGCAGCGGCCAGGATCCCTTGGCGCTGCGCAGGCGCTTGCTGCGCGGCGACCCACGGGCTTCGGCCTTCCTGGACCAGCTCGCCAGCGCCGCCGGCTGGGCGACGACCCCGCCCAAGGGCCACTTCCGTGGGATCGCGATGAGCAGCGCGAATGGCTGCTTGAGCGGTCACGTCGTCGAGCTGAAGTTGTCCGCCCCGGGGCAGTTCAAGATCGTCGCGATCGTCGCGGCGATCGATGCGGGCGTTGTCGTCGATCCACGTGCAGTCGAAGCACAGATGACCGGCGGCACGATTCTCGGTCTCTCGGCGGCTTTGTCTGGCGAGATCACGGTGGACCGAGGCGCTGTCAAGCAACGCAACTTCGACAGCTACCGCGTCGTGTCGATGCGGGATCTGCCGCCGCTGAAGGTGCTCACGATTTCGGGCACGGAAAGACCGGCGGGCGTAGGGGAAGAGGGTGTGGCGACCATCGGCCCGGCCATTGCAAATGCCCTGTTGGCGGCCACCGGAGAGCCGGTGACACGGTTGCCGCTGACGCGCGCCGGCTGGGTGATGGCCTGAAGCTGAATCTACGGCCGATGCAAGGCCACCGGATGGCGCTCCCGGTATCGGGTTGGCGACGTATGGGCGACCTCGATGCCCGCGAAGGCCAACCTTCCTGCTGCACTGCCCATCGTCTGCTTCACCGCCCCGCTGCGATGGCCCTGGCCGGGAGCCGCGGAGAATCGAACGACCGGTATTCCCGGCTTGGTCGTGCCGCTCGGCGGAACTGACCAAAGCGGGCCATCGACGCGGCGCCGAGAGTAGTCACGGGGGTGGGCTCGGCCCGATGGAAGACCGCATCAGACTGGCTGCTGCCGTTCGCCGAGACTGAAGCGACCGATGGCTGATGACCCTCTCCAGACCTCCGCGTTCTTGAACTTGTCGGCGCAAACCAGTCAGTCGCACGACACAGTTCGTCGCGGTACTGGCATAGCGCAGGCAGTTATTGACCAGTAGGTCAAGAATGAGATAGCATCGCCCCATGCCTCGCGAACGCAGCTTTTCGGAACCCGACGTCCTCGATATGCTGACCGACGCGTTCAGCACCCACGGTTACGCCGGTACGAGCATGGCGCTTTTGCAGCAAGCCACGGGGCTTGGCAAACAGAGTCTGTACAACACCTTTGGCGACAAGCAGTCCATGTACCTGCAGGCCATTGACTGTGCCGTGCAGCGCTTTGCGAGGGGCGCTGCCGCCATGCAGGCGGCGCCTGATGGACGCGCAGCTGTCGGCCTGTACTTCGAAACGCTCATTCAGAACTGCGCCAGTGAAGACCCCGCACAACGGCATTGCATCGTCACCAGCGGCCTGCTGGAAGGTGTGGACGACGCCCCGTTGAACTGGGCCCTGACCAGCCGATGGCAAGCGACTCACGAAATGCTGCGAACTGTGGTCGAGCGCGGCCAGCACGATGGCTCGATTGCCAACCGTGCACCCTCGGCGGAACTGGCTGACGTGCTGATGGCACTGACCAGTGGATTGCGGGTGGCCGTGCGAGCCGGGCGCAGCCGGGCGCAGATGGAGCGCCTCGTGGCGATCACGCTGGGGGTATTCGACAAGGTCTGAACTCCCCACAACTTCCCTCGTCGGTCGCGTGAGCGGCTTTTCCTTCCCTCATTTTTGACCAATCAGTCTATATGGAGTCACTCGTGAACAAACCTCTTGCCCACAAGATCGCGCTGATCACTGGCGCTTCACGCGGTATTGGTGCCGCCATCGCAAAACGCCTCGCAGCTGACGGCGCCGAGCTGATCCTGCACTATGGCAGCGGCAAGGCCGAGACCGAGGCGTTGGCCGCCAGCTTGCGTGACGCGGGCTGCAAGGTGCACCTGATACAGGCCGACCTGGCGGAGGCCGATGGCGGACAGCGACTCGTCGCGCGCTTGGCAGATCTGCAACTGCCGCGCGTCGACATCCTGGTCAACAACGCCGGTGTGGCGCCATTTGCCGGGCTGCAGGAGACCAGCGAGGAACAGTTTGAGCAGATCGTCAACGTGAACATGCGCAGCCTGTTCTTCATCACGCAGGGTGTCGTGCCGCTGATGCCCGCTGGCGGGCGCATCGTCAACCTTGGCTCCTTGGTCACAAGGACGTCCTTCCCTGGCATCCCCGTGTACTCCGCCAGCAAGGGTTTCGTGGACGTGTTGACCCTTCACCTCGCAGCCGAGCTGGGCCCGAGGGGCATTAACGTCAATGCGGTTGCCCCTGGAGCCATTGACACGCGCATGAGCGCGTGGATGCACGGCCCGGGCGGCCCGGAGACCTTGAAGCAGATCCAGGCGTTGGAGGGCATCGGCAAACCAGAACACGTTGCGGGGGTGGTGGCCTTCCTGGTCGGTCCCGACGCCGCCTGGACCACCGGGCAGGTAGTCGACGCCAGTGGTGGCAGCAAGCTCTGAAATTGGCCCGCAGCCGATGATCAGACGCAGCGGCCTTTGCTGCGAGAGCGATGGCTCGACGCCGTCAGGCTGCCGTTCACAAACGTCAGCTCCTGGCCGAGGCTGTGTGAGAACGCGCTGGACGAAGCCTCAGGAGCGGCCGCGCCAGCGGCGGCCGAGGTTACGCAGCGCGTGAGTTTGGGGTGAAGGGCCTGCACCCTACGTCTTCATCGCTGCCATCAGCGGCCCAGCGCCGAGGATCTTGATCGCCCGCTTCAGGTTGTAGGCCAGAACCTGCAAGTTCATCTCGGTTCGCACCCGCGGTAGCGTTCTGGTCAGGAAGTGACTCGGCCCCATCCAGGCCTTGAGCGTTCCGAACACATGCTCGACGGTCTGTCTTCGCAACTTCATGGCCTCGGGAGCGCCCTCCAGCCGCTGTTGAACGACATCCAGTATGTCTTCGTGCTCCCAGCGAGCGATGCGCCGGTATCTGCCGTTCGTGCACCGTGGCTTCATTGGGCACTGCGGACAGTCTGACGACCAATACTTGTGCTGGGTCTTGCCCGCCTCCTCTGTCGTGAAGCGGTGGATGGCGATCTTCCCGGCAGGACACCGGTACTCATCGTTCTTGGCGTCATAGACGAAGTCCCGCTTGTCGAAGAGCCCCTCGGCCAGGTTGTTCGAGGTCATGGGCTTGGGAACGACGGCGGCCACACCCACACGCTCGCACTCCAGGATCTCGTAGCCTTCGTAGTAGCCGCGATCGGCCAGCGCGATCAGTTCGTCTTCCCCGACGGCCGCCTTGGCAAGCTTGGCCATGCCGGCCAGCTGGTCCCGGTCGTGGCCCACGTTGGTGACCTCGTGGGCCACGATGAGGTGGTGCTTGGCATCCACAGCAGTCTGCACGTTGTAGCCCACGATGCCCGTGCCGCGGCCGCTGGTGGCCATCGAGCGTGCGTCGGGGTCCGTCAACGAGATCTGCCCATCCTCTGACGCCTTCATCTGCTCACCGATCACCTCCAGCGACTGCATCTGCTGCTTGACCTTGGCGATCTTGTCCTTGAGGTGGGCCACCCGGCCAGGCAGCACAGCGGCAGGGTCACGGTCGGCGCGATCGAGTTCGACCAGGTAGCGCTTGATGCTGTCCTCGAGCTGCTCGATGCGGGCTTGCAGCTTGCGATCGGTGAAGTTCTTGTCGCGGTTGTTCACCGCCTTGAACTTGCTGCCGTCGATGGCGACGATGCCGTCGGTGAAGAGCTTCATCCGGCGGCACAGCAGCACGAACTCCTTGCAGACCTTGCGGATCGCCTCGCCGTTGTCGCGGCGGAAGTCGGCGATCGTCTTGAAGTCCGGCGCCAGGCGACCGGTCAGCCAGATCAACTCAAGGTTGCGTTGGGCCTCGGTCTGCAGGCGGCGGCTGGACTGCACCCGGTTGAGATAGCCGTAGACGTAGATCTTGAGCAGGGTCGCCGGGCTGTACCCAGGCCGGCCCGTGGCAGCCGGATCGGCGCGCTCAAAGCCCAGGCTCCTCAGATCAAGCTCATCGACGAAGACGTCGATGACGCGGACCGTGCTGTCCTCGTGGATCCAGTCATCGAGTCGCTCGGGGAAGAGAACGCTCTGTGCTCGATCCTGCCCTTCGACGTACCGTCCCATCGATCACTCCCGCCGGTCTGATGGGAGCTATGACATCGATCGAGGCAAAGAGTTTCCACACAGCCTCGGCCGGTAGCAGCCATCCGACGCTGGGAGGTCGAACCGCCGCAACCGCTGCAGAGCCGCCCTTGGCCGTTCGTTCTAGCAACGAAAAACGGGGCACCCCGCTCGGGCAAGGTGCCCCGAAACTGGAACCGGGCCGTTCAGCCCTTGACGCACACCACCTGCTTCAGCGTGTGCACCACGTCCACCAGGTCGCGTTGCGCGTCCATCACGGCGTCGATGTCCTTGTAGGCCGCCGGCGTCTCGTCGATGACGTCCTTGTCCTTGCGGCACTCGATACCTTCGGTGGCGGCGCGATGGTCAGCCAGCGTGAATCGGCGCTTGGCCTCGCCGCGGCTCATGACGCGCCCGGCGCCGTGCGAGCAGCTCTCGAACGACTCGGGGTTGCCCTTGCCGCGCACGATGTAGCTGCGCGCGCCCATGCTGCCGGGGATGATGCCCAGCTGCCCGGCCTTCGCGCTGACGGCGCCCTTGCGGGTGACGTACACGTCTTCGCCGAAGTGGTGCTCGCGGCTCACGTAGTTGTGGTGACAGTTCACCGCTTCAACGTGGCTCTGGAAGTTCTTGTGCAGCACCGTCTTCGCGGCTTCGATGACGCGCTTCATCATCAGCTCTCGGTTGATGGCCGCGAACTTCTGCGCCCAGCCCACGGCGCGCACATAGTCGCCGAAGTAGCGGCTGCCTTCCTCGAAGTAGGCCAGGTCGCGGTCGGGCAGGTTTGCGTTGTGGCGCAGAGCATCCTGTTTCGCCAGTTCGATGAACATCGTGCCGATGAAGTTGCCTACGCCGCGCGAACCCGAGTGCAGCATGAACCACACGAAGCCCGCCTCGTCCAGGCACACCTCGATGAAG
>JAIXTY010000161.1 GCA_027483705.1 Rubrivivax sp.
ACAAGATCCCGATCCACGGCCTTCGGCTGCGTGCGGCTGCGCTGCTGGTGCTGGCCCTGGCCGCCGGCTGTGCGCCGATGAAGACGGCGACCACCGGCCGCCTGCCGGGCATCGCCACACCGCAGGCGGCGCTGCCCCCCGGGCCGCCGCCGGTGGCCGCGCCAGACGCCAGCGCCATCGACGCCGAGGTGGCCCGCATCCTGGCCGGCAGCCATGCGGCGATGCCGCCGCTGCGGCCGGTGTCGCCGCAGCCGGCCGCGACGGTGGCGGTGATCCGCACCGAGAACCAGACGCCCTACGTGCTGGTGCTGCGCTACAGCGGGCCGACGTCGCAGCGGCTCAGCCTGAAGCCCAAGGAGTCGGGCCAGCTGCGCCTGGCGCCGGGCACCTACTCGGTGGCCGCGACGGCGGAGGGCGTCAGCCACGTGCGGCCGTTTGCCGGCCTGCAACAGATCGCTGGCGGGGCGTACGACTCCAACTGGTTCATCCGGACGAGCCCATGAGCGCGGCGGCCCAACCCCGGCAGGGCGATGCCCGACCCCGCGGCCCCCGCGCGCCCTGGCGGCACCTGGTGCTGGCCGCCACGGTGGCTTTGAGTGCCTGCGCGGCCACCTACCAGGCGCCGGCCGGCGCGCCGACCGCCCCCGTGGCCCTGGGGCGCGGGGACTCGCCGGCGCTGCTGTCGCACACGGTCTGGTTCCGGGCCTTCGCCGACGGCCAGTGCCAGAAGCTGCTGGGCTCGCTCGGCTCGGTCGGTCTGCTGTCGCCGCAGGCCAAGGAGAGTGCCTTGCCCACCGGCACGCCGATCTACCTGTGGGCCGACAGCCGCGGCACCGAGTTCGGATCGAACATCAACTACCGCTGCACGACGCTGTCGATGCTGGTGCTGCAGCCCGGCTCGCGCTACGAGTTCGTGCAGGACTTCTCCCAGGGCCGCTGCCGGCTGGTGGAGCGCCGCAGTGCGGCCCCTGGCACGGCCGAGCCGGCCGCGTTCCAGCCGGTGCCGGTGGCGCCGACCTGCGCACGCCCGTGAAGCCGAAGTTCGACGACAGGAGACGACCCATGCCTCGATCCCCGTTCATGCGCCTGGCTGTTGCCGCTGCCGTTGCCGCCGGTGCGCTGGCGCTGCTGGCCGGCTGCGCCCTCACCCCCGAGACCATCGTGCTCGGGCCGGCGCCGCTGGCCGGCGCGACGCCCGTCGCGGCCGCGCGGGGCGTGCCGCTGGCCGTCAACGTGATGGACCTGCGGCCGCGCCAGGACCGCGTGAGCACCAAGAAGAACAGCCACGGCCACGAGCTCGCGCCCATCCGGGCCTCGCAGGCCGTGACGCTTACGGTGCAGCAGGCCATCGAGACCGAGCTGCGGGCGCGGGGCTTCGCGGTTCAGCCGGGGTCGCAGCCCACGGTGGTCGCGGTCGAGCTGACGCAGCTGGTCAACGAGTTCACCGTGTACTTCGTGTCGGTCGAGGCCGTGGCGCAGGTGCAGATGACGGTGACGGTCCGCGGCGCCGACGGCGCGCCCCGCTATCGCCGCGTCATCCGCGGCGAGGGCTTCGATCCGAAGCTGCAGATGGTCACCGGCACCAACGCGGCCCTGGTGCTGAACAAGGGGCTCGAGGACGCGATGAAGGCGCTGTTCGCCGACGCCGACTTCACGGCCGCGCTGCTGGGGCGCGGGGTGACGCCGGCGCCCCAGCCGTCATAGCCGGCCCAGCGACACGATCGGCCCCGTCGGCGCACCCGTGGGCGAGCCGCCGGGTGGCTCCACGCTCACGGCGAAGGCGGCCGTGTTGCGCAGCAGCTGGGCGCGCGTGACGGTGGTCGTGCCGCCGGCCTGCACCAGCCCCAGCGAACGCGGCGCGCCCTGCGCCGGCACGGCCCACAGCTCCAGCGCCTTCTGCGCCGGCGCGGGCAGTTCGGCCAGCGGCCGCAGCACCAGCGCCCGGCCATCGCCGCTGACGCTGGCCACGAAGGCGGCCTGCGTGCCGAACACGGCCTGCGCGGCCTGGGCGACGTCGGGGTTGGCCTGCAGCACCACCACCACCGGGGCCTGCGGCTCGGGCGTCTGGTTCAGCACCAGCACCATCGCCAGCGTGGCCACGAAGCCGGCGCCGGCCAGTGCCCGCCACCAGGCCAGGGCCCGCCAGGCGCCACGTTCGCGCGCCGAGGCGGGGGTGGTCGTGGTGGCGGCCGTGCTGGCGAAGAGGCGGCGCTGCACGGCCTGCCAGACGCGCTCGGGCGGCTCGACGCCTTCTTCGCTGGCGGCCAGCAGCACCAGGCGCTCCTGCCAGGCCTGCACGGCCTCGCGCAGCGCCGGGTGCGCGGGCAGCAGCGCCTCGAAGCGGCGGCGGGCCGGGCCGCGCAGCGTGCCCAGCACGTACTCGGCGGCCAGGCGGTCAGCGAGGGCGGGGCGTCCGTAGTCCATGCGCGGCCCCCTTCAGCTGGCCTGCGCGATGCCGGCGCGCGTGAGGCAGTCGCGCAGGGCCTGCAGGCCGCGGCGCACCCAGCTCTTCACGGTGCCCAGCGGCTGCGCCAGGTGTTCGGCGGCCTCGGCGTGCGAGTAGCCGCGGTAGTAGGCCAGCGCCAGGCACTGCTGCTGCTCGGGCGAGAGCACGGCCAGGCAGCGCGTGACCTCGTGGGCCTCGGCCGAGCGTTGCAGGCGCTCCACCGGGCCGTCGCCGGGGTCGGGCAGCTGATCGAGGCCGTCGGGGCCCTCCGGGCCGTCGCCGCCGTCGTCGTCGGCCGCCAGGCTCACGGTGTCGGGCTCGGTGCGGCGGCGGCGCAGGCCGTCGATGGCGCGGTGGCGGGCCACGTGCGTGAGCCAGGTCAGCGGCTGGGCCCGTGCGGCGTCGAAGCTGCCGGCGGCGCGCCAGACGCTGACGAACACCTCCTGCAGCACGTCCTCGGCGGTGCCGCGGTCCTGCACCACGCGCAGCACGACGCCGAAGAGGTAGCTGCCGGTGTCGCGGTAGACGGCCTCGAAGGCGGCGCGGTCGCCCAGCGCCACGCGCGCCAGCAGCGCCGCGAGGCGGCGGTTGCGTTCAGACCAGGTGTCGGGGGCGGCGCTCATCGGGTCTCGACGATATCGCGGTGCATCGGCGCCAGGCGCGCCAGCATCGCCATCTGCGCGCCGAAGGGGATGCCGCGGGCGTCCATGCTCTGCTGCAGCGCCTCCACCAGCGCGTTGAAGTCGGCGCGGCCGATGCCCAGGTCGCGGTGGGCGGCCCGCATGTCGGCCCCGTCGTACACGCAGGGGCCACCGGCCACCTGGCACAGCTGGGCCGTGAGCTGCGCGCTCAGGTGCTGGCGGTTGGTGTCCTTGAAGAAGTGGCCGATGCGCGGATGCGCCGCCAGACGCGGCACGAAGTCCTGCATCACGGCGCGGATGCCGGCCTCGCCGCCCCAGGCGCGGTACAGCGTGTCGTCGGCCGCCTGGGCGCGGCTGCAGACCGAGACGCCGAGCAGCAGTGCCGCGACGGCCAGGCTGCCGGCGATGGCGGGCACGCGGCGCCAGGCGCGGAACCGGGTTCGGGTGGGCACGGGGCGGACCATGGGTGTTCTCCGGAGGGCAGGGAGGGGATCAGAAGGCGACTTGCGCCGACAGGTAGGCGCCGGTCTGTCGGCGCGGCTGCACGGCCGGTGCGATGCGGCCCAGGTCGACCCAGGCCGCGGTGAAGGACAGCTGCTTGCTCGGCGCAAAGGCCACGAAGGCGTCGAACCAGTCGTCCTCCTTCAGCGCGCCGGGGCCGAGCACGCTGTCGGCGAGGTGGTCGGGCTTGGCGCGGGCCTCGATGCCGACGACGAGGCGCCGGCTGGCCAGCCAGGCCAGCGAGGCCTCGGGCAGCAGCCGGCGCTCGTTTGAGCGCGCACCGCCGTGGCCCAGCAGGCCGCCCTGGTTGGCGCGCGTGGCGCGCAGCGTCAGGCTGGCCAGCACGCGCGGGGCGAGGAACAGCTTGGTCGCGGCCAGGTACAGCTCGGTGTCGGCCGCCCGGGCGCCGAGCGGCCCGTGCAGGGTGGCGGCCAGCGCGCCGGCGTCGCTGCGCTTGTGCAGCAGGCCCAGCGCCAGCTGCGGCATCCACGAGTCGCTGTCGAGCACCGCGTCGCCGGCCAGCCGCAGCTTGAGGCCGGCGATGTCCTGCTGCAGGCGCAGGCCGCGCAGCCCCAGCGGCGCCAGGTTGTCGGCGGCGTCGAAGCGCTGGCGCGCGAACGAGAGCTCGACGCGGTCGTCCCAGGCCAGGGCCACGCCCTGCGTGCTGAGCGCGTAGTCCTGGGTGCGCACCCGGGTGGCAAAGGCCGTGCCGCCGATCTCGCCCGCGCTGGCGTGGCTGCCGGTCACGGCCCAGGGCGTGAGGCCGCCACCAGCGGCGCCGTCGATGCTGCTGACGCCGCCGGTGAGCAGCAGCTTGCCCTGGCCGGCCCAGGCGCTGCCCAGGGCCAGCAGGGCCAGCAGGGCCACGGCGGCCAGACGACACGTGGGCTTCAAGGATGGATCTCCGGCTGGGGTGTTGAGCCTGCATACGCAGGCGGCCGCGGATCGGATGCACGGCACGGCAGGCTCGCTCGCCGGGGCCCGCCCGGGGCTGCGCGGCGAGCACCGGCGCCGCCGTCCACGCGCCCATGGGAGCCGTTCGTGCGCCCGGGCCGGCCGTTGGCCGCGCGGCCATGCGCCGGCGCCGCCGGCCGGCCAACACTGGCGGCACTGCCCAGGTGCCCCGATGCCGAACCGCCTCGTCCCATCCATCCTGCTCAGCCTGGCCGCGGCCTGTGCCGTGGCGCAGCCGCCGGTCGCGGCCGCGGCGCCGCCGGACCGCGTCGTCGTGAGTGCCGCTCCGATCGGCGCCCGCGATGCCCGGACGCTGGGCGAGCTCTTCCGGGCCCGCGCCCTGTTCGAGGAACTTCGCGCCCTGTCGCCGCAAGGCGAGCTGGCCTTCCGCGTGTTGGCGCGGATGGATGCCGGCCAGTCCGACCGCCTGGGCCTGCAGCTGCTCACCGCCGAGGGCCGAGTCGATGTCGAGCTCGACGGCCTGTCTCGCTTCAGGCTGGCGCCGTCGTGGCTGGCGCTGCCGGCGGAAACCGTGGTGCGCAGCCGGCTGCGCGACGGCAGCGTCACCTGGCGCAGCGACGTCCGCACGCCCGGCCTGCCGGCGAACGTGCGCCGCCTGGGCGACCTGCGGCTGCAGTGCAAGCTGGACTGGGGCGTGCCGCTCGGCCGTGGCGGCCTCGGGCTCGGGGGCTCGGACTGCGAGGGCGCCCACAGCGGCGCGATGAACAGCCAGTTCGCCGACCAGCCCGTGCTGGCCATCGACCTGGTGCACGGCCCGCGCCGCGAACGCCTGGGCTACTTCCACCTGCACGGCGCGGGCGACAACGGGCCCACCCGACTGCTCAGCGGGCTGACGGACTGGGCCCATCAGCTGAAGGACCACATGTACCGACTGCCCCTGCACGACAAGACCTGGCCCGACGACACGTGGGTGGCGTTCACCTTCATGGACCCCGTGGTGCGCCGCGGCGACGAGGAGCGCCCGTGAAGCCGCTCCGTGGCGTTGTGCGGGTGGCCGTCTGCGGCGCGTGGGGCCTGCTGGCGGGCTGCGCCAGCCCGCCCGATGCGCCCCCTGCGGCCGGCGCCGGCGCGCCGCCGGCCGCGGCACCCGAGGCCG
>JAIXTY010000037.1 GCA_027483705.1 Rubrivivax sp.
CGTGCCGTGGTGCAGAGCGCCGGCCAGGGCTGGCGGCTGCGCGGCGCCGTGATGCGCGACGAGTTCGATCGCAGCCACCCGGTGATGCACCTGATGCTGCGCTACACCCAGGCGCTGATCACGCAGATGGCGCAGACGGCGGTGTGCAACCGCCACCACGCGCTCGACCAGCAGCTGTGCCGCTGGCTGCTGCTGAGCCTGGACCGCCTGGGCGGCAACGAGCTCGTGATGACGCAGGAGCTGATCGCCAACATGCTGGGCGTGCGCCGTGAAGGCGTCACCGAGGCGGCCCTGAAGCTGCAGCGCGACGGCCTCATCCGCTACGCGCGCGGCCACATCAAGGTGATGGACCGCGCCGGCCTCGAACGCCGCACCTGCGAGTGTTATGCGGTGGTCAAGAAGGAGTACGACCGGCTGCTGCCCCCCGTCATTGCCACGTAGGCAGGTGCTGGCGGTAGACGGCGCGGTCGGCGGCATAGCAGGTGCAGGCGCGGGCCTCCAGGCCGATGCGGTCGCGCACCTGCATCGAGCCCCGGTGGTAGTGGATGAGCCCGGCCGCCTGCAGTTCGCCCGCGGCCACCGTGACGCCCACGCGCCGCACGCCGAGCATCAGGCCGAGGAACTCGTGCGTCACGAGGAAGTCCGCGTGGTGCGCCCGGTCCTGGCTCATCAGCAGCCAGCGCGCCAGCCGCGGGGCCAGCGCATGGAAGCGCCGGCAGGCCGAGGCGGTGGCCAGCTGCACCTGCGTGACGTACAGGTAGCGGTGCATCGTGCGGCGCAGCGCGGCGCTGGCCTGCAGTTCGCGGCCGAAGGGTCCGCTGCCGACGCGCCAGGCCGAGCCCGCACCCTGCACCACCGAGCGCACCGGCGCGGCACCCACGTCCAGCGCCAGCGTGGCGCCGACGACACCCTCGCGGCCCACCATGCCCACCTCCAGGCCCGCATGGCCCGGCACCTCGAGCACCTGCGAGACGAAACCGTTCACCGGAAACAGCACCTGGCCCAGTGGGCGGCCGGCTTCCACCAGCACGTCGGAGAGCACCAGGTGCACCGGCTCGCACAGCGCCAGCAGGCGCAGCCGGTCGGCCCGCGGCAGTGCGCGGATGAGGTCGTTCTGGGGGGCAGCCACGGCGGGTGATGCGCTCAGTGGCCGCCGGCCGGCTGCCGGGGCCTGGCCATCGCGACACCACCGTGGCACGCCTTGGCCGCGTACATCGCCGTGTCGGCGCTGCGCAGCAGCGTCGGCACGGTGTCGCCGTCGCGCGGGTAGATCGCCACGCCGATGCTGGCCTGGATGCGCACCACGTGGTTGCCCAGCCGGCACGGCTCGGTGATGGTGGCCAGCAGCGCGGCCGCCAGCACGCCGGCGCGGGTGGTGCTGCTCAGGTTGGGCAGCACGCACACGAACTCGTCGCCGCCATGGCGGCAGACGAGGTCGCTGCGCCGCATGCCGGCGGCCAGGCGCGCGCCGACGATGCGCAGCAAGTCGTCGCCGGCGTCGTGGCCGAGCCGGTCGTTCACGGCCTTGAAGCCGTCGAGGTCGACGAACAGCAGCGCGAGCATCTCGGAGCCGCCGGCATGGCGCGCCAGCTCGCGCCGCAGCGGCGGCTCGAAGCCGTGGCGGTTGGCCAGCCCGGTGAGGGCGTCGCGGCCCGCCGCTTCGCGGGCCTGCGACAGTTCGGCGCGGCAACGCCGCAGCGCATCGTGGCTGTGGACGAGCAGCCGGCGCAGCCGCCGGATACGGTGCTCCAGGCGCGGCAGGCGCTCGCGTTCGGCCTGCAGCAGCGGGATCAGTGCCGCGAGCAGGCGATCCTCGGTCTCGGTGGCGCCGGCTGTCGCGGCGGCAGGGGCGGGCATCGGGGGGCTCGGGCTCCCCGGGATCGGCGGGCTCGGCGGGCTCATCGGGCCTCCGTCGGGGCTCTGGGTGCGACATCCATGCCGGCGATGCTGGACGGCGGCGCCGGCGGCGTCCGTGCGGGGACGAACAAAGCCGGCGCGGGCAGCACCAGCAGCAACTCGCGGCCCGGGCCGGCACCGGCGGTGTCGAACCAGCGCCCGGGCTTCAGCACGGCGGCCCCGCGGGCGCGTGCCCGCCGCAGCGCGTGCACGGCGTCGGCCCGGCACAGCTGCAGCACCCACGGCTCGCCGGCCAGCCGCAGGCGCAGCGTCACGCCCGGCCAGGGCGGGGGCAGGCGGGGCTGCAGGCGCAGCCGCGTGCCGGCCACCTGAAGGCCGCACAGGCCCTCGAGCGCGGCGCGCAGCATCACGCCGGCCGAGCCCGTGTACCAGCTCCAGCCGCCGCGGCCGGCATAGGGCGGCGCGGTGCACACGTCGGCCGCCATGACGTAGGGCTCCAGCCCGTACAGCGGCCCCTGCACCGGGTGCGCCGCCCGGTGCGCCGGGCTCAGGCCCTGCCAGGCCTGCCAGGCGCGGGCCGGGTCGCCGAGCTTGGCCCAGGCCATCACGGCCCACGCGCCCGCGTGGCTGTACTGGCCGCCGTTCTCGCGCACGCCGCCCGGGTAGGCCTGGATGTAGCCGGCGCTCGGCCGCGCATCGGCCAGGGGCGGATGCAGCAGCCGCAGCAGGCCCCGTGGTTCGTCGGCCAGCAGGCGCGCCGCGCTGGCCATGGCCTGGCGCGCGTGGGCCGTGCGGTGGCCGCGGTGTTCGGC
>JAIXTY010000230.1 GCA_027483705.1 Rubrivivax sp.
ACCTACGACGGCGTGCTCTACAACACCGAGGACATCAAGCAGAGCCTCGACGGCTACATCGACACGCTGCACTTCGACGAAGCCTGGCTGCCGCACGCCGCCTTCCACCCGTTCTACGGCAGCTTCCACGCCATGGGCAAGAAGCGCGCGCGCCCGAAGACGGCGGTGGTGTACGCCACGCAGAGCACGCACAAGCTGCTGGCGGGCATCAGCCAGGCCAGCCAGGTGCTGGTGCAGGACTCGCAGGAGGTGAAGCTCGACCGCCACCTCTTCAACGAGGCCTACCTGATGCACACCAGCACCAGCCCGCAGTACGCCATCATCGCCAGCTGCGACGTGGCCGCGGCGATGATGGAGCCGCCCGGCGGCACGGCGCTGGTGGAGGAGAGCATCCTCGAGAGCCTCGATTTCCGCCGCGCCATGCGCAAGGTGGACGCCGAGTTCGGCAAGGACTGGTGGTTCCAGGTCTGGGGCCCCGAGCAGCTGGCTGAAGAGGGCATCGGCCGCTCGGCCGACTGGATGCTGCACGCCGACGAAGACTGGCACGGCTTCGGCCCGCTGGCCGACGGCTTCAACCTGCTCGACCCGATCAAGAGCACCATCATCACGCCGGGGCTCGGCGTGGACGGCCGCTTCGCACCCACCGGCATCCCGGCAGCGATCGTCACCAAGTTCCTGGCCGAGCACGGCGTGGTGGTCGAGAAGACGGGCCTGTACTCGTTCTTCATCATGTTCACCATCGGCATCACCAAGGGCCGCTGGAACACGCTGGTGACGGCGCTGCAGCAGTTCAAGGACGACTACGACCGCAACGCGCCGCTGTGGCGCATCCTGCCAGAGTTCTGCGCCGCCCACCCGCGCTATGAACGCATGGGCCTTCGCGACCTGAGCCAGGCCATCCACGAGGCCTACGCGCAGGGCGACATTGCGCGGCTCACGACCGAGGTCTACCTGTCCGATCTGCAACCGGCGATGACGCCCTCGGAGGCCTACGCGCACATCGCGCACCGACGCACCGAGCGCGTGGCCATCGACGAGCTCGAGGGCCGCGTCACCACGGCGCTGCTGACGCCGTACCCGCCGGGCATTCCGCTCCTGGTGCCGGGCGAGCGCTTCAACCGCCGCATCGTCGACTACCTGCGCTTCACGCGGCAGTTCAACGCCGCGTTCCCGGGCTTCGACACCGATGTGCACGGGCTCGTGGCCGAAGAGGGCCCCGGCGGCACCACGAGCTACTACGTCGACTGCGTGCGCGGCTGAGCCGCGCGGCCAGGGATCGTCAGCCAGCCGCCTCGGGCGGCAGGCCCATCACCTTGGCGAAGCCGCCGTCGACGTAGGTGATCTCAGCGGTGATGCCGCCGGCCAGGTCTGACAGCAAAAAGGCCGCGGCATTGCCGACGTCGTCGATGGTCACGTTGCGGCCCAGCGGCGCCTGCGAGCCCACCACCTCGAGCATCTTGCCGAAACCCTTGATGCCGCTGGCCGCCAGTGTCTTGATGGGACCGGCGCTGATGCCGTTGGCCCGGATGCCCTTGGGCCCCAGGCTCGCCGCGAGGTAGCGGACGCTGGCTTCCAGGCTGGCCTTGGCCAGGCCCATCGTGTTGTAGGCCGGCACGGCGCGCTCGGCGCCCAGGTAGCTCAGCGTGAGCAGCGCGCTGCCGGGCCTGAGCATCGGCAGCGCGGCCTTGGCCATGGCCGGAAAGCTGTACGCCGAGATGTCGTGCGCGATGCGGAAGCCCTCGCGCGACAGGCCTTCGAGAAAATCGCCGGCGATGGCCTCGCGTGGGGCAAAGCCGATCGAGTGCACGAAGCCGTCGAACTGCGGCCAGTGCGTGGCCAGGTCGGCAAAGAGCCGGGCGATCTGGGCGTCGTCGCCGACGTCGCAGTCGAAGATGAGCGTGCTGTCGAACTCGCGGGCGAACTCGGTGATGCGGTCCTTGAAGCGCTCGCCGACGTAGCTGAAGGCCAGCTCGGCGCCCTGCGCGCGGCAGGCGCGGGCGATGCCGTAGGCGATGGATCGGTTGGACAGCACGCCCGTGATCAAGAGGCGCTTGCCGGCGAGAAAGCCCATGGAGTCTCCGTCGTCTCGTTGGTCACATTGCAAGGGGCTCGCCACGGCGCCAGCCCCGTCGGGGCGCGGATTCTGGCACGCACACCACAGGCCAGGCCCGCGCGGTTGCCTGTGCTGTTGTTCACGGCTATACTCCGGGTTTTCCGGGTGTTCGGGCGCGGCCACAGGCTGTGACTCGAACGCGGGTCGCGTGGGCGGGGAATCTTCCAGCCCATTTTTTTTGCTCGATCGGCATCGGGGTTCCGGCACGGCACGTGCACAGGGGCTGCGATGAGGGATCTTGGCGGCGCGCCCGGCGGATGGCGCAGCGCCGACATGCTGCGGGAGCAGCGGGACCAGGATCCAACGCTTGAGAACCGGCGGAAGCACACGCAAGGCCAAGCCCGGCACGGGCCATGGCAGCACGCGCAGCGGCAGCACCCAGGGTGCCGGCCGCCGTGCGGCGCCGTCGCGCGCGCCGAAGCCGGCGCGCGTGCTGCCGGGCTTCGACGCCGCCGCGGCCGATGGCGTGGCCGACGCGCCCGCCCGCCAGGGCTGGCAGCAAGCGATCGCGAGCACGGTGCAGGGCCTGGGCTACGACCTCGTCGACGTCGAGCGCGCCGGCCGCGGCCTGCTGCGCGTGACGATCGACCGCTTCCCCGGCCGCGTCTACGGCACGCCTGGCGCACCCGACAGCGGCGAGTTCATCACGGTCGAAGACTGCGAGGCCGTGACGCGCCAGCTGCAGTACGTGCTCGAGGTCGAGGGCCTCGACTACGCGCGGCTCGAGGTCTCGTCGCCCGGCCTCGACCGCCCGCTGCGGCACGACGCCGACTACCGCCGCTTTGCCGGCCAGGCCGTGAAGGTGACGCTGCGCGAGCCCTTCGAGGGCCGCAAGCACTGGGAAGGCGTGCTGGGCCTCGGCGCGGCCGACGGCGCCTACACGCTGATGTTCAAGAAGGGCACGGACGAGCAGCAGCTCGGCTTCGTGCTCGCCGAGGTGCGCGAGGCGCGCCTCGTGCCGGTGGTCGACTTCAAGGGCCGCAAGGCGCGCGAAGCCACTGCCGGACCGACCGACGCAACCACGAACGAGAGCGCCACCCGGCCCGCACCGGACACCGCGCCCGAGACGACGAAAGGCTGATGAACCGATGAACCGCGAAATGCTGATGCTGGTGGACGCGATCTCCCGCGAAAAGACCGTGGACCGCGATGTCGTGTTCGGCGCCGTCGAGGCCGCGCTGGCCTCGGCCAGCAAGAAGCTGCATGGCGGCGAGGTCGACATGCGCGTCGCCGTCGACCGCGAGACCGGCGACTACGAGACCTTCCGCCGCTGGCTCGTCGTGCCCGATTCCGCCGGCCTGCAGAACCCCGACGCCGAAGAGCTGCTGTCGGAGGCGCTGGAACGCATTCCCGACATCGAGGAAGGCGACTACATCGAGGAAGCCGTCGAGTCGGTGACCATCGGCCGCATCGGCGCGCAGGCGGCCAAGCAGGTGATCCTGCAGAAGATCCGCGACGCCGAGCGCGAGCAACTGCTGTCCGACTTCCTGGGCCGCGGCGAGAAGATCTTCGTCGGCACCGTCAAGCGCCTGGACAAGGGCGACATCATCGTCGAGAGCGGTCGCGTCGAAGGGCGCCTGAAGCGCAGCGAGATGATCCCCAAGGAAAACCTGCGCACCGGCGACCGCGTGCGTGCCGTGATCCTGGGCGTGGACCCCACGCAGCGTGGCCCGCAGATCATGCTGTCGCGTTCCAGCCCCGAGTTCATGAAGGAACTCTTCGCGCAGGAAGTGCCCGAGATCGAGCAGGGCCTGCTCGAGATCAAGAGCTGCGCCCGTGATGCCGGCAGCCGCGCCAAGATCGCCGTCGTCAGCCACGACCGCCGCGTCGACCCCATCGGCACCTGCGTCGGCGTGCGCG
>JAIXTY010000022.1 GCA_027483705.1 Rubrivivax sp.
AGCCAGATCAGCGGGTACAGCATCACCAGCGACACGGCGCCCAGCGCCAAGTAGCGCAGCCAGGGCACCCGCGTCGAGGATGGGTCGGTCGCGCTTGGGGATGAAGCCACGACGCTCACTTCGACTTTTCCTTTTCGCCCGCGTAGTACACCCAGTACTTCGAACTCCAGAAGCTGAAGCCCGCCAGTGCCGCGACGATGGCGAACAACACCCAACTCAGCGCCGAGCCATAGCCCAGGTTGAAGTAGCGGAAGCTCTGGTCATAGATGTAGAGAGCCAGCACGTAGGTGCTCGACAGCGGCCCGCCTTCCGTCACCATGTACGGCGCGTTGAACTCCTGGAACGCGTGCACCATCTGCATGATCACGTTGAAGAAGATCACCGGCGTGATCAGCGGCACCGTGATGCGCCAGAACTGCTGCCAGCGGCTGGCGCCGTCGATCTCGGCGGCTTCATACAGGCTCTGCGGCACGTTCTGCAGCGCCGCCAGGAAGATGACCATCGCCGAGCCGAACTGCCACATGAAGAGCAGCACGATCGTCCACATCGAGTAGTGCTCGTCGGCCAGCCAGGCCACGGGCTCGAAGCCCAGCTGCACCAGCACGCCGTTGACGAGACCGTTCTTGGCGAACAGAAAGCGCCACAGCACCGCGGTGGCGATGCTGCCGCCCAGGATGGACGGCAGGTAGAACGCCGAGCGGAAGAAGTTGATGCCGCGCAGCCGGAAGTTCAGCACGTGCGCCACGAAGAGCGCAAAGCCCACGCGCGCCGGCACGGCCAGCACCGCGAACCACAGCGTCACGCCCAGGCTCTGGCGGAAGAGGGGGTCCTCGAAGGCGAGCTCGCGGTAGTTCTGCAGACCCACGAACTCCGGCGGGTCCATCACGTCGTACTCCGTGAAGCTGAGCGCAAAGCTCATCACGAAGGGGAACAGCTTGAACAGCAGCACCCCCAGCACGAAGGGCAGGACGAACAGGAACCCGAGCCGCCTGTTTTCGTACACGAAACGGTCCTCGACCTCAGCGGGCGAGCCAGCCGCCGTCAACGGCCACCGTGTAGCCGTTGACGTAGTCGCTGGCCTTGCTGGCCAGGAACACCACCGGCCCGGCCAGGTCGTCGGGGCTGCCCCAGCGGCCGGCGGGGATGCGGTCCAGGATCGCGGCGTTGCGCTTCTCGTCGGCGCGCAGGGCGGCGGTGTTGTTGGTGGCCATGTAGCCGGGCGCGATGGCGTTGACGTTGATGCCGTGCGAGGCCCACTCGTTGGCCATCAGTCGCGTGATGCCCATGACGCCGCTCTTGCTGGCGGTGTAGCTGGGCACGCGCACGCCGCCCTGGAAGCTGAGCATCGAGGCCACGTTGACGATCTTGCCGCCGGTGCCCTGCGCCATGAACTGCCGTGCCACCGCCTGCGAGAAGAAGAACACCGTCTTCAGGTTGAGGTTGACGACGTCGTCCCAGTCCTTCTCGCTGAACTTGATCGCGTCCTCGCGGCGGATGATGCCGGCGTTGTTGACGAGGATGTCGATGCGCCCGCCCCAGGCCTTGGCCTCGGCCACCAGGCCCTCGATGCACGAGATGTCGGCGAGGTTGGCGCGCAGGTCCAGGAAGCGGCGGCCCAGGGCCTGTACCTGCTTCTGCGTTTCGGTGGGGGCCGAGACGTTGACGCCGACGACATCGGCGCCGGCCTGCGCCAGCGCCCGGGCCATGCCCTGGCCGAGGCCGGTGTCGCAGCCGCTGACGATGGCCACCTTGCCGGCGAGATCGAAGCTCTGGAGGATCATCGTGTCGCTCCCGGTTGGGCGGTGGACGGGGTCTGAGAGGTCTTGTTCAAGAGGGGATCCTGGGTCGGGCTCGAGACAGCCGGCGCAAGGTTAACGGATTGGAACCGTGTTTCAGAATAATGGTTTCTAATTAGTGAACCGGCGTTTCTTTTTCGTTTTCGGGTTGGTACAGTCGCCGCGAATCGTTGATCCGGAGACCTGCCGTGCCCCCACCCGACCCCTACTTCGACCCGGCCGCCCAGCCCTGGGAAGAGCTCGGTGACGGCATCCGCCGCAAGATCGTCGGCCACACGCCGCAGCTGATGAGCGTGCTGGTGCAGTTCGACCAGGGTGCCGTCGGCACCCCGCACGCCCATGACGTGCACGACCAGATCGCCTACTGCCTGGCCGGCTCGTTCGAGTGCGAGGTCGGCGGCGTGAAGAAGATCCTCCGCGCGGGCGACGCCTTCGTCGCCCCGCACCTCACCCGCCACGGCGTGGTGGCGCTGGAGCCGAACAGCCTGCTGCTCGACCAGTTCTCGCCGCGCCGCGACGACTACCTGAACCCCGCTTCAACCTGAACCCTGAACAGACCGGCCGCCCTGCTGGCGGCGCGGTCGTCGTGGGCCTGCACCCTTCGTGTGCCGGCCACGGCCGGTGGACATGCCACGGGCCCAGAACTCACAACGCTGGAGACATCCCTGCCATGAACACCCGTCCGTCGCTGCGCCTGCGCGGCCCCGTCCTCACCCCCATCGGCCTGGCGCTGCTCGCGCTGTCGGGCGCGGCCGTCGCGCAAAGCGACGCCGGCACCCGCGTGGAGATCACCGGCTCGTTGATCAAGCGCGTCTCGGCCGAGGGCGCGCTGCCGGTGACGAGCGTGCGCGCCGAC
Organism: Rubrivivax sp.; assembly: GCA_027483705.1. Lineage (GTDB taxonomy): Bacteria > Pseudomonadota > Gammaproteobacteria > Burkholderiales > Burkholderiaceae_C > Rubrivivax. Next base: position 2,653 of record JAIXTY010000022.1, read on the forward strand.
GAGCTCGAATCGCGCGGCCACACCGAGCTGAAGGACTTCATGCTCGAGCTGCCGCAGGCCAGCTCGCTGGGCAGCAACGCCGGCACCGCCGGCCCCATGACCAGCCTGCGCGGCTTCGGCCCGATGCGCACGCTGACGCTGCTGAACGGCCGGCGCCTGGCCAAGGAGCCGCTGACCAACCAGTACGTCAGCGTCAGCGTGATGCCGCGCATGGCGCTGGCCCGCACCGACATCCTGCGCGACGGCGCCAGCTCGGCCTACGGCTCCGACGCCATCGCCGGCGTGCAGGCCTTCTACACGCACCGCAGCTTCAAGGGCTTCGAGATCAAGGCCGAGGCGCTGGTGCCCGAGCGCAAGGGCGGCGGCGACTACCAGAGCCTGGGCGTCGTAGCCGGTTTCGGCGACCTCAGCACGCAGGGCTGGAACGTCTACGTCGCGGCCGAGCTGCAGAAGCGCAAGATCCTGCTGCGCGAGGAGCGCCCCGAGCTGATCGACGGCAGTGCGCTCAACACGCTGGGCATCAGCACCGCGCCGGCGCAGGGCGCCAACGCCACGCCCGCGAACTTCACCGATCCCACGCACCCCACGGTGGCCTCGCGCACCATCCGCCGCAACCCGTACTTCGCCAGCGGCTGCCTGGAGCCGTTCTCGCAACCCAGCACGGCCGGTGGCCGCCAGACCTGCTGGCTCGACCAGAACGACACCTACACCGCGTTCGGCAACGGCAACGAGATCAACACGGTCTACGGCCGCGCCTCGCTGGCGCTGGGCAGCAGCCACACGCTGAGCGCCGAGTACAACTATGCGCAGTACGTGGTGCTGCAGAACAACCAGGCCACCGCGGTGACGGTGCGCCTGAACAGCACCCACCCGTTCTACCCCGGCAACGGCATCGTGCCGGCCGTGGCGGGCGTGGACACCGGGGGCCGGCCGATCGACGCGCTGTGGTCGGTGGCCGACGCCGGCCCGCGCGAGCGCGAAGACCTCCACACCAACCAGCGTGTCGTGCTGTCGCTGGAAGGCACGCTCGGCGGCTGGGACTACGGCCTGGGCCTGAACCAGGGCTGGAGCGAGCGCGACACACGGGCCGGCAAGGGCTGGCAGCGTGCCACCACCGTGGCCACCGTCACCGGCACCTCGCAGACGCTGTTCCTCGACCCACGCCTCAACCCCTTCGGCCTGCAGAACGCCGCCGGCCTGGCATTGCTGCAGCAGGCTTCGCTCGAGGGCCAGACCTTCCGCCTGCACAAGGGCACCAACACCAGCATCGACGCCACGCTCAGCGGCGCGCTGTTCAAGATGGGCGGCGGCGACGCCATGCTCGCCACGGGCGTGGAGTTCCGCAAGGACGGCTGGGAGGCCGTCGGCCTGGCGAGCAACGACCCCACGGTGCTGAACGGCCAGATCGACATCCTCGGCGGCGACGCGCAGGCCGCCGGCGCGCGCAGCAGCAGCAGCAACAAGATCACGCGCGACATCACCTCGGCCTTCGCCGAGCTGGAGATGCCGTTCACGAAGCGCTTCTCAATCAACGCCGCCGTGCGCGCCGACCAGTACAAGGATCTCGGCGAGACCACGGTGAACCCCAAGCTGGCCTTCCGCTGGCAGCCGAATGCGCAGTTCGTCGTGCGCGGCTCTGCCCACACCGGCTTCCGCGCGCCGGCGCTGCCCGAGATCTACAGCAAGGAAACCGAGCGCACCTCGATCAGCACCTTCAACGACCCGTTGCACTGCGCCACCGGCACGCCGGCGGCCGGCTTCACCACCGAGCAGGTCTGCGGCCTGACCGACCGCTTCCAGATCACCAAGGTGCCCAGCAACGCCGGCGTCAAGCCCGAGAAGAGCACGAGCTTCACCATCGGCCTGGCCTTCGAGCCGGTGCGCGGCGTGACGGCCTCGCTCGACTACTGGGAAACCGAGATCAAGGACATCATCGGCAACCGCTCGATCACCTTCATCCTCAACAACTACGCGCTGTATGCCGACCGCTTCCGCCGCCGCGCCGACGGCACGCTGGAGATCGATGCGCTGTTCAACGCACCCAGTAACCTGGGCAAGGTGCGTGGCGCGGGCTTCGACCTGAGCCTGGCCGCGCAGGCGCCGAAGTCGGACTGGGGCCGCCTGAGTGGCAGCCTCGACATCGCCTACCTCACGCGCTGGGATGCCAGCACGCCCGAGGTCGCGAACGGTGACTGGCAGTCGGCCCTGGCCCAGTACAACGATGTCGTGCCGGTGAACCCGAACGCCGGCCTGAGCAACGCGACACGCGGTCTCAACCACCGCTGGCGGCACACCGCCAGCATCGCCTGGCAGTACGACGACTGGAAGGTGCAGCTGTCGCAGCGCTACCAGAGCAAGGTGCGCGACCAGAACCTGGCCGCGCGCGTGACGGCCGTGGGCAGCGTGGGCGCGCGCGACGTCGCGGCCTACGAGCAGTACAACCTGACGACCACCTGGAGCGGCATCAAGAACCTCAAGCTCGGCCTGGCGATCAGCAACCTGTTCGACCGCAACCCGCTCAACGCCGAGCTTGAG
>JAIXTY010000346.1 GCA_027483705.1 Rubrivivax sp.
CGGCGACGGCAACAACATGGCGAACACCTGGCTGCAGGCCGCCGAGGTGCTGGGCTTCACGGTGCACGTGAGCACGCCCAGCGGCTACGAGGTCGATGCCGCCGTGGCCGGCATCCGCGACAGCGGCTGCTTCAAGGTCTTCAACCACCCGATGCAGGCCTGCGAAGGCGCGCACCTCGTCACCACTGACGTGTGGACGAGCATGGGCTACGAGGCCGAGAACGAGGAGCGCCGCAAGGCCTTCGTGGACTGGTGCGTCGACGAGGAGATGATGGCCGTGGCGCAGCCCGATGCCCTGTTCATGCACTGCCTGCCCGCGCACCGCGGCGAGGAAGTGACGGCCGAGGTCATCGACGGCCCGCAGAGCGTGGTCTGGGACGAGGCCGAGAACCGCATGCACGTGCAGAAGGCGCTCATGGAGTACCTGCTGCTCGGGCGCATCGGCTAGCTAGGCCGGGGCGCGGACGAAGGCCGTCACCAGCGGCTGGTCGTCGAGCGCACGGCTGCAGTGGCCGTGCACGGCGGGGTCGAAGGTCGCGCCAGCCGGCAGCGTGTCGGCCGAGTAGAAATGCTGGCCCGGGCCGAAAACGCGCACGCGGCCGTCGGGCAGGCCGATCTCCATGCGGCCCTCCAGCACGAACAGCCACTGCGGGTGCGTGGTGCAGTGCATGCTGCTGGCAAAGCCAGCAGGGCTTCGGCGCAGCTGCAGGCCGCCGCTGGGCATGATCGCGCTCAGCCGCGACATCGGCGAACCCTCGGTGAGCGCCATCTCGCGCTCGACGAAGCGCGCACGGCCATCGGGCCCGGTTTCGAGAATGACCTGCGTGAACGTGTCCATGCGGCGATGCTACCGAGCGAGCCGAATCAGCCCGCGATGCCGTCCCACAGCAGCTTGACGCCGGCCACGCCCATGCCGATGTAGGCCAGGCGGTAGAACCAGGTCGGGTCGGTGCGCCGCACCAGCCATACACCCAGCCACACGCCCAGCGGCGCCACCGGCAGCAGCAGCAGCGAGGTCGCGAGGTTGCGCGTGTCGAACAGGCCGAGCGCCGCGTACGGCAGCAGCTTCACCAGGTTGATGACGGCGAAGTACACCGCCATCGTGGCGCTGGCCACCACCGGCGCCAGCTTCAGCGGCAGCACGTAGGCCATCAGCGGCGGCCCGCCGGCGTGGGCCACGAAGCTGGTGAAGCCCGAGGTCGCGCTGCACAGCGGTGCCGCCCAGCGCGGCGGCGGCGTGCCCTCGGCGCGGATCGGCCACAGGAGCCGCTGCGCCAGGAACAGCAACGTGAGCGCGCCCAGCAGCCCGGCCACGGCGCGCGCGCTCAGCACCCCGAAGAGCACCGTGCCGATGACGATGCCCAGCACGCCAAAGGGCACGAGCCGGCGCACCAGCGCCCGGTCGCGGTGGCGCCACATCTGTTGCAGGCCGGTGGCGTCCATCGCGATCAGCAGCGGCAGCATCACCGCCGCCGCCTGCGGTGCCGGAACGGCCAGCGCCAGCATCGGCGTGGCCAGCGAGCCGAAGCCGCTGGCGAAGCCGCTCTTCGCCAGCCCCGTGATCAGCACCGCCGGCACGGCCAGCACGTAGAACCAGGGGTCGGTGATGAAGGGCCAGGCCGAGGGCATGCAGGAGACGGAGGCGAAAGCGCCGGATTGTGGCCGCGGCCCGCCACCCGACAGGGCCCACGGGGCATGGATACTCGCGGCCGAGGAGACACCACCACATGGATCGCATCGCCATCGTCACCGGTGCCGGCAGCGGCATTGGCCGCGCCTGCGCGCTCGCGCTGCTGGCCGAGGGCTGGCACGTGGCCCTGCTCGGCCGCCGCGCCGAAGCGCTGGAGGCCACGCGCGCGGCCGCAGGCGACGGCGCGGCCCGGGCCCACGTGCAGGCCTGCGACGTCAGCGACGACCGCCAGGTCGCCGCCGCCTTCGACGCCGTGGCCGCGCGCCACGGGCGGCTGGACCTGCTGTTCAACAACGCCGGTGGCGGCCTGGGTGGCAAGACGCCCGATCTCGTCACGGCCGAGGAATGGCGGCGCGTCGTCGACGTCAACCTCAACGGCGCCTTCTACTGCCTGAGCCACGCGTTCCGGCTGATGAAGGCGCAGCAGCCGATGGGCGGCCGCATCATCAACAACGGCTCGATCTCGGCGCACGCGCCGCGGCCGGGCTCCATCGCCTACACAGCCACCAAACATGCCGTCAGCGGCCTGACGAAGACCGCCGCGCTCGACGGCCGGCCTTTCGACATCGCCGTCGGCCAGATCGACATCGGCAACGCCGCCAGCGAGCTGACGGCGCGCATGGCCGAAGGCGTGATGCAGGCCGACGGCAGCGTGCGCCCCGAGCCGCGCATGGACCTGCGGGCCGTGGCCGACACCTTCATGGCGATGGTGCGGCTGCCGCTCAGCGCCAACGTGCTGTTCACCACCGTCATGGCCACCAAGATGCCCTACGTGGGCCGCGGATGAACCCCCGATGAAGCTGCTGCGAATCGGCCGCCCCGGCCACGAACGCCCTGCCCTGCTCGACGCCGACGGCGTGCTGCGCGACCTGGGCGCGCTGCTGCCCGACATCACGCCGGCCACGCTCGCGCCCGCCGCCCTGGCCGCGCTGCGCGCCCTGGACCCGCGCGCGCTGCCGGAGATCGACGCCGCCTCGGCCGGCCCGGTGGCCGTGCCCTGGCGCGGCATGGGCAAGTTCCTGTGCATCGGCCTGAACTACGCCGACCACGCGGCCGAGGCCGGCCTGCCGGTGCCGAAGGAACCCATCGTCTTCATGAAGCCGAGCTCGGTGGCCGTGGGCGCGAACCACGCCGTCGTGCTGCCGCCGGGGAGCACGAAGACCGACTGGGAGGTCGAGCTCGGCGTCGTCATCGGCACGCGGGCGCGCCAGGTGTCCGAGGCGGACGCGCTGGCACACGTGGCCGGCTACTGCGTCGTCAACGACCTGTCCGAGCGCGAGTGGCAGCTCGAGCGGGGCGGCACCTGGGACAAGGGCAAAGGCTGCGACACCTTCGGCCCGGTGGGCCCCTGGCTGGTGACAGCCGACGACGTGCCCGACCCCCAGGCGCTGGAGCTCTGGCTCGACGTCAACGGCCAGCCGCGCCAGCGCGGCAGCACGCGCACGATGGTCTTCGGCGTGGCGCAGCTGGTGGCCTACTGCAGCCGCTTCATGACGCTGCACCCGGGTGACCTCATCTCCACCGGCACGCCGCCCGGCGTGGGCATGGGCATGAAACCGTTGCCGCAATACATCAGGCCCGGCGACACCTTGCATCTGGGCATCCTCGGCCTGGGGGAGCAGACACAACACGTGCACGCCTGGGACGAGTCGCTGCTCGACGACTGAACGCATACTGCGCGCCATGAAGACCCTCCGCATCACCCTACCCCTGCTGCTGGCCACCGCTCTGGCGGCCGGCTGTTCCACCACTGAGACCTCGCGTGCCATCGAGCCGGCGCGCACCGCGGCGGCCGCGCCCACCGCGCCCGCCTACAACGGTCCGCGCGCGCCCATCGCCGTGGGCAACTTCGACAACCGCTCCAGCTTCGGCCGCGGCATCTTCGCCGAGGGCGGCGACCGGCTCGGCTCGCAGAGCAAGACCATCCTCGTCTCGCACCTGCAGCAGACCAACCGCTTCAGCGTGCTCGACCGCGAGAACATGGCCGAGGCGCGCCAGGAAGCCGCGCTGCGCCAGGCCGCTCAGGCCATCAAGGGCGCCGATTTCCTCGTCACCGGCTCGGTCAGCGAGTTCGGGCGCAAGGAGGTCGGTGACCGCGCCCTCTTCGGCCTGCTCGGCCGCGGCAAGACGCAGGTGGCCTATGCCAAGGTCACGCTGAACATCGTCAACCCGCTGACGTCCGAAGTGGTGTACTCCGTGGCCGGCGGCGGCGAGTACACGCTGTCGGAGCGCGAGATCCTCGGCTTCGGCAGCACCGCCAGCTACGACGCCACGCTCAACGGCAAGGTGCTCGACCTGGCCATCCGCGAGGCCGTGGACCGGCTCGTGGCCGGCCTCGAGAGCGGCGCCTGGAAGGCGCAGAAGCCCTGATGGCGGCGCACGCCCTGCGCTGCAGCCTGCTGGGGCTGGTGGTGGCGGCCTGCGCCGGCTGCGCGAGCCCGCCGCGCACGCTGTACGACTGGGGGGCCTACCCGCAGGCCCTGGCCATCCAACTGCGCGAGTCGGGCGGCGACGCCGCCCGGCAGGCCTCGCTGCTGGAAGACCAGCTGCAGCGCGCCGCCGGCGCCGCCCGCGCCGCACCGCCGGGCCTGCACGCCCACTTGGCGCTGCTGCACACGCAGCTGGGCAACGAGGCCCTGGCGCTGCGCCACCTGCAGGCCGAGAAGGCGCTGTACCCCGAGTCGGCCGCCTACATGGACTTCCTGCTCAAGAGCGCGCGCAAGGCCGCCGGTGAGGCGCCGAAATGAGCGACCTCCTGCTCCGCCCGAGCCGCGTCTTCATGGTGCTGGTCGCCCTCGTCCTGGCAGGTTGCGCCCAGATCGAGAAACCCGCGCCCGACCCGTGGCCAGCTCTGCGCGAGGCCCGCCCGGCATCGGTGCTGGTGATGCCGCCGGTGAACAACACGCCTGACGTCGAAGCGCCGGCCAGCGTGATGGCGCACACGGTCTATCCGCTCGCCGAGCGGGGCTACTACGTCCTGCCCGTGGCCCTGGCCAACGAGACGCTGCGCCGCAACGGCGTGCAGACGCCGCAAGACGCGCGGCAGATCTCGCCGCAGCGCCTGCGCGAGGTGTTCGGCGCCGACGCGGCGCTGTACATCGACATCCGCAGCTACGGCTCGGTGTACCGCGTCATCAGCGCCGATGCCGTGGTGACGGTCGACGCGCGGCTGGTGGACCTGCGCGACGGCCGCACCCTCTGGACGGGCAGCGCCACCGCCAGCAGCGCCGAGCAGCGCGGCGGCCAGCAGGGGGGCCTGCTGGGCGCTCTGCTTCAGGCCGTGGTCGAGCAGGTAGCGTCGAACTTCAACGACCGCAACCACCAGGTGGCCGGCGTCGCGGTGCGGCGGCTGCTGGGCGGTTTCGGGCACAAGGGCCTGCTGCCCGGCCCACGGGCGCCTGCGGAGGCCGCGCGCTAGGCAGCCGTGTCGAGGGCCGCCGAGTCGGCGCCCAGCAGCGAACGGCCCACGGCCTCGGCCACCTCGATGCCATCCACGCCGGCGGACATGATGCCGCCCGCGTAGCCGGCACCCTCGCCGGCCGGGTACAGGCCCCGCACGTTGACGCTCTGGAAGTCGCGACCGCGGCGGATGCGCAGCGGCGACGAGGTGCGCGTCTCCACGCCGGTGAGCACCGCATCGGGCCGCGAGAAGCCGGCGATCTGGCGCTCGAAGGCAGGCAGCGCTTCGCGGATGGCATCGAGCACGTAGGTCGGCAGGCTCGGCCGCTTCGGATCGGCCAGGTCGGTGAGCGTGACGCCGGGCTTGTACGAAGGCTCGACCTCGCCGAGTACGCGCGACCGCTGGCGCCTGATGAAGTCGCCCACCAGCTGGCCCGGCGCCTTGTAGCCACCCTCGCCCAGCTCGAAGGCGCCGCTCTCCCAACGGCGCTGGAAGGCGACGCCGTCCAGCGGGTCGACCGGGCCGTCGCCCGGTGTCTGCCGGTAGTCCGACGGGTCGATGCCCACCACGATGCCGGCGTTGGCGTTGCGCTCGGCGCGGCTGTACTGGCTCATGCCGTTGGTGACGACACGTTCGGGCTCGGACGTCGCCGCCACCACCGTGCCGCCCGGGCACATGCAGAAGCTGTAGACGCTGCGGCCGTTCTTCGCGTGGTGCACGAGCTTGTAGTCGGCCGCGCTCAGCAGCGGATGGCCGGCACGGGCGCCGAAGCGGGCGCGGTCGATCACGCCTTGCGGGTGCTCGATGCGGAAGCCCACCGAGAACGGCTTGGCCTCGAGGAACACGCCCCGCCGCTGCAGCATCGCGAAGGTGTCGCGCGCGCTGTGGCCGAGGGGCAGCACCAGGTGATCGCAGTCGATCTGCTCGCCGCTGGCGAGCGTCAGGCCGCGCAGCGCGCCGTCTTCGATGTGCAGGTCGCTCACCTGCTCTTCGAAGCGGATGGTGCCGCCGAGCGCCTCGATGTCGGCTCGCATCTTCTCGATCATGCTGACGAGCCGGAAGGTGCCGATGTGCGGCTTGCTGACGTAGAGGATCTCCTCCGGCGCGCCAGCCTTGACGAACTCGGTGAGCACCTTGCGCGTCAGGTGGCGCGGGTCGGAGATCTGGCTCCAGAGCTTGCCGTCGCTGAAGGTGCCGGCCCCGCCCTCGCCGAACTGCACGTTGCTGGTGGGGTCGAGCACGCTCTTGCGCCACAGGCCCCAGGTGTCCTGCGTGCGGCGGCGCACGTCCTTGCCGCGCTCCAGCACCAGCGGCTCCAGGCCCATCTGGGCCAGGATCAAGGCGGCGAACA
>JAIXTY010000172.1 GCA_027483705.1 Rubrivivax sp.
AAGCCGGCTGCACGGGCCGACTCGCGAGCCGCGGTGCCCACATCGCCCGAAACCAGCATGGCCGGCAGGGCAAGGTCGCCGAAGTGCTGGCGCAGGGCAGCAACGGCGTCGCTGCCCAGTTCCCCGCCCTTCAAGTGCAGGTCGGCGATGATCAAGGAAGGCGGCGAGTCCTTCAGGCGCTCGATGGCCTGCGCCACTGTGGCGGCCGACACCGACTCGCAGCCCCAACCCTCCAGAAGCCCTGCGGTGCCTTCCAGCACCCTTTCGTCGTCGTCGATGATGACGACGCGCCGTCCCTTCCATGCGGCCAATCCGACGGTCGCCTGCACCTCGCGCTGCAGCTGCAATGGCTCGGCGACCGGCGCTGCCGCTGGCATGCGCAGCGTGAAGCATGAGCCCTCGCCGGGCATTGAGCGAAGGGCAAGCGGGTGCTCCAGCAGCCCAGCCAGGCGCCTCACGATCGCCAGTCCCAGACCCAGCCCCTCACCGCCCAGGCGCGGCCGGGTACCGAGCTGCACGTACTCGTCAAAGATCCGCTGTTGCTGAGACGGCTCGATGCCGACCCCGCTGTCTCTCACCTGCAAGAGCACGGCACCCTGGCGCTTGCGTGCAACGATCAGGACGCCACCCTGTTGCGTGTGCCGCACCGCGTTGCCCACCAGATTCAACAGGATGCGCTCCAGCAAGTGCGGGTCGGTGCTCGCCCAGGCGTTGCACCGCGTGACTCGCAGGCGCAGGCCCTTGGCTGCGGCGTCGGCCGCATAGGCGGCGCGCACGCGCTCGAGCAGCGGAGCCAGCGCAACCGGGCGCGGTTCGCACCGCACCGCGCCCGCGTCCAGCCGCGAGATGTCCAGCAGCCCGCCAAAGAGTGCGTTGATGTCATCCAGTGCCTGTTCGATTCGCTCGCCGGTGCGACGGCGGCGTCCTTCGTCGGTTTCAAGGCGAAGCTGGGCGACCAGCAGGTTCATGGCGTGCAGAGGCTGGCGCAGGTCGTGACTGGCCGCAGCGACGAAGCGAGTCTTCGCCGCATCGGCTTCCACCAGAGCCTGAGTGCGTTCAGCCACTTGGCGTTCGAGGCCAGCGTACGACGCCTGCAAGTCGTTGGCCATCGAATTGAACTGACGGCCCAGCGCCTCGATCTCCTCGTTCGTGCGCAGGTCGATGCGATGCTCGAGCGAGCCTGCTCCCAGCCTGGACGCGCTGTCGGTCAGCGCGCGAATCGGGCGTACCAGCCTGCGTGCCAGCAGCATCGCCGCTGTGACCGCCAGGAAGAAACTGCCCCGGGCCACCCCCAGCGTTCTTCGGGCGCTTGTCAGCAGCGGGGCCTGCGCTTCTTCCTCGGGCAGTTCGACAAACACACGCCAGCCCATCGGCTGCGCCATCGAATAGGCCGCCTGCACGCGCTCGCCACGCAAGCCTGAAATGACGCCCGCTTCACCATGTGCCGATGCCTGGTCGATGGCGTTCACCATGGCCTGCACGCGCTGCGCGACGTCGGGGTTGCTCAGCACATAGCTCATGTCGGGATGGGCGAGCAGACGACCCCTGTCGTCGGCCACCCATGCACGGCCGCCTTTCCCGACGCGGATGGCAGTGACCACATCCCAGACGAACTTCAAGTTCACTTCGGCGATGGCGACACCCATCTCCCGCCTGGCGCCGGCCACGGCAAGGGTCATGAAGGGCTCCGTCTCTCGTCTGAAGGACACGGGGCCGTGAAAGGTGCGTCTGGCGAGCGCCTCCACAAAGGCGCGTTCGCTGCCGCGTTCAGCACCTGAATCGACCCGGTCCAGGGCCAGCCGGGAGACCGAAAGGCGTTCCCGGCCTCGGCCGTCCAGCAGGGCAAGATCGGTGACCGCTGGCGATTGACGCAGCACACGCAGCGCGTCCATCTGGTAGCCCGACAGGTCTGTCTCACCGTCCCACGGCAGTTGGGTGACGAAGGCCAGCTGGTCCTCAATACCCCGAACGAAGACCGCGATGCGCTGAGCAGATGCTTCGCTCTGGGCGCGCAACAGATCGTGCATCGCGCTGCGTTGTTCCCGGGCGGCAAACCACAAACCGCTGCTGCCCAGCAGCAGCACTGGCACCGCAACCACCGCGACAAAGGACAGGGCAACCTGCCCAAACAGCGATCGAGGTCGCAACCACTTCATGGGCCGCGATGTTGATGCCAGTGTCTCGATCTTCGCAAGTCGCGTGCGGGTCCCGGTACCTTGGTCCCGGGCTCGGGGCGACGGCCAATCCTTGTTCGTGACCTCTGGAGGATGGTGAATCGGAGGGCCGGCTAGGACGATCTGACCCTGCCAACCAACTGCAGAAGCAACCTGGAGTCACCATGCAGCACCGTCACCTTCTAGCCGTCGTCGTCTCTTTGGGCGCCCCTCTGGCCTGCCTGTTGCAAGGTTGCGGCGGAGGTGCGGATGCGTTCGGATCCGAAGTCCAGACGGCCGGAAAGAGCACCAGCATCCGAATCGAGGGCTGTGTCGTCGACCAGCACTACATCCCTCACGAGGGCGTCGCAGTGCGTGCCTTGTCGCCGGACGGGCAGACGCTGGCCTACGCAACCAGCGGCCGCAGGGGCGAGGTGATTGTTTCGGTGCCCGCCGGCATGCCCTTGGCTCTGAAGGTGGATCGTGATGACGGCGAGTGGATGTCGCTGCCCGCCCGCGATCGCGACAGCATGCTCGATTCCTGTCTGGTCGCTCACACCAGGGAATGAGGAAGACGTCGATGCAATCCGCCATCGCTTCGCCTCGAAACCAGGACCCTGCACACGGAGCCTACGTGCTCGTCCTCAGCTGGCTGTTTGCTGCCTTCAACAGCGTGCGCGTGCTGGCCTACCTGCCCACCTTGTGGGCCATTCACGTCAGCGGTGACTCCAGCCAGCACTCCTTGTGGACGTGGCTCACCTGGCTGGGAGCCAATCTCACCATGGCCGCCTGGCTCCACGAAACCAACGGTCGGCAGTTCTCTCGCGCGGCGATCGTGAGCGCATGCAATGCCTTCATGTGCCTGCTCACGGTGGCATTGATCGCAGGGCATCGGCTGTGATGCGCGCGTGCATCACAGAGGTGGCGCTGATGATGGGACTGAGTTCCCAGGTCGCCGCGGTGGCCACTGGTCCGTCGGCAGACCTGCCAGATCCAGCTTCGCGCATCCATGCGGAGGGCGTTGCCCAATTCAGAGCTGGGCGAACTTCTGCAGCGTATGGCCGCATCATGAAACCGGCCGAGATGGGCCATCAGCCCTCGGCGCGCTGCGCCTTGTGGCTGTGTCGGCACGGCCTGGCTTTGTACATCCGCAGTCCTTGCTGAAATGCGAATCGCACGGTGATGCGTACCATGGGCCGAGCGTGGTGCGTGGCAAAGGCGCTTGCCGAACGGTCGCCAAGGGTCGAATGCTGTTTGACGGGCGCCCGAACCTCAAGCCCGCCGCGCCACCACCGCCCCGCCGAGCGGCAGCGGTTCGCAGTCCGGCAAGGTGAACGAATCCGCCAGCGCCCAGGCCCTGCGCAGCACCGGCGGCGGGGCCACTTCCTCGGGCGTGAGCAGCAGCCCGTGGCGGCGCAGCCAGCGGCCGAGCGCCGGGCTGGCGGAGGCCACGGCGATGGGCCAGGCCAGCAGCAGGGGCAGCGCCAGCGGCGCCACCCACAGCACCAGGCCATCGCCCAGCATCAGCGCCACGCCCAAGGCGGCCAGCGCCACGCCGGCCAGCGGCAGCAGGGCCGGGGCGGCATCGCGCCAGCCCAGGGCCACGGCTTCCCGCGGCGGGCTCTTCCATTGCAGCGGCAGGCCGGTCAGCGCGCCCACCACGAACACCGTGTGCGCCGCCATGCGCACGGGGGCCTGCAGCGCCGACAGCAGCGCCTCGATCACGGTGCCGGCCACCAGTCGCGCCGTGCCGCCGTACAGCGCCGTGCGGCCCTCGTGGCGCACCAGCATCACGCCCAGCACGCGCGGCAGCATCAAGAGGCCGATGGTCGCGGCCCACAGCGCCTGCACCGGGGCCAGCGGCACCAGGCTCGCCAGCTCGTGCCGGCCGAACCACCACAGGCCCGTGCCCAGCAGCACGAAGCCCAGCCACAGCGGCGCCGACAGGTAGGCCATCGCGCCGGTGACGAACATCGCGCGGTGCACCGGGTGCAGGCCCGGCTCGGCCACCAGGCGCGCGTTCTGCAGGTTGCCCTGGCACCAGCGGCGGTCGCGCTGCAGCTCGGCCAGCACGTGCGGCGGCTGCTGCTCGTAGCTGCCGGGCAGGTCGGAGACCAGGTGCACGCCGAAGCCGGCGCGGCGCATCAGCGCGGCCTCGACGAAGTCGTGCGAGAGGATGTCGCCCTGCAGGCCACCCTTCAGCTGCCCGGCGCGGCCGTTGATGGGCGCCAGGCCCGCATGCGCCATGAAGGGCGCGATGCGGATGATGGCGTTGTGCCCCCAGTAGTGCGATTCACCCAGCTGCCAGTAGCGCATGCCGGCGGCGAAGAGGCGCCCGGTCACGCGGCCGGCGAACTGCTGTGCGCGGGCGTGCAGCGTGTCCAGGCCGGCCGTCACCGGCGCGCTCTGGATGATGCCGGCGCGCGGGTGCGCCTCCATCAGGCGCACCAGGCCCAGCACGGCCTCGCCGCTCATCACGCTGTCGGCGTCGAGCACCACCATGTAGCGGTGCAGCCGGCCCCAGCGGCGGCAGAAGTCGGCCACGTTGCCGGCCTTCTTGTGCGTGCGGCGCAGCCGCCAGCGGTAGTGCACGCGCAGGCCGGTGTCGGCCAGGCGGTCGCGCAGCGCCAGCCAGGCCTCGCGCTCGGCGCGGCGCACGTCGAGGTTGCTGCTGTCGGACAGCACATACACCTCGACGAGGCGCGCGCCGCCGGCGGCGACGATGGATTCCGCCGTCGCGGCCAGCCCCGCGAACACCGTGGCCACGTGCTCGTTGCAGATCGGCATGACGACGGCCGTGCGCGCGTCGGCCGGCAGCGTGTGGCCGGCCACGCGGGCGTGGCTCAGCGCCTGGCGGTCGCCGCGCGTGAGGCTGCGGTAGCCCATCACGGCCGTCACCGTGCCGGCCGCCACCCAGGCCAGCAGCAGGGCGAACAGGCCCACCTGCAGCAGGCGCAGCGGCTCAAAGCCCTGCATCGGCTGCGTCAGCACCAGCAGCGCGGCCGCCAGCACGGCAGTCAGCGCGATGGCCGCCAGCAGCACGCGCCGGCGCTGGCGCGCGACGACGTCGGCCTCGGCATCGATGACCACCGGCTGCGGGCTCGTGCCACGCCACATGGCCGTCAGCCCGGCGCGGACGCCGGCCCACGGCGTGGGCACCATCGAGCCGCGCGCCAGCGCGGGCGCGGCGGTGTGCGTGTAGCGGCGGCGGGCCGCTCGCGAGAACGGGATCGTCGTCTTGGTCATCGCTGGGGCTCCGGCGGCAGGAGGGCCGCCCAGGTCTCGGTGAGGGCGCCGCCTGCGTGGCGCAGCCAGGCGCGCAGCTCCAGCGGCTGCGTGGCGTCACGGCGCTGCACGCGCAGCTTCAGGCGCCAGCCGCCACCCAGTTCGGGCGGCAGCGGGTAGGCGTTGGTCTCGACGACGCGGCCGCCGGCGCCGGCCTCGGCCACGGCCTGCACGCTGGCGCCGGACGGCAGGGCCTGCAGGGCGGGGCCTTCGAAGTCGACGAGGACTTGCAGCTCGTCCGGCGCCAGCGGCGCCCAGCCGCGGCCGCGGCGGCTCTGCGTGGCGTGAGCTAGCGCCGTGCTGGACTGCGGCAGCGTCTTCTCACGCGCCTGCCAGTGCAGCCGGTAGGCAAACTCCAGCGCCTGGCCCGGCTTCGGCCCGGCGGCAGGCACCCAGGCGGCGACGATGTTGTCCTCGGTCTCGTCGGGCGTGGGCAGCATCAGCAGCTGCACCCGGCCCGGGCCCCAGTCGCCGACGGGCTCGACCCACGCGCTCGGGCGGCGCTCGTAGCGGGCCTCGGGGTCTTCGTAGCTGCGCGGTGCGCGGTCGCGCTGCATCAGGCCGAAACCCTGCAGCCGCTGCAGCGCGAAGCTCGGCGCCAGCGGCGTGTAGGGCTTGAGTGGCGGGTTGACGAGCGGGCGCCAGATCCACTCGACCGTACCCGTGCGCGGGTCGCCACCGGGGCCGATGCCGGCGATCTGCAGGCCGTCGCTGTCGTGCACCTCGGGGCGGAAGTCCACCGCCTGCGGCTGGTTCTCGCCGTGCAGGAACATGCTCGTGAGTGGCGCGATGCCCACCATGGCCGGCGCCCTGGTACCGGCGCGAAGGAAGACGCGGATGCGCGTGTCGACCACCGTGCTGTCGCCCGGCGTGACGACGAAGCGCACCGCCGCCACCGCACGCGGCGATTCCAGCAGCGCGTGGATCGTCAGCGCCGTGGCCGTGACCGCGGGCCGCTCGATCCAGAAGCGCGTGAAGCGCGGGAACTCCTCCGCCCCGCCACCCACGGTGTCGATGGCCAGCGCCCGCGCCGACAGGCCGTACTGCTGGCCGCGGCCCAGCGCGCGGAAGTAGCTCGCGCCGAGGAAGACGATCAGCTCGTCCTTGTAGGCCGGGCTGTTGAGCGCGTGGTGCACACGAAAGCCGGCATGGCCCAGCGGGCCCCAGCCACTGCGCTCGAAGCGGTGCGGCCCGAAGTCCCAGGCCGCTGCGTCGTAGCCCAGGCGGCGCACGCGGCCCTCGTGCACCTCGTGCACGTCCACCGCGTGCACGTGGCCGCGGCCGAGGTGGAAGAACTGCAGCTCGAAGGGCAGGCCGGCGTCGCGCCAGATGGCCTTCTCGGGGCGGTAGCGGATGTCGCGGTACTCGTCGTAGCTCAGGTTGCGCAGCTCGGCCGGGCGGATGTCGGCGGGCTCGATCCAGGCCACCGCGGCGGCGTCGCGCGCCAGGGCGGCCACGTCCTCGAAGACGAAGGCCGCCACGCGCGTGGCGGCGCCGAGCAGGGCGGTGGCAAGCAGCAGGGCGCGGAGCATGGCCGGTGCAGGCGCAAGGCCCGTGCCGGCCAAGAAAACGCTGTCAGATCAACGGTTTGCGTTCGTCGCCCTGCCCGGCGACGGCTGCGGGAGGGCCAAAGCGTCGCCGTTCAGCGACAAGGCGGCGCGGCAATCGCAGTCCGCCCCTCGCAGAGGCCCCGTCGCTAATCGGCGACAGGCGGTTCCTCGGCCTCGTCGGGGCCGTCGCCAGGCTCGGCCGCAGCCTCGTCGTCGCCGCGAAAGCGGCCTGGCGTGAGGCCGTGCTTCTGCAGCAGCCGGTAGAACTCGGTGCGGTTGCGGTCGGCCAGCCGCGCGGCGTCGGCCACGTGGCCGTCGGTCAGCTTGAGCAGGCCGACGAGGTAGTCGTACTCGAAGCGCCGCCGCGCCTCGGCGTAGGGCAGCACCTGCACGCCGGGCGTGCGCAGCGCGCGCTGCACCAGCGCCAGCGGGATGAGCGGCGCGGTGGCCAGCGCGCACACCTGCTCCACCACGTTGTGCAGCTGCCGCACGTTGCCCGGCCAGGCCGCAGTAGCCAGCGCGCGCAGTGCGTCGGGCGCGAAGCCGCGCACGCGCTTGCCGTGGCGCTCGGCCAGCTGCTGCAGGAAGTGCTGGGCCAGCAGCGGCACGTCCTCGCGGCGCTCGTCGAGCGTGGGCAGCTGCAGCGTCACGACGGCCAGGCGCCAGTAGAGATCGTCGCGGAAGCTGCCGTCGGCGCGCAGCGCGTCGAGGTCGCGGTGCGTGGCGCTCAGGATGCGCACGTCGATGGGCACCGGCTGCGTGGCGCCCACCGGCCGCACGCGGCGCTCCTGCAGCACGCGCAGCAGCTTCACCTGCAGCGCCGGCGGCATGTCGCCGATCTCGTCGAGGAACAGCGTGCCGCCGTCGGCCGCCTGGAAGAGGCCGCGGTGGTTCTGCAGCGCGCCGGTGAACGCGCCCTTCACGTGGCCGAAGAGCTCGCTCTCGAGCAGCGCCTCGGGAATGGCCGCGCAGTTGACGGCGACAAACGGCTTGCCGGCGCGCCGGCTGGCGCGGTGCACGGCCTGCGCCAGCAGCTCCTTGCCGGTGCCGCTGGCGCCGCGGATCAGCACGCTGGCGTCGCTGGCCGCCACCAGCTGCGTCTCGGCCAGCAGCGCTTCCATCTTGGCGCTGTGGCTCACGATGTGCGCGCGCCAGGCCGCCGCCGGCTCGCTGGCGCTGCTGCGCGCCGGCGGCGCCATCGCCAGCGCCTTGGCCACCTCGTCGAGCAGCGCCCGGCCGTCGAAGGGCTTGGTGAGGTAGGTGAACACGCCCTGCGCGGTGGCCGCCACGGCGTCGGGGATGCTGCCGTGCGCGGTGAGCAGGATGACGGGCAGCGCCGGGTGCGCATCGCGGATGCGCTCGAAGAGCTGCAGGCCGTCGATGCCCGGCAGCTGCACGTCGCTGATCACGAGCTGCGGCCGCTCCAGCGCCAGGCTGGCCAGCGCGCGCTCGGCCGACTCGACGCCGGTGACACGGTAGCCGGCGGCCACGAGCCGCATCGACAGCAGGCGCAGCAGATCGGCGTCGTCGTCGACGACCAGCAGGTGCGGGGCGGTGGCCGTGCTCATGGGCAGCCCGCGTGGTTCAGCGCGGCGCGGGTGGCGTTGCCGGTGGGCGCGTGCCGCCGAGGCTGCGTTCGATGGCGCGTAACGCCTCGATCTGCGCGGCGAGCTGCTCGATGCGGCGCTGCTGTTCGCGCAGCTGCTGCTGCAGCGGCACGAGTTGCTCCTCAAGCTTGCGCTGCTCGGCCAGGCGCGCCTGCAGCAGCCGCGCCGTGGTCTGCCAGGGCGATGGCGCGCGCGCAACCGGCTCCAGCAGCGCCAGCGCGCGCAGCAGCTCGCCGTTGGGCGGCGTGCCGGCGGCTTGCGCCAGGGTGCGTGCCTGCAGCAGCGCCAGGGCCGCCTCCACTGCGGTGCCGGCGTCGGCGGGCGGGTCGCGGCGGGCGATCTCGCGCGCCACGTCGGCCGCGGGCAGATCACGCAGCTTGTCCTGCCAGGCCATCAGGCGGGCCTGTGCTGCCTCGGCCGGCGAGGGCAGGGCGGGTGACGAGGCCGCGGCGGCCGGCGGTGGCGCTGCCACGGCCGGCTCCGGGCTGGGGCCTGTCAAGGGCGGCGGCGCTGGCGGCGTGCCGGGCGGGCTGGCGGGCCACTGCGCACAGCCCGCCAGGGCCAGCAGGGCCAGCCAGGCGAGCGGCCTGCGATCAATCGGCGAGGGCATGGGGGAGGTGGATTCGGAAACAGGCGCCGGGCAATGAGCCTTCCGCCAGCAGTTCGACATGACCGCCGTGGGCCGACACGGCCTCGGCGACGATGGACAGGCCGATGCCGGTGCCCGGCATCGTGCCCTCCGGCGCCGCCGGCTGCACGGCGCCGCGGTAGAAGGGTTCGAAGATGCGCGCACGGTCGCTGTCGGCCACGCCCGGGCCTTCATCGGACACCGTGATCGTGAGGCCGTCGCCGGCGCGCGCGAGGTCGAGGCGGATCGTAGCCGCCCCGCCAGCGCGGCCCGCCGCGTCGGGGCTGAAGCGGATGGCGTTGGCCAGCAGGTTGGCCAGCGCACTGCGCATCAGCGCCGCGTCGACGTCGGCCGTCAGCGCATCGCCGCCCACCTGCACGCGCAGGCCCTTGGCGCGCCACTGCAGCTGCTGCTCGGCCACCAGCTCGTGCAGCAGCGGCGCCATCGCCACCGGCCTGCGAACCAGCCGCTCGGCGGCAAAGGCGGTGGCGTTGAAGCTCAGCAGGTCCTCGATGCGCCGCTGCAGCGCCGCGGTGTTGTCGGCCAGGATGCGCGCCACCTCGCACTGGTCGGCCGAGAGCGGCCCGGCCACACCGTCCTGCAGCAGCGCCACGCCTTCGCGCAGCGCCGCCAGCGGCGTCTTCAGCTCGTGCGACACGTGGCGCAGGAAGCGCGCCTTGTCGGCGTCCTGGCCCGCGAGGCGCTGGCGCAGCCAGTCCAGCCGCCGGCCGATCTGGCGCACGTCGCTCGGGCCTGGGATCTCGATGCGGTCGTCGAGCCGGTTCTCGCCCAGGGCCACGATGGCGGTCTCCACGCGCGACAGCGGACGCGCCAGCGCAAAGGCCAGCGCCAGCGCCAGCACGAGCACCAGCACGCCGGCACCGGCCCACTGCCGGCCCAGCGCCACGCGCTCGGCCTCGATCTCGCCTTGCAGCGCGGTGTTGCGCGCCTCGGTGACGGCGCGCAGGCGCTCGTTGAGCCGGGTCTGCTGCTCGGCGATCTCGCGGAAGGCCTGGACCACGGCCCCGTCGCGCGAGGGATCGGGGCCGTCGGCCAGCAGCCGGTCGACGGCCCGCCGTTGCGTGCGCCAGGCCGCGGCGGCCTCGGGCGCGATGCCGTCGCGGGCCAGCGCACGAAGTTGGTCCTCGGCGTCGTCGGCACTGCGCTGGTAGCGCTGGCGCAGGGCGCCGTCGCCCAGCACGAGGTACTGGCGCGCGGCGCGCTCCATCGCCAGCGCCAGCTCGTCCAGCCGCTCGGCCTGCGCGCTCAGGCCCAGCGTGCGCGCGGCGTCGTCGCGGCCCTTCTCCAGCAGCGCTTCCAGCGCCAGCTGTCCGCGAAGCGCCACGCCGCCCAGCAGCAGCGCCACCAGCACGAATGCGGCCAGCAGCAGCTGGCGGAACGAGGGGCGCGGCAGCATCAGCCGGCCCTCGCGCTACAGGCTCTCGCGCATCACATGCCGGCGTAGTTCGGCCCGCCACCACCTTCGGGCGTGACCCAGACGATGTTCTGCGTCGGATCCTTGATGTCGCAGGTCTTGCAGTGCACGCAGTTCTGCGCGTTGATGACCAGCTGATCAGCGCCGTCCTTCTGCACGTACTCGTACACGCCGGCCGGGCAGTAGCGGCTCTCGGGGCCGGCATAACGCTCGAGGTTGATGGCCACCGGCACCGACGCGTCCTTCAGCGTCAGGTGCGCGGGCTGGTCTTCCTCGTGGTTGGTGTTGCTGATGAACACCGAGCTCAGGCGGTCGAAGGTGAGCCGGCCGTCGGGCTTGGGGTAGGCGATCTTCGGCACCTGGCCGGCGGCGTGCAGCCGCGCGTGGTCGGGCGTGTGGCGGTGGATGGTCCATGGCGGGCTCTTGATGCCCAGCTTGGGCAGCAGCCACTGCTCGATGCCGGTCATCAGCGTGCCGATGGTGTTGCCCTGCTTGAACCACTGCTTGAAGTTGCGCGTGGCGTGCAGTTCCTCGTGCAGCCAGCTCTTCTCGAAAGCCTCGGGGTAGGCGCTGAGCTCGTCGTGCGCGCGGCCGGCCTTCAGGGCCGGGGCGATGGCCTCGGCGGCCAGCATGCCGGTCTTGATGGCGGCGTGGCTGCCCTTGATGCGCGCGGCGTTCAGCGTGCCGGCGTCGCAGCCCACCAGCGCGCCGCCTGGAAACACCAGCTTCGGCAGGCTCAGCAGGCCGCCGGCCGTGATGGCGCGTGCGCCGTAGCCGATGCGCTTGCCGCCTTCTAGGTGCGCCCGGATGGCCGGGTGCGTCTTCCAGCGCTGCATCTCCTCGAAGGGGCTGATCCAGGGGTTCTGGTAGTCCAGGCCGGTGACGAAGCCGAGCGTGACCTTGTTGCCCTCGAGGTGGTAGAGGAAACCGCCGCCGTAGGTGTGCTCGTCCATCGGCCAGCCGGCGGTGTGCACCACGAGGCCGGGGCGGGCCTTGTCGGCCGGCACTTCCCAGAGCTCCTTCACGCCGAGCGCGTAGCTCTGCGGATCGCGGCCCTGGTCGAGACCGAACTTTGCGATCAGCTGCTTGCCCAGGTGGCCGCGCGCGCCTTCGGCGAACACGGTGTACTTCGCCACCAGCTCCATGCCGAGCTGGAAGCCGCCGTGCGGGTTGCCGTCCTTGCCCACGCCCAGGTTGCCGGTGGCCACGCCGCGCACGGCGCCCTGGTCGTCGTACAGCACCTCGGCGGCGGTGAAGCCGGGGAAGATCTCCACGCCCAGCGCCTCGGCCTGCTCGCCCAGCCACTTGGTGACGGCGCCGAGGCTGATGACATAGTTGCCTTCGTTGTGCAGGCAGCCGGGGATCAGCCACGGCGGCGTGGCGCGCGCGCCAGAGGCGTCGAGGAACAGCACCTCGTCGTGCGTGACGGGCTGGTTCAGCGGCGCGCCGCGTTCCTTCCAGTCCGGGAACAACTCGGTGATGGCGCGCGGGTCCATCACCGCGCCGCTGAGGATGTGCGCACCGGGCTCCGAGCCCTTTTCGAGCACCACCACCGAGATCGCGGCGTCCAGCTGCTTCAGCCGGATGGCGGTGCCCAGGCCTGCGGGCCCGCCACCGACCACGACCACGTCGTACTCCATGGCTTCGCGGGGGCCGTGCTGGGCCAGGATCTCGGCGGGGGTCATGCGGGCTGTCTCCTGCGGCAGGTGGGCATTCGGGGCGGCGCGATTCTAGGAGCCGGCGCCTGGGCGGCCGGTGGGGGCGGCTGCCTAATCGGGACGGCCCAAAGCCCTGGTCAGCGCCGCAGCAGCCAGGGCGTGGCCAGCCCGGCCAGCGTCATCAGCACCGAGCCCGCCAGGTGGGTGCCGGCGGTCATCAGCGCCCAGCCGGTGCGGCCCTGCTGCAAAGCCGTCACGACCTCGGCCGAGAAGGTGGAAAACGTCGTCAACCCGCCCAGGAAGCCGGTGATGACGAAGAGCCGCCACTCCGGCGGCAGCTGCGGCGCCTGCGCAAAGAGGGCCATCGCCAGGCCGATACCGTAGCCGCCCACGAGGTTGGCCACCAGCGTGCCCGGTGGCAGGTTCGGGAACAGGCCGTTGAGCGCGTTCGACAGGCCCCAGCGCGCCAGCGCGCCTAGCGCGGCGCCGGTGCTCACGGCGATGACGGCGGTCCACATGGCGCCGGATTATCCCGGCGCGCACGCTGGCGCCTCAGGCGGCCTGCAGCCCCATCGGCCGCGAGGCGCCGAACACCGGCGTGTCCTCGTTGCCTTCGGCGGTGACGGCGCAGCTGCGGCCCTGGCGCTTGGCTTCGTACAGCGCCTGGTCGGCGCGGCGCAGCGCCGCGGCCACGCCCTCGCCGAAGGCCACCTGCACCACGCCCACCGACAGCGACACCGTCGGCAGCTGCTGCAGCGGCGCGCGGCGCTGCACCTCGGCGGTGATGCGCTGCGCCACGCCCAGGGCCTGCGCCGGCGTCGTGCGGCGCAGCAGCAGCACGAACTCGTCGCCGCCCTGGCGGCCGGGGATGTCGTGCGCGCGGAGCGCCTCGAGCATGGCCTGGCTCACCAGCTGCAGCGCGCGATCACCCGCGGCGTGGCCGAAGAGGTCGTTGATGCGCTTGAAGTGGTCGACGTCGATGTGCAGCAGCGCCGCGGTGCCGGGTTCGTCCTGCTGCAGCGCGGATTCGGCCAGTTGCTCGAAGTGACGGCGGTTGGGCAGTTGGGTGAGCGAATCGAGGTGCGCCAGCACGCGCAGGCGCCGGCGGCTATCGCGCAGCTGGCGCTCGGTGCGTTCGCACACCAGCGCCACGGCCACGAAGGCCAGCACCGGCAGCAGCAGTGCGAGGCCGGCGGCCTGCGCCACCAGCGGCGGCACGCCGCCGAGCAGGGCCGCCAGCGGCAGCAGGCCGGCGAGCGCCGCCGCCAGCCCCAGGGCCTGCACGGGCACGAAGTCGCGGCCGCCCGACCCGAGCAGCAGCACGGTGGCCACGTGCGCGTGCACACCCAGCACGACCGCCGCCATCAGCCCTTGCGCCAGCGGCGCCGGCAGCGCCGCGGCCAGCCCGAGCAGCGCCAGCGCGGCCAGCGCCACCACGCCGTCGCCCCGGGCGCCACCGGCCATCAGCTGGCGCGGGTGGAAGCGCCGCAAGCCCCGCAGCGCCAGCAGCGGGGCCGGCACCAGCAGCGCCGTCGCCAGCGCGCCGGGGGCGCCGCCCTCGGGCAGCGCCAGCGCGGCCAGCGCCACCGCCGATGCGCCCTGCCATAGCGCCAGCGTCCACCAGTGCCAACCGGCGTAGCGGCGCTGGCGCAGGCCGAAGGCGGTGGTGGCCAGGGCCACCAGCAGCAGCATCGAGGCCGCGGCCGCGAGGGCCGCGGTCCAGGGCGACGCCAGGGTGTCGGGGGTGGGCCAGGACAGCATGGCGGGCGATTGTGGGTACCGCGCCCGCGCCACCGATGTGCGGTTTCGATGCGGTTGCAACGAAGTGTTCGCGGCGCTTCGGTACGATCCCGCCCGGCCACCCCTGGGTGGCATCGATTCAGGAGCAACCGCCATGGGCATGGACGTCGTCGACTACGAGATCAAGGGTGCGGAGATGCAGTTCGTCGAGGTCGAGCTCGACCCCGGCGAGGCCGCGGTCGGCGAGGCCGGCAGCATGTTCTGGATGGACGCCGGCATCTCGATGGACACGGTGTTCGGCGACGGCAGCAACCAGACCGGCGGCTTCTTCGGCAAGCTGCTTGGCGCCGGCAAGCGGCTGATCACCGGCGAGAGCCTGTTCACCACCGTCTACAGCAACGCCGCCACCACCAAGCAGCGCGTGGCCTTCGCGGCGCCGTACCCCGGCAAGATCCTGCCGATGGACCTGCGGCAGTTTGGCGGGCTGCTGATCTGCCAGCGTGACGCCTTCCTGTGTGCGGCCCGCGGCGTGAGCCTGGGCATCGCGCTGCAGCAGAAGCTGTCGACCGGCTTCTTCGGCGGCGAGGGCTTCATCATGCAGAAGCTCGAAGGCGACGGCCTGGCCTTCGTGCACGCCGGCGGCACCGTGCTGCGGCGCGACCTGCAGCCCGGGCAGACCATCTTCGTCGACACCGGCTGCGTGGTGGCCTACACCGGCGGCATCAACTTCGAGATCCAGTACGTCGGCAAGATCAAGACGGCGCTGTTCGGCGGCGAGGGCCTGTTCTTCGCAAAGATGAGCGGCCCGGGCACGGTGTGGCTGCAGAGCCTGCCGTTCAGCCGCCTGGCCAGCCGCGTGTTCGCCGCCGCGCCGCAGATGGGCGGCCGCTCGGAAGAGAGCTCGCTCGGCGGCCTGGGCTCGGCCGGGTCGATCCTGGGCGACATCCTCGGCGGCGACAGGCGCTGAAGCCCCGGTGACGCTGTTCGAGGCCTTCTGGC
>JAIXTY010000309.1 GCA_027483705.1 Rubrivivax sp.
CGACTCGATCACCATCGACGCCCACCAGCTGCTGCTGAACCTGAACGTGCCCGACGACGAGATCGCCCGCCGCCGTGCGGCCTGGCAGCAGCCGGCCCCGCGCTACACCCGCGGCGTGCTGGCGAAGTTCTCGCGCAACGCCGCCAGCGCCAGCCGCGGCGCGGTGCTCGACGGCGAGTGAGGCGGGCCGCGGTGGGCCGCCGCGGGGCTCGCGCCTAGAGCCGCGGCTCCCGGCGCTGTTCGATCTCGGACTGCGCCACCACCTTGGGCGCGGCCTCGCGGCCGGCGTGCGTGGGGTCGGCCGACACCTGCCGCGCCTTGGCCTCGGCGTGCTGGGTGGCCAGGCGGTCGCGGCGCTTGCCGGCGACTTTCAGGCCCAGCGCCTCCATCTGGCGGTCGCGCCGCTCGACCTTGCGCTGCTCCATCTTGTCCATGGCCTTGCGCTTGGTCCAGCCCGAGTTGTCGGCGAACTCCCACCACAGCACCGCCAGGCCGAAGGGCAAGGCCACCCACCACCACGACAGGTTGGTGAACGGGCCGAACTCCGCCACCTTGGCGATGATCAGCAGCACCCCGATGATGACGAGCGGCATGGCGGCAGCCTCCTGCCCGGCACTCTAGCAGGGGCCGCACATGGCCGCGGTCTTGATCAGTTGGCCTGGCCCAGCTGCTCGAGGATCGCCGGATTCTCCAGCGTCGAGGTGTCCTGCGTGATGGCCTCGCCCTTGGCGATGCTGCGCAGCAGGCGCCGCATGATCTTGCCGCTGCGTGTCTTGGGCAGGTTGTCGCCGAAGCGGATGTCCTTGGGCTTGGCGATCGGGCCGATCTCCTTCGCCACCCAGTTGCGCAGCTCGTTGGCGATCTTCTTGGCCTCGTCGCCCGTGGGCCGGCTGCGCTTGAGCACCACGAAGGCGCAGATCGCCTCGCCGGTGGTGTCGTCGGGGCGGCCCACCACGGCGGCCTCGGCCACCAGCTCGGTGCAGCTCACCAGCGCCGACTCGATCTCCATCGTGCCCATGCGGTGGCCCGAGACGTTGAGCACGTCGTCGATGCGGCCCGTGATGGTGAAGTAGCCGGTGTCCTTGTCGCGGATGGCGCCGTCGCCGGCGAGGTAGTAGCCCTTCAGCTCCGGCGGGTAGTAGCTCTTCTTGAAGCGCTCGGGGTCGCCCCAGATCGTGCGGATCATGCTCGGCCAGGGCTTCTTGATCACCAGGATGCCACCGGCGCCGTTGGGCACGTCGGCCCCCGTCTCGTCGACGATCGCGGCGGTGATGCCCGGGAACGGCAGCGTGCACGAGCCCGGCACCATCGGCGTGGCGCCCGGCAGCGGCGTGATGACGTGGCCGCCGGTCTCGGTCTGCCAGAAGGTGTCGACGATGGGGCAGCGGCCGCCGCCGATGTTCTGGTAGTACCACTCCCAGGCCGCCGGGTTGATGGGCTCGCCCACCGAGCCCAGGATGCGCAGGCTGGAGAGATCGCTGTGCTTCGGGTGCACCGCGGCGTTGGTCTCGGCGGCCTTGATCAGGCTGCGGATGGCCGTGGGCGCCGTGTAGAAGATGGTGACCTTGTGCTTCTCGATCATCTTCCAGAAGCGGTCGGCGGCCGGGTAGGTGGGCACGCCCTCGAACACGATCTCGGTGCCGCCCAGGGCCAGCGGGCCGTAGGTGATGTAGCTGTGGCCGGTGACCCAGCCGATGTCGGCCGTGCACCAGAACACGTCGTCGGGCTTCAGGTCGAAGGTCCAGGCGGTGGTGAGTGCGGCGTGCAGCAGGTAGCCGCCGGTGCTGTGCTGCACGCCCTTGGGCTTGCCGGTGGAGCCGCTGGTGTACAGCAGGAAGAGCGGGTGCTCGGCGCTCACCCACTCGGGCTCGCAGGCCTCGGGCTGGCCGGCCAGCTCGTCGTGCAACCAGCGGTCGCGGCCGTCCTTCCAGGCGATGGCGCCGCCGGTGCGCTTGTAGACCAGCACGTTGGCGATGGTCTCGCAGCCGGGCATCGCCAGCGCCTCGTCGACGATGGCCTTCAGCGGCAGGTGCTTGCCGCCGCGGGCCTGTTCGTCGGCGGTGATCACCATCACGGCGCCGGCGTCCTCGATGCGGTCGCGCAGGCTCTGGGCGGAAAAGCCGCCGAACACCACCGAGTGCGTGGCGCCGATGCGGGCGCAGGCCTGCATGGCGGCCACGCCCTCCACGCTCATCGGCATGTAGATGACGACGCGGTCGCCCTTCTTCACGCCGCGCGCCTTCAGCGCGTTGGCAAAGCGGCCCACCTTGGCCAGCAGCTGCGCGTAGCTGACCTTCGTCACCGTGCCGTCGTCGGCCTCGAAGATGATGGCCGTCTTGTCGCCCAGCCCGCGTTCGATGTTGCGGTCCAGGCAGTTGTGGGAGACGTTCAAGGTGCCGTCTTCGAACCACTTGAAGAACGGCGCGTTGGAACTGTCCAGCACCTTGGTAAACGGGCTCTTCCAGCTCACGAACTCGCGCGCCAGGCGGGCCCAGTAGCCCTCGTAGTCGGCGGCGGCCTCGTCGCACAGGGCCTGGTAGGCGCCCATGCCCGAGACGCGGGCGCTGTCCACCAGAGCGGCGGGTGGCAGGTAGGTCTTGAGCTCGGTGGCGGCGTTGTCGCTCATCGCGTGTCTCCGTGGGAACGTGCTGAAGGTGGGGTGGTCCGTTCAGGCCCGGATGCTGGGAACCCGCTCTGACAAGGTGCTGACGGACCCCGAACCTACAATTTGACCAAACCGGGCTGTCCCGGGCGCCACGAGAAACCCTGCATGAGCCCCCCCCAACCGCCGGCGCCGTCTCGCCTGCCGCCGCTGCCGGCCCTCATCTTCGCGACGCGCTGGCTGCAGCTGCCGTTGTACCTGGGGCTGATCGTGGCGCAGTGCGTCTACGTCTTCCACTTCTGGGTCGAGCTGGTGCACCTCGTGGAGGCGGTCTTCGGCGACCAGGTCGCGCTGGGCAAGCTGATCTCGAGCATCGGCTACAAGAGCGACGTGACCATCACCTCGCTCAACGAGACCATCATCATGCTGGTGGTGCTGGCCCTGATCGACGTGGTGATGATCAGCAACCTGCTCATCATGGTGCTCGTGGGCGGCTATGAGACTTTTGTGTCGCGCATGAACCTCGACGGCCACCCGGAC
>JAIXTY010000016.1 GCA_027483705.1 Rubrivivax sp.
CAGGTCGTCGGCCAGCAGCACGGCGAAGGGCTCGTTGCCCACCAGCCGCTGGCCGCACAGCACGGCATGCCCGCGGCCCAGCGCCTGCGCCTGGCGCACGTAGATGCACTCCATGTCGTCGGGCTTGACGCTGCGCACCACCTCCAGCAGCTCGGTCTTCTTGGCCTGTTCCAGCGCCACCTCGAGCTCGAAGGTCATGTCGAAGTGGTCTTCGATGGGCCGCTTGTGGCGCCCGGTCACGAAGATCATCTCGCGCACGCCGGCCGCATAGGCTTCTTCCACGGCGTACTGGATCAGCGGCTTGTCCACCACCGGCAGCATCTCCTTGGGCTGCGCCTTGGTGGCGGGCAGGAAGCGCGTGCCGAGGCCGGCGACGGGGAAGATGGCCTTGCGGATGGGCATGGTGGCGTCGGGTGTGCGTCTCGGATGGCCGGCGATTCTGTCAGCCCAACCGTGACCGCTGACCCTGCAGCCGCGTGACGGCTGCCTCGAACTCGGCCAGTCGTGCACGTTCCTGTGCCACCACCGCCGCCGGCGCGCGGGCCACGAAGCTCTCGTTGCCGAGCTTGGCGGTGGCCTTGGCGACCTCGCCCAGCAGCCGCGTGATCTCCTTGTCCAGCCGCGCCTGCTCGGCCGCGACGTCGATCTCGACGAACAGCGCCAGCCGCAGGGCGCCGTGCACGGCCACCGGCGCGGCCTGCGTGGCGGCGGCGAAGGCGGCCTCGTCGGGCAGCACGCGCACCTCGGCCAGGCGGGCCAGCGCCGTCAGCAGCGGCGTGGCGGCGGCCACGAAGCCGTCTTCGCCAAAGGTCAGCAGCGGCACGCGCTCGCCGGGGGCCAGGCCCATCTCGCTGCGCAGGCGGCGCACCTCGGCGGCCACGCCCTTGAGCTGGGCGATCCAGGCGTCGGCCTTCGGGTCCACCTTCTCGAGCTGCGCCTGCGGGTAGGGCGCGGCCACGATCGAGTCGAGTCCGGCCTTGCGCCCGGCCACCGGTGCGACGGCCTCCCACAGCTCGGCGGTGATGAAAGGTGCCAGCGGGTGCAGCAGCCGCAGCACGGTCTCGAGCACACGGATCAGCGTGCGGCGCGTGGCGCGCGCGGTGCTCTCGTCGCCGGCTTTCTTCGCTTCGGCCAGCTGCACCTTGGCGATCTCGAGGTACCAGTCGCAGTACTCGTCCCACACGAAGGTGTAGATGGCGCCGGCGACGATGTCGAGCCGGTAGTCGGCAAAGCCGCGGGCCACGGCGTCTTCCACGCGCTGCAGCTCGCCGCTGATCCAGCGGTCGGCCGGCGAGAAGCGCATGTAGCCGTGGTACGGGCCGGCCGGCGTGGTGATGTTCCCAGCCGCGTCGTAGACGGCCGGCGCGCACTCGGCCTTCGTGTGCTCGGCGAGGCCGCAGTCCTGGCCCTCGCAGTTCATCAGCACGAACTTGGTCGCGTTCCAGAGCTTGTTGCAGAAGTTGCGGTAGCCCTCGCAGCGCTTGGCGTCGAAGTTGATGTTGCGGCCGAGGGTGGCGTAGCTGGCCATCGTCAGCCGCAGCGCGTCGGCGCCGAAGGCCGGAATGCCCTCGGGGAACTCCGCCGCCGTCTGCTTGCGCACACGCGGCGCCGTCTCGGGCTTGCGCAGGCCGGTGGTGCGCTTGGCCAGCAAAGGCTCGAGCGCGATGCCGTCGATCAGGTCCACCGGGTCGAGCACGTTGCCTTCGCTCTTGCTCATCTTCTGGCCTTGCGCGTCGCGCACGAGGCCGTGGATGTAGACGTCGCGGAACGGCACCTGGCCGGTGAAGTGCGTCGTCATCATGATCATCCGGGCGACCCAGAAGAAGATGATGTCGAAGCCCGTCACGAGCACGGTGCTGGGCAGGAAGAGCTCCAGCTCCTTCGTCTGCTTCGGCCAGCCGAGCGACGAGAACGGCACCAGCGCCGACGAGTACCAGGTGTCGAGCACGTCCTCGTCGCGTGTGAGCTCGCCCGTGTAGCCCGCGGCGGCTGCACGCTCGCGCGCCTCGGCCTCGGAACGTGCCACGAACACCTCGCCACCCGTGCCGTACCAGGCCGGGATCTGGTGGCCCCACCAGAGCTGGCGGCTGATGCACCAGTCCTGCAGGTTGTTCATCCAGTGGTTGTAGGTGTTGACCCATTCGCCCGGCACGAAGCGCACCTGGCCGCCGCTCACGGCGCGGCGCGCCTTCTCGCCGATGCTCAGGCCGTCACGGCCGGGCCTTTCGACCGCCACGAACCACTGGTCGGTGAGCATGGGCTCGACCACCTGGCCGGTGCGGGCGCAGCGCGGCACCTGCAGCTTGTGCTTCTTCGTCTCGACCAGCAGGCCCAGGGCCTCGAGGTCGGCGACGACCTTCTTGCGCGCGACGAAGCGGTCCAGGCCGCGGTAGGCCTCGGGCGCATTCGCGTTCACCTTGGCCTCGAGGTCGAGCACGCTGATCATCGGCAGGCCGTGCCGCTGGCCCACGGCGTAGTCGTTGGTGTCGTGCGCCGGCGTCACCTTCACGACGCCGGTGCCGAAGGCGCGGTCGACGTAGGCGTCGGCGATCACCGGGATGGCGCGGCCCACCAGCGGCAGCATCACCTGCTTGCCGACGAAGGCGGTGTAGCGCTCGTCCTCGGGGTGCACCATCACGGCGGTGTCGCCCAGCATGGTCTCGGGGCGCGTGGTGGCCACCACCACCGAGCCGCTGCCGTCGGCCAGCGGATAGCGGATGTGCCAGAGGAAACCGTCTTCCTCTTCGCTCTCGACCTCCAGGTCGGAGACGGCCGACTTCAGCTGCGGGTCCCAGCTCACGAGGCGCTGGCCGCGGTAGATGAGGCCCTCGTCGAACAGGCGCACGAAGGTCTCGGTGACGACGGCCGAGAGCGACTCGTCCATCGTGAAGTACTCGCGGCCCCAGTCGACGCTGTCGCCCAGGCGGCGCATCTGGTTCGTGATGGTGGCGCCGCTGGTGGCCTTCCAGTCCCAGACCTGCGCGACGAAGTTCTGGCGGCCCAGGTCGTGGCGGCTCAGGCCCGCCTCCTGCAGCTGGCGCTCGACGACGATCTGCGTGGCGATGCCGGCATGATCAGTCCCCGGCACCCACAGCGTGTTGTGGCCCCGCATGCGGTGGTAGCGGGTGAGCGAGTCCATGATCGTCTGGTTGAACGCATGGCCCATGTGCAGCGTGCCGGTGACGTTGGGCGGCGGCAGCTGGATCGAAAACGAAGGCTTGGCAGC
>JAIXTY010000147.1 GCA_027483705.1 Rubrivivax sp.
CCCGTCGAGCACCAGCACGAGCGCGGGGCCTTCGGCGTCATCCAGCACGTCGTCGAGCGAGTGCTTCGGCGCCAGCGTCGTGCAGCGCGCGGCCACGCCCTGGTGGCGCGGGTTGCCCACGAGCGCGGCCAGCCGGGTGGCATCGCTGTCGATCACGCGCACGCCGCTGGCCTCGGCCCGCTCGAGGAACTGGCGCATGCGCGCGTCGCGCCGCGTGGCGTCGACGTGGACTTCGGAGACCGACTCCGGCGCCGTCTTCAGGCGCACGGTGACGGCGTGGAAGCCGAAGAGGACATGTTGCGCGGCGGGCTTGTTCATCGCGCCGATTTCACCACCACCCGAGCCACCGCCCCGCCAGGATGCCGCCGATGAACAGCGGCTGGTGCAGCATGTAGAAGCTCAGGCTCCAGCGCCCCAGCACGGCCATCGGCTTCAGCGGCGCGGCCAGCGGCCCCGTGAGCAGGCCGCGCCGGTGCGCCATCAGCCACTGCCCGGCGGCCACGCCCCAGAACATGACGCCCAGCCAGGGCAGCACGGGCACGAAGTCCTCGGTGACGGGCTTGCGGGTGATGAGCCCAGTCCAGGCCAGCGGCCTGATGTTGAAGGCCTCGATCTGCAGCACCCACGGCAGCACCAGCGCGATCGCGCCCAGCGGCCACAGCCACGCGCGCAGCAGCGCCGCCAGCCGCGCCACGACCAGCATCACCGCGATGCCGTGCAGCACACCGAAGAAGATGAAGCTGCGCGGGAACATCAGGCTCGAGCCGATGCTCACCAGCAGCGCGCAGCCCGCCACCTGCGCCCAGCGGCGCCAGAAGCGCGCCCAAGTCTGCCCCTGCGCCTGCGCCACCGCCACGCCCAGGCCGGCGCAGAACAGGAACAGGCTGACGATCACGGTGCGCTGCGACACCCACAGCAGGTCATGGTGGAAGCTGTGGCGCGGCTGCAGGTAGCCGTAGTGGTTGAGGTCGAACAGGAAGTGGAACACCGCCATCCACACGATGGCCACGGCGCGCAGCGCGTCCAGCCGGTCGAAGCGTTCGGGCGGGTTGCCGCTCATGCCGTCTTCTCGTAGACGTCGGTGAAGCGCGCGCCGTCCCAGGCGTACAGCAGCACCGCGGCGTGCACGCAGCGGCTGGCGCCGCGTGGCGTGAACAGGCCCACGCACTGCCCACGGGCCTGCCGCACGCTGGGGTAGGCCACGCCCTCGGAGCCGGCGGCGCGCAGCCGCGCACCCAAGGCGCGCGAGGCGCTGTAGTCGTCGGGGCTGAACACGGCCGCCGGCACGACACCGGCCGGGCGCAGGTCGTGCAGCTTCGCGTCGACGGCCACCGACAGCAGCCGCATCGGCAGGTGCAGCGGTCCCTGCCGCGTGGCGGCCAGGAAGCGCGCGTGGTGGAAGCGGGTTTCGGCCACGGCCGTGTCGCGTTCCCTGGCGGCGTAGAACACGCCCCACTCGCCGGCCGAGAAGCGGCTGCCTTCGGTGTTGACGTGCGTGAAGGCGGCCATGATCGGCCCGCTGCCGGGGCCGTAGCGGCGCTGATCGCGGGGCACGCGCTCGATCTCGCCGAGTTCGTCGCGCGCGCGCTCGTTCGTCATCGCCTCCAGCGCATACAGCGCGTCGAAGTCGTCGGCGTCGGCCACGCGGTCGAAGAGGTTCTCCGAGGGGTGGCGCGTGGGCACGATGCGGCAGGCCTCGGGCCAGCGGATGCGGCGCACGGCGATGGCCTTCACCGCCGGGGCCACGGCCTTCAGGACCAGCCTCCGCCGCGCACGCCGTCGAGGTAGCGGCGCACCAGGTGCAGGTCGCTCACATTGCCGGCGAGCATGCGATCGAGCGCGCTGCGGCCGCCGAAGGGCGCGGCCGTGTTGAGCTGGCGCACCCAGGCGTCGGCGGCGGTGGACTCGGGCAGCAGGATCTGCAGGCTCTTCCAGATGCCCAGCAGGTTGGACAGGCGCTCCAGCGTGTCGCGCGGCAGCACCGCGCGCTCGGGCGCCTTGCGCCAGGCGAAGTAGGTGGAACGCGGCGGCCGGCCCAGCAGCGCCAGCTGCTCCTCGACCGTGAGGCCCCAGGCGGTGGCAATGCGGGCAAAGGCGCGCAGGCCGGCCGCGGCCATCTGCTGCGGCGCCACGGGGGGCGGCGAGAACGGGTCCGGCGTGGGCTTCAGCACGGCGCTCATGGCGGCATCCGGTTTGAGACGACGGCTTCATCTTAGTCCAGATCTGCACTGCCTGCCCAGCGCCGACGGTCGACGCTGGCGCTGCACGGGGCCGGCGCCGTAGCATGGTCGCCCATCTCCCTGCGCCTGCCCCATGCCGACACAGCCCCTGCCCCAACACCCGACGAGTCGCCGCCGGCTGCTGGCCGCGGCGTGCGTGGCGCCGTTCGCCGCCGGCCTGGGCGGCTGCGCATCGATCGAGGCGGCCAGCACGCCGTCGCACGTGGGCCCGATCCTCAGTGCGATCAACCCGACAACCACGCAGCAGCGCGGCGAGCAGCGCCAGGTGGCGTCGCTGCTGAACTTCCTGTTCCCGGGCAAGGAGCCGCCGACGGCCGCGCCCGAGCGCGTGACCGAGCTGCGCGTGCCCTTCCGCGTGGGCATCGCCTTCGTGCCCGACAGCATGGCCAGCCCCTTTGCCTTGCCCGAGACCGAGCGGCGCCAGCTCGCCGAGCGCGTGCGCGAGGCCTTCAAGGGCTACCCGTTCATCCGCGAGATCGAGCTCGTGCCGTCGAGCTTTCTGCAGGACGGCGGCGGCTTCGACAACCTCGACCGCGTCGGCGCGCTGCTGCGCCTGGACGTGGTGGTGCTGGTGAGCTTCGACCAGCTGCAGCACACGGCGGCCAACCGCTGGTCGTTCCTGTACTGGACGGGCGTGGGCGCCTATGTCGTGAAGGGCGAGCAGTACGACATCTTCACGGCGCTGGAGACCTCGGTGTTCGACATCAAGAGCCGCCGCATGCTGATGCACGCCAGCGGCCGATCCACCGTGAAGGGCGATGCCACCTGGGTGGGCTTTGCCGAGCGCTCGCGCGCGGCGCGCACGCGCTCGTTCGACCAGGCGCTGACCGAGATGAACGCGCAGCTGCACCGCGAGATCGCGGCCTTCCGCGACCGCGCGCGCAGCGACCCGTCGATCCGCCTGATCCTGCCGCCGGGCTACGTGCTGCCCGACACCAACGCGCGCTGATCGGCGCGCCGAGCCTTCAGCGGCCGGGGCGGCCGGAGCCGCCGCCGGAGCCACCGCCCGGCCGCGACGAGCCGCCCGGGCGCCCGCCACCACCACTGCCGGGGCCGCGGCCACCGCCGCCGCCACCGCCGCCGCCAGGCCGGCCGCCACGCGAG
>JAIXTY010000092.1 GCA_027483705.1 Rubrivivax sp.
AGCGTGACGAGCACGCAGCTGCCCGGCACCGGCTCGGTGTGGGTGGAGAGAAAGATCGCGCTCGGGTTGCTCACGCCCTTGAGACCGCGGTCCGTCATCGCGAACACGCCGATCTCGTTGACGGCGCCGAAGCGGTTCTTGATGGCGCGCACGAGGCGGAAGCTGCTGTGCGTGTCGCCCTCGAAGTACAGCACCGTGTCGACGATGTGCTCCAGCACGCGCGGCCCGGCCAGTGCGCCTTCCTTCGTGACGTGGCCCACCAGCACGGTGGTGCAGCCGCGCGTCTTGGCCACGCGCGTGAGCTGCGCCGCGCACTCGCGCACCTGCGCCACGCTGCCCGGGGCGCTGGTGAGCTGATCGCTGTAGACGGTCTGGATCGAGTCCACCACCACGAAGGCCGGGTTCTCGGCCTCGATGGCCTGCACGATGCGCTCGAGCTGGATCTCCGCCAGCACGCGCACCTGCCGGCCCTCCAGCCCGAGCCGCCGGCTGCGCAGCGCGATCTGCGCGCCGCTTTCCTCGCCCGTGACGTAGAGCACGCTCATGCGGGTGGACAGCGCGTCCACGGCCTGCAGCAGCAGGGTGCTCTTGCCGATACCCGGATCACCCCCGATCAGCACGACGGCGCCCTCGACGATGCCGCCGCCGAGCACGCGGTCGAGCTCGTCCTGGCCGGTGGGCGTGCGGGCCACCTCGGCGGCCTCGATCTCCGACAGCGTGGCCACCGCCTGGCGCTGCCCGGCCGCGCCGGCCAGGGCCTGGAAGCGGTTCTTCGCCGCGGTGGGCTCGGCCACCGATTCGTCGAGCGTGTTCCAGGCCTTGCAGTGCGGGCACTGGCCCAGCCACTTGGGGTTCGTGCCGCCGCACTCGCGGCAGGTGTAGAGGGTCTTGGGGGCAGCCACGAACCGGATTGTGGAGGCGGCGTTCCGGCAGGCGCCGGCTGCGGCAAATGTCACGCCACGAAACGGCGCGCGCAGGAACACTCAAGCTCGGCCGGGCCCGCCCGAAAACGGGGAGGCCCCGTTCAAGGACGGGGGCGACCACGAGACCATCCGAGAGAGCACGCAGGGAAGCCATGTCCGCCACCATCGCCGTCGAAGACCTCCGCGTCGGCATGTTCGTCATGCTGGACGGCGGCTGGCTGTCGCATCCCTTCCCGCTCTCGAACTTCCGCATCAGCACGCCCGAGCAGCTGCGCACGATCCGCTCGCTGGGCCTGCAGCACGTGCGCTGGTCGCCCGAGAAGAGCGAGCTGCGCGACAGCACCTTCACCGGCATCACGCCGCCCGGCACGGCCGCAACCGGCAGCCCGGCCACGCCGGCCGAGGCGGCACCGCGGGGCCGCGCCGAGTCCGACGAGGCCCAGGCGCGCCGCCGCCAGCTGCAGCAGCAGATCGAGGCCGGCCAGCGCTGCGAGCGCCAGCACGCCGAGGCCGCCAAGGCCTGGCGCGAAGCCATCGACCTGGTGACGGCGCAGCCGCGCGACTCGGCCTCGCAGTCCGAGCAGCTGACGCGCGCGCTGCTCGACAAGATGCTCGTCGACGAGGACATCGGCATCCGCCTCGTCGCCGGCAGCGGCGACCGCGCCGCCTCGCACGCGCTGAACGTGGGCGTCATCTCGCTGCTCATCGGCCGCACGCTGGGGCTGCCGGAGAACGAGCTGATGGAACTCGGCGTCGGCGCGCTCATGCACGACGTCGGCAAGCTCGAGGTGGCCGACCGCTTCCGCCATGCCGAGGACGGCTTCAACGCCAACGAGATGGCCGCCTACCGCGACCACGTGGCCAAGGGCGTGGCCGTGGGCCAGCGCATGGGCATCTCGGCCGGCGCGCTGCGCGTGCTGGCGCAGCACCACGAGCACGCCGACGGCAGCGGCTTCCCGCTCAAGCTGGCCGGCGAGCGCATCACGATGCCGGCGCGCATCGTGGCGCTCATCAACCGCTACGACAACCTCTGCAACCCGCAGTCGCGCACGGTGCCGCTGACGCCGCACGAGGCCGTGTCGGTGCTGTTCGCGCAGGGGCGCAACCGCTTCGACTCGTCGGTGCTCAACGTCTTCATCCGCATGATGGGCGTCTACCCGGCGGGCTCGCTGGTGCAGCTGACGGACGACCGCTTCGCGCTGGTGGTCGGCGTCAACTCCAGCCGCCCACTGAAGCCGCGCGTGCTGGTGCACGACCCCAAGGTGCCGCGCCACGAGGCGCTGGTGCTCGACTTGGAGACGAAGCCCGACATCGGCATCCGCCGCAGCCTGCCGGCGTCGAAGCTGCCGCCGGCGACGATCGAGTACCTCGATCCGCGGCCCCGCGTCAGCTACTACTTCGAGCCGCTGGCCCGCGCCGCCGCCGACGAGGCCGGCCAGCCCCAGGAGCTGGCGGCGTGACCGATCCCCAGGCGGCCGCCGCGCGCGCCGGACCCACCCCGCCGGGCCTCGCACCCGGCGGCCTGCTCGAACGCCTGCTCGAGGGCCTGCCGCATGCCGCCTGGCTGGCAAGGCTGGACAACCGCCGCATCGTCGCCGCCAACCGCGAGGCCGTGCGCTGGTTTGCCGGCGACGGCGACCCGCCTTCGGCCCTGACCGACCGCCCGGCCGACGCCGTGGCGGCATCGCCCGAAGACCTGGCCTGGTGGCTCGGCGCCGAGCTCGGCGACCGCTCGCCCCTGTACAGCGACACGCTGGTCGGCACCAGCGACGGCCGCACGCGGCCGGTGAGCCGCAGCATCCGCGTCGTCGAGCTGCCGCTGGCGCCCGGCGGCGAGCCGGTGGCGCTGGCGCTGGTGACGGTCGAGGACCGCAGCGCCGACGCGCAGCTGCAGGCCCAGCGCGAGGAGCTGCTGTCCGAGCTACAGGGCACGCTGGAGGCCACGGCCGACGGCATCCTCGTCACAGACCTCGCCGGCCGGCTGCGCGTGTTCAACCGCCGCTTCGCCGAGATGTTCGATCTGCCCGACGCGCTGCTGCAGCAGCGCGACGACGCGGCGCTGCGCGACCGCCTGGTGGCGCGCCTGGCCGAGCCCGGCGCCGACGCCCGGAGGCTGCTGGCGCTGGCGCCGGAGTCGACGGCGGCGGAGCGCTTCGTGCTCGTGGGCGGGCGCGTGCTCGAGCGCGTGGCCCGGCCGCTGATGCAGGACGGCCGCGGCAGCGGCTGCGTCTGGAGCTACCGCGACCTCACCGAGCGGCTGGCCGCCGAGCACCGCATCGAGACGCTCAGCCACACCGACCCGCTCACCGGCCTGGCCAACCGCGGCCGCCTGGCCGAGCACGTGCGCTCGCTGCTGGAGCTGCCGGGCGACCCAGCCGGGGGCGACGGCGTGCCCTCGCTGTCGCTGCTGGTGGTGGACCTCGATCGCTTCGGCCACATCAACGACACGCTCGGCCACGCCATCGGCAACGACGTGCTGCTGGATGTGGCGCAGCGCATCCAGGGCTGCCTGCGCAAGGGCGACCTGCTGGCGCGCGTGGGCGGCGACCAGTTCGCCATCGTCGTGAGCCCGGCCGATGCCGCCTTTGCCGAGAAGCTGGCCGCGCGTGTGCTGGCCGAGATCAAGAAGCCCTGCAACGTGGGCGGCGCGCAGTTCACGCTGACCTGCAGCATCGGCGTCGCGCTGGCGCCGTCGCACGGCCGCGATGCCGACCAGCTGATGCGCCGCGCCGAGCAGGCCATGCGCGCCGTCAAGGGATCGGGGCGCGCGAACTGGCGGCTGCACCAGGCGCGCACCGAGGTCGACTGGCGCAGCCACATGCGGCTGGACCACGCCATGCGCCAGGCGCTGGTGGCCAACCGCTTCCGCCTGAACTACCAGCCGCAGGTCTGCGTCGAGACCGGCGCCGTCACCGGCGCCGAGGCGCTGCTGCGCTGGCGCGACCCCGAGATGGGCGAGATCCCGCCCAGCCGCTTCATCAAGGTCGCCGAGGACAGCGGCTTCATCGTGCAGCTCGGCGAGTGGGTGCTGCACACGGCGGTCGGCCAGGCGGCGCGCTGGCACGCGCAGGGCCGGCCGCTGCCGGTGGCCGTCAACGTGTCGGCGCTGCAGTTCCAGCAGGCGCACTTCGTCGAGCGCGTGGCCGAGGCGCTGGCGGTGGCGGGCATCCCGCCGCGGCTGCTGGAGCTGGAGCTGACCGAGTCGATCCTGCTGCACGACGAGGCCGGCGACGTGCTCAGCCGCCTGGAGGCCCTGGCGCGGCTGGGCGTGCAGATGTCGATCGACGACTTCGGCACCGGCTATTCGAGCCTGGCCTACCTGAAGCGCATCCCGGTCAGCAAGCTGAAGATCGACCGCGCCTTCGTGGCCGGCCTGCCCGACGACGAGGGCAACGCTGCCATCGTGCGTGCCATCCTGCAGATGGCGCGGGCGCTGGGCAAGCTCGTCATCGCCGAGGGCGTCGAGACCGAGGCGCAGCGCCGCTTCCTGCGCGACAGCGGCTGCGACGAGTTCCAGGGCTTCCTGTTCGCGCCGGCGCTGGACGTGCTGAGCTTCGAGCAGCGCCTGCCGGCCGTGCCCACGCCGCGCCCCGATACGCCGCGACGCCGCCCGCCGCGCATCCGGCTCGTCAGCGGCTGAGCGACGGCCGCGCCGACAACGGCGCCTGCGGCGCCCCGTTCGCCGCACAATCGGCCATGCTGTACAAGTTCAGAAGCAAGGCCAGCGGCGACGTGATCATGCTGCCGGCACACGGCGACGCGATGCTGCGGCTGCTCGGCCGCGAGCCCGCGCCCAAGGGCATCTTCGAGGTCGCCGCGATGCCGGCGCTTCTGGGCACGCTGATGGCGGCCATCGAGCAGGCCGAGGCCGCGGCGCCTGACGACGAGGCGGCCGATCCCGCGACCGATGCCGCACGCACCGTGGGCCTGCGCCAGCGCGTCTGGCCGATGATCGAGATGCTGCGCCGCTGCCACGCCGCCGGCGAACCGGTGGTGTGGGGCGTCTGAACGCTGCCCTGCCCCCGACCCACGAGAACACCGACGATGAAGCTCTGGAGCGACAGCTGGACCAACGGCGACCGCATCCCGCACCGCCATGCCGCCGGGCAGCCCGACGGCCAGGGCGGTGCCACGTTCAGCGACAACCTGAACCCGCATCTGGCCTGGAGCGACCTGCCGGCCGGCACGCGCAGCCTGGTGCTGATCTGCCATGACTTCGACGTGCCCACGGCGGCCGACGACGTCAACCAGGCCGGCCGCGAAGTGCCGGCCGACCTGGCGCGCGCCGACTTCTTCCATTGGGTGCTGGTCGACCTGCCGCCGACGCCGGCCGAGATCGCCGAGGGCGCCTTCAGCCGCGGCTTCACGCCGCGTGGCAAGCCCGGCCCCGAGGTGCAGGGCCTGGCCGGCGCCGAAGGGGCGCGCCACGGCCTGAACGACTACACGAACTGGTTCGCCGGCCACCCCGAGATGGCCGGCCGCTACTTCGGCTATGACGGTCCCTTCCCGCCCTGGAACGACTCGCTGGTGCACCACTACGTGTTCACGCTGTACGCGGTGGCCGTGCCGCGGCTGCCGCTGGAAGGCGTGTTCGACGGCCACCAGGTGCGCGCCGAGCTCGCCGGCCGCGTGCTGGGCGAGGCCACCTTCTCCGGCACCTACACGCTGAACGCGCGGCTGCTGGCCGAGTCGCCATGAGTCCGGCGAGCCAGGAAGCCGCGGCTTGATCGAGCCGACGCACGTCTTTGCGCTGCGGCACGGCCAGACGGCCTACAACGCCACGCAGCGCATCCAGGGCCATCTCGACATCGGCCTGGACGCCACCGGCCGCTGGCAGGCGCAGCGCCTGGGCGCGGCGCTGGCCGATGCCGGCATCGTGGCCGTGCACGCCAGCGACCTGGCGCGCGCCCGCGACACCGCCGCCGCGGTGGCCGCGGCCTGCGGCCTGGCGGTGCAGCCGCACACCGACCTGCGCGAGCGCCACTTCGGCGTGCTCGAGGGGCTGAGCTACGCCGAGATCGAGCAGCGCTTCCCCGACGACGCGCGCCGCTGGCGCCAGCGCGAGCCCGGTTTCGGCCCGGGCGGTGGCGAATCGCTGGAGGTGTTCTCGGCCCGTTGCGTGGCCGCGTTCACGCGGCTGGCGCGCGCCCACGAGGGCCAGACCATCGCCATCGTCGCGCACGGCGGCGTGCTCGACTGCCTGTACCGCGCCGCCAACGGCATCGGCCTGCAGGACGCCCGCACCTGGCAGCTGGCCAACGCGGCCGTCAACCGGCTGCTGTTCACGGGCGAGGGCTTCCGCGTCGTCGGCTGGGACGACCGGCGGCACCTGGACGCCGCTGCCGGCTCAGGCGCCGAAGAGATCGCCGCCTGAGGTGGGCGGCGCCAGGCCCAGGTGCTTCCAGGCCGCGGCCGTGGCCACGCGGCCGCGCGGCGTGCGCTGCAGGTAGCCCTGCTGGATGAGGTAGGGCTCGATCACGTCCTCGATGGTGCCGGCTTCCTCGCCGATGGCCGCGGCCACGTTCTCCAGCCCCACCGGCCCGCCGCCGAAGCGGTGCACCACGGCCTCGAGCAGCTTGCGGTCCATGACGTCGAAGCCCAGCGGGTCGACGTCGAGCATGGCCAGCGCCTGATCGGCCACCTGCTGCGCGATCCGGCCGTCGGCCTTGACCTGGGCGTAGTCGCGCACGCGGCGCAGCAGCCGGTTGGCGATGCGGGGCGTGCCGCGGCTGCGGCGGGCGATCTCGCGCGCGCCGGTGTCGTCGATCGGCACGTTCAGCAGCCCGGCCGAGCGCGTGACGATGCGCGTCAGTTCCTCGGGCGTGTAGAACTCCAGCCGCGCCACGATGCCGAAGCGGTCGCGCAGCGGGTTGGTCAGCATGCCGGCGCGCGTGGTGGCGCCCACCAGCGTGAACGGCTGCAGGTCGAGCTTGATCGAGCGCGCCGCCGGGCCCTCGCCGATCATGATGTCGATCTGGTAGTCCTCGAGCGCGGGGTACAGGATTTCCTCGACGACCGGGCTCAGCCGGTGGATCTCGTCGATGAAGAGCACGTCGTTCTTCTCGAGGTTGGTGAGGATGGCGGCCAGGTCCTTGGGCTTCTCGAGCACCGGGCCCGAGGTCTGGCGGAGGTTCACGCCCAGCTCGTGGGCGATGATGTGGCTGAGCGTGGTCTTGCCCAGGCCGGGCGGGCCGAACAGCAGCACGTGGTCCAGCGCCTCGGCGCGCTGGCGCGCGGCACCGATGAAGATGCCCAGCTGCTCGCGCGCCTTGGCCTGGCCGACGTAGTCCGCCAGCCCCTTGGGACGGAGGGCGCGTTCCAGGGCCTCTTCGTTGGGGCTGGCCGGGGCCGCGCTGAGCACGCGGCGGGCGGGGGCGCCGCTGGCGAGGTCGTCGGTCTGGATGGCCATCCAGTGATTATCGGCCGCGCCGGCCGCCGCGGCGGTGCCCGGCTCAGC
This sequence comes from Rubrivivax sp., assembly GCA_027483705.1. Lineage (GTDB taxonomy): Bacteria > Pseudomonadota > Gammaproteobacteria > Burkholderiales > Burkholderiaceae_C > Rubrivivax. Next base: position 7,381 of record JAIXTY010000092.1, read on the forward strand.
GGTTCAGCGACTTCAGGGCCTGCTTGATGCCGTCGGCCACGGCCACGTCGGGCGGCAGCACCTTGATGGCGGCCTGCGCCTCGCGCTCGTTGTAGCCCAGGGCCTGCAGCGCCTGCGCGATGTCGGCCTGCGCGTCGGTGAGCGCCGGCGCGCCGCCGGGCAGCGGCAGGTCGGCACCGAGCTTGCCCTTCAGCTCGAGCAGCAGCCGCTCGGCCGTCTTCTTGCCGATGCCGGGCACCTTGACGAGCCGCGCGCCGTCCTGGCGGCTGACGGCCGCGGCCAGCTCGGCCACGCTCAGCCCCGACAGGATGGCCAGCGCGGTGCGCGGCCCGACGCCGCTGATCTTGACGAGCTCGCGGAAGCCGCCGCGCTCGGCCTCGGTCAGGAAGCCGTACAGCAGGTGGGCGTCCTCGCGCACCACGAGGTGCGTCAGCAGCACCACCGGCTCGCCGAGGGCGGGCAGGTTGTAGAAGGTGCTCATCGGCACGTCGAGCTCGTAGCCGACGCCGCCGACATCAAGCAGCACCTGGGGCGGCGCCTTGGCCGCGAGGCGGCCCGAGAGTCGGCCGATCACGGCGGCCCGATCAGGCTTCGGCCAGCAGCTTCTCGACCAGGCCGTGCAGTTCGGCGAAGTCGGGCTCGCCGACGTAGCGCTTGACGATGCCGCCGCGCTTGTCGAGCAGGAAGCTGGTGGGCGTGATCTGCGTGTCGTTGAACGCCTTGGCGATGGCGCCGGTGTTGTCGATCACCACGCCGAACGGCAGCTTGCGGGTCTAGGCGAAGCTGGCCACGTAGGCCGGCGGGTCGTAGCTCATGGCCACCGCCAGCGTCTCGTAGCCGCGGGCCTTGAAGCGCTGGTGCGTGGCGGCGATCTCCGGCATCTCCTTCACGCAGCTCACGCAGCTGGTGGCCCAGAAGTTGACCAGCACGACCTTGCCGCGCAGCGCGTCGGTGTGGCCCTTGGCGCCGTCGAGCAGCGTGTAGCCGAACTGCGGTGCCGGATCGCGGCCGCCACAGCCGGCCAGGCTGCCCAGCAGCAGGGCACCGCCGGTTGCCAGGACGGCGCGGCGTGGCAGAAGATGGGTCGGCTCGGACATCGGGCGCGGTGGCTTGGACGGGAGGCAGGGGATGATGCAGCGCAGGCAGTTTACGGCAGGGGCCATCGTCCCTGTGCTCGGTGGGATCGCCGCGGCGCCGGCGATGGCGCTGGGGCTGGGTGAGGCCGAAGCCGCGTCCGGCGTGCGCGCCGCGCTGCAGCGGGCCACCGCGGCCGCGGTGGCTTCGCTCGGCCGGACCGACGGCTTCCTGGGCAACGAGCGCGTGCGCATCGGGCTGCCGCCGGCCCTGGAGCGTGCCGGCGAGCTGCTGCGCAAGCTGGGCCAGGGCCGGCGGATCGACGAGCTCGTCACCGGCATGAACCGGGCGGCCGAGCAGGCCGTGCCGCTGGCGCGCCCGCTGTTCGAGAACGCGCTGCGCCGCATGAGCGTCGAGGACGCCATCGGCCTGGTGCGGGGCGGGGACACCGCGGCTACCGACTTCTTTGCCGGCAAGACACGGGAGCCGCTGGTCGTGGCCTTTGCCCCAGCGGTGAAGCAGGTGACCGAGCGCCTGGCGTTGGCCCGGCGCCACGACGAGCTGGTCGAGCGGGCGGCCCGGGCCGGGCTGGTGAAGGGCGAACCGCGCAAGGTCCACGAGCATGTCACCGAGCGCGCCCTGGACGGCATGTTCCTCGTGCTGGCCGACGAGGAACGGCGCCTGCGGGCCGACCCGGTGGCCGCCGGCAGCGCGTTGCTCAAGCGCGTGTTCGGGCGCTGAAGCGACTCGGTGCGGGTTGACGCCCGCCCTCAGGCACGGGCGGCCCGAACTTCATCGGCGGCCTCAGCCGGGTCGACAGCCGGCTCGGCAAGTTCAGCGGGGGCGCGCAGAGGTGCATCACCGCCGCGCGGATGTGCGTCTGGCTGGCTGCCGGAGCCCGGGGCCGGCCTCTTGCCGGGCTCGCGGCGCTCAGGCCTTGCGCGAAGCGGCTTCCTCGGCGCGCGACAGCTCGAAGGTCAGCGCCTCGGGCAGGGCCACCATGATGGCGTCGCGGCCAACGCTGGTGAACTGGCGCCCGCCGAGGTTGAGCACCTCGAAGGCCTTGCCCTGGTCGGAGATGCGGATGAACACCAGCGTCGGCACCTCGCCGAGCATCTCGCCGCGCAGCCGTTCGAAGGTTTCGCCGGCAATCGCCGCCTCGTAGACCACGGCGTGCGGCAGGCCGTCGGCCACGAGCTGGCGCAGTTCCTCGACCGAGGTGACGAAATCGACCATCAAGCCCATGGGCCGCAGCGCGGTGCGTACGACGTTGCGCACCTCGCGCCGCGCGGCCAGCACGATGACATGGCGCCCAGCCAGCGGCTGCGAGTTGTGCGCCTGCACGCTGCGCTCCTCGGGCTCGGCGGCACCGGGCTGCACCAGCCGGGGCGCCAGCGTCTGCGGGAACTGCAGCACCATCTTCGTCTTGCCGGGCGTGTCGGAGCGCACCAGGTCCAGGCCGAGCACGCCGGCGGTCTGCTGCAGCAGCCGCCAGGCCATGGTGTTCAGGCGCGGCTCGTGCATGGGCGCCGGCTTGCCGGCCGGCACCTCCACCTCGTCGGGCGGCTGGTGCTGGAAGGCCACCGTGAGGCAGGCGTGCGCCGGCCAGCTCTTGATCTCGACCGTGAGGTCGATGCGGCCGAAGGCGTGCTCGAAGCACCAGTCCAGCGTCGTCTGCAGCAGCGAGAAGACGAGCGTGGAGTCGCTCATCACCTCGGCCGAGGACAGAACCTGGCGCACCTCGATGCCGCGGGAATCGATCTCGCGGCCGCGCTGGCGCAGCGCCTCGCTGAGCAGGCCGGTCAGGTCGAGCCGCTCGTTGGCCAGCTGCACGCGGCCGCTGGACAGCCGCACGACCTGCTGGCCCATGATGCCGGCGCGGCGGGCGCGGTCGATCTCGTCGCGCAGCGCCCGCAGCCCGGCGCGGTCGATCTTGCCGGTGGCCGCCAGCGTGGTCACGCGCTCCAGCGCCGACGACAGGTGGTTGGCCACCTCGCTGCCGAGCTGGGCCACGAGCGCCTGGGAGTCCAGCGGCTCGACGACTCGGCGCCCCATCGCGGTGGGCGCAGTCGGGTCGGTCAGTTCGAGGCTCTTCACGGGCGTGTCCGGGGTGGGGTGATGGGGCTGGGCGGTGCGTTGCCGCCGGGGGGAGCCGTCGAAGATGCGGCCCGCGTCGGAGCATATCTACCCCACAAACGCGGGGCCTGGCAAGTGCGGAGGGTCGGAACGTGAAGGATCACGCGCCGCCGATCACCCCGAGGCGGCGCAAGCGGGCGCGCTCGTCGGCGCCGACGCCGGCCTCCTGAAGCACCTCGTCGGTGTGCTGGCCCAGCAGCGGCGGCGCCCGGCGCAGCTGGGGTGGCGTCGCCGAGAGCTTGATCGGGCTGGCCACCAGCTCCAGCGCGCGCCGGTGCGGGTGCTCGACGGTGGCCGTCATGCCGCGAGCCTGCACCTGCGGGTCGGCGAACACCTGGGCGAGGTCGTTGATCGGCCCGGCCGGCACCTTGGCCGCCTCCAGCGCGGCCAGCCAGTCGTCGCGGCCCCGCGAGCGCAGCACCGGCTCGAGCCGGGCGACGAGCAGTTCGCGGTGGCGCACCCGGGCGGCGTTGGTGGCGAAGCGCTCGTCGGCCGGCAGCTCGGGCAGGCCGGCGACGCGGCAGAAGCGCTCGAACTGGCCGTCGTTGCCCACGGCCAGGATCAGGTGGCCATCCGCGACCTCGAACACCTGGTACGGCACGATGTTCTGGTGCGCGTTGCCGGCGCGGCGCGGCGGCTGGCCCGTCACCAGGTAGTTGGCGCCCAGGTTGGCCAGCATCGCCACCTGGCTGTCGAGCAGCGCCATGTCGACGACCTGCCCCTGGCCGGTGGTGTCGCGGTGGCGCAGCGCGGCCAGGATGGCGACCGTGGCGTACAGCCCCGTGAAGAGGTCGGCCACCGCCACGCCCACCTTCTGCGGGCCGCCGCCGGGGCGGTCATCGCGCTCGCCGGTCACGCTCATCAGCCCGCCCAGGCCCTGCACGGCGTAGTCGTAGCCGGCCCGCTCGCGGTAGGGCCCGGTCTGGCCGAAGCCGGTGATCGAGCAGTAGATGAGCCGCGGGAACTCGCGCGTCAGCGTCGCGGCGTCCAGGCCGTAGCGGGCCATGTCGCCGACCTTGAAGTTCTCCACCAGCACGTCGGCCCGCGCCGCCAGCCGGCGCACCAGCGCCTGCCCGTCCGGGTGCGAGAGGTCGATCGTCACCGAGCGCTTGTTGCGGTTGGCCCCCAGGAAGTAGGCGGCGTCGTCGGTGTCGCGGCCCGCGTCGTCGCGCAGGAAGGGCGGGCCCCAGCCGCGCGTGTCGTCGCCGCCGCGCTGGCCGTCGGACGGTGGCCGCTCGACCTTCACGACGTCGGCGCCCAGATCGGCCAGGGTCTGCGTGCACCAGGGGCCGGCCAGCACGCGCGAGAGGTCGAGCACGCGCACGCCATCGAGCGCGCCGGGGGGTGCCAGGGACGATGCATCCATGCGGTTCATTGTGGCGCGGGTGCCGGCGGGGCCTTCCGGATAATCCGGGCGGTGTCCCGTGCTCCGAGTCCCCGCCGTTCGCCCTGGCGCCGGCGTGCCTGCTGGACCTGGCTGCTCGGGCTCGCCGCCTGCGCGCCGGCGCACGACTGGCGCGAGTCGCGCAGCGCCGACGGCGCGGTGCGGGCGCTGTTCCCCTGCAAGCCGCAGCTGCACGAGCGGCGCGTCACGCTGGCGGGCGGCTCGCTGAAGCTGTCATTGATGGCCTGCGAGGCCGGCGGGCAGACCTGGGGCCTGGCGGGTGCCGACCTGGGCGATCCGGCCCGGCTGGCCGCGGCTCTGGACGAGCTGGCGGCCGCCGCCGGGGCCAACGTGGCCGCCGGCGCACGCGCCGCCTCGGCCCCGGTGCCCGGCGCCACGCCGCATGCCGGCAACCGCCGCCTGCGCCTGGACGGCCGCCGCCCCGACGGCCAGGCGGTGCAGATGCAGGTGGCGGTGTTCGCCCACGGCACGCGGGTCTACCAGGCCACCGCCCTGGGCGACCGCCTGCCCGACGAGCTGGCCGACACCTTCTTCGGCTCGCTGCGGGTCGAGCCATGAGCGCGCCGGGCCGCTCCCCAGCGCTCATCCGGCGGCGCGCAGCGCGGCAGGTGGCCCCGTGAACGTGCCGGGCGGCAGCATGCCAATGGCGGCCGTGCCGCGGGCGACGGTGGCGGCCACGATCTTCCTGGCCTTCGCCTTCACCTACTTCCTGTCGGCGCTGCTGCGCGCCGTCACGGCCACCCTCGCCCCGGTGTTCAGTCAGGAAATGGGCCTGCGGGCGGGCGAGCTGGGCCTGCTGGCCGGCGCCTACTTCGTGGGCTTCGCCAGCCTGCAGCTCCCGCTGGGCCGCGCGCTCGACCGCTTTGGCCCGCGCCGCACCCTGCTGTGGCTGCTGTCGCTGGCGGTGCTGGGCTGCATGGCGATGGCCATGGCGGGTTCGCTGGCCGGGCTGATCGCGGCGCGCGCGCTCGTCGGCGCCGGTGTCGCCGCCTGCCTGATGGCGCCGCTGACGCTGTTCAGGCGGCTCTTCTCGCCGGCCTTCCAGCTGCGCGCGCATTCGTGGCTGCTGATGACGGGCTCGCTCGGCATGCTGGCGTCGACGCTGCCGGTGCAGTGGCTGCTGCCGGTGCTGGGCTGGCGCGGGCTGTTCTGGAGTGTGGCCGCGCTACTGGCCCTGGGCATGGTGCTGCTGGCGGCAGCGGTGCCGCGTGACGTCCCCACGGCACCGGCGGCAGGCCCGAGCGCCGGCTACGGTGCCATCGTGCGCCACCCGCTGTTCGTGGCCATGGCGCCCCTGGGCTTCTGGCTCTACGGCGGGATGATCGCGGTGCAGGCGCTATGGGCCGGGCCCTGGCTCACGCGCGTGGTCGGGCAGACGCCGGGCGAGGCCGCCCAGGGCCTCTTCATCATCAACCTGTGCATGCTGATCACGTTCGCGGCCTGGGGGCTGCTGATGCCGCGGCTCGTGCAGCGGGGCTGGTCGGCGCCGCGGCTGATGACCTGGGGCATTCCGCTCGCGCTCGGTCTGCTGCTGCTCAACATCGTCCTGGGTGCCGGTGCCGGCGCCGCGCACTGGGCAGCGTGGTGCGTGGCCTGCACGGCGGTCTCGGTCAGCCAGCCGGCCGTCGGCGCCGCATTCCCGGCCGCGCAGGCCGGGCGCGCGCTGTCGGCCTTCAACCTGGTCATCTTCAGCGGCGTGTTTGCCGTGCAGTGGGGCGTCGGGCTGCTGGTCGATGCCGGGCGCGCCGCCGGGCTGGACGACGTGCGGGCGTTCCAGGGCGCCATGGCCGCGCTGGCCGTGTGTTCGACCCTGTCCTACGGCTGGTTCGTGTGGCGCATGCGGGCACCTGCCGCCCATGCGGATAATGGCCGCTGACCCGACCCATGGCCCAGATCGTCATCGTCGCCCACACGCCGCTCGCCAGTTCGCTGCAGGCGGTGGCGCAGCATGTCTTCCCGGACGCCAGCAGCCGCCTGACGCCCGTCGACGTGCCGCCGAGCGCGGGCCTCGACGAGGTCGAGGGCCTCGTGCGGGCCGCGCTGGCGCCGGTGCTGGCCCGCGGCGACGAGGCCCTGGTGCTGGTCGACGTCTTCGGCGCCACGCCCTGCAACGCGGCGCTGGCGGCGGCCGAGGGACCGCGCGTGCGCATCGTCGCCGGCGTCAACGTGCCCATGCTGTGGCGCACGTTGGGCTATGCATCCTTGCCCCTGGACGACCTGGTCAACCGCGCCGTGGCCGGCGCCAGCCAGGGCGTCATGCACGTTGCCGTGCCCCGTCGGCAGAACCAGGGCCTGGCGCCCACGAGCCATGATCCAGTCCAGCATCACCATCAGCAATAAGCTGGGCCTGCACGCCCGCGCCTCGGCCAAGCTCACCAAGCTGGCCGGCAGCTTCAGGAGCGACATCCACCTGTCGCGCAACGGCCGGCGCGTGAACGCCAAGAGCATCATGGGCGTGATGATGCTGGCCGCCGGGCTGGGCGCGACGGTCGACATCGAGGCCGACGGCCCCGACGAGGCCGAGGCGATGGCCGCGCTGCGGGCGCTGATCGACGGTCGCTTCGGCGAAGGCGAGTGATACCGTGAACCCAGGCGGCCGGCGATGAGCATCCAGATCTTCGGCCTGCCGATCTCGCGCGGGGTGGCCATCGGCCGTGCGGTGCTGATCGCCTCCAGCCGCGTCGATGTCGACCATTACTTCGTCGCCGAGGAGCAGGTGGAGTCCGAGATCGGACGCCTGCGTGCGGCCCGCGACGCGGTGGCCGAGGAGATCCTCGCGCTCAAGAGCGACCTGCCGGCGGAGGCGCCGGCCGAACTGGCCGCGCTGCTCGACGTGCACCTCATGCTGCTGCACGACGACACGCTGAGCGAAGCGACCAAGCAGTGGATCGAGCAGCGCCACTACAACGCCGAATGGGCGCTGTCGGCGCAGCTCGAGGTGCTGGCGCGGCAGTTTGACGAGATGGAGGACGACTACCTGCGCGAGCGCAAGGCCGACATCGAGCAGGTCGTGGAGCGGCTGCTGCGGCAGATGGCGGCCTCGGCGGGGCGGGGGGCGCCGGCCGCGGCCGAGGCGCTGGCCGGCGCGCGCGACTTCGGCGGCGCCGACCCGCTGGTGCTGGTGGCCAGCGACGTCGCGCCGGCCGACATGCTGCACTTCAAGCGCAGCGTGTTCACCGGCTTCGTCACCGACGTCGGCGGGCGCACGTCCCACACGGCCATCGTGGCGCGCAGCATGGACATCCCGGCCGTCGTCGGCGCCCGCGAGGCGAGCCGCCTGATCCGCCAGGACGACTGGGTCGTCATCGATGGTGACGCCGGCGTGGTGATCGTCGACCCCTCGCCCATCGTGCTGGAGGAGTACCGTTTCCGCCGGCGCCAGAGCGAGCTCGAGCGCGCCCGGCTGGATCGCCTGCGCCACACGCCGGCCGTCACGCTCGACGGCGTGCCCGTCGAGCTGCTGGCCAACATCGAGCTGCCCGGCGACGCCCCGGCGGCGCTGGAAGCCGGCGCGGTCGGCGTGGGTCTCTTCCGCAGCGAGTTCCTGTTCCTCAACCGCGGCGGCGATCTCCCCGGCGAAGACGAGCAGTACGAGGCCTACCGCGACGCCGTGCTGGCGATGCGGGGCCTGCCGGTCACCATCCGCACGGTCGACGTCGGGGCCGACAAGCCGCTGGAGCGGATGAGCGCCCAGGAGCTGCGGCACGAGCACGGCCTGAACCCGGCGCTCGGGCTGCGTGCGATCCGCTGGAGCCTGGCCGAGCCGGGCATGTTCCGCCAGCAGCTGCGCGCCATCCTGAGGGCCAGCGCGCACGGCAAGGTGCGCATCCTGATCCCGATGGTCGCGCACCTGGGCGAGGTGCGGCAGGTCTTCGAGGCCGTGGCGCGCGCCAAGGCGCAGCTTGACGACGGCGGTTTCGCCTACAGCCGGGTCGAGGTGGGCGCCATGGTCGAGGTGCCGGCGGCTGCGGTGATGATCGATCGTTTCCTGCGCCACTTCGACTACGTCTCCGTCGGCACCAACGACCTGATCCAGTACACGCTGGCGATCGATCGCGCCGACGAGTCGGTGTCCCACCTGTACGACCCCTGGCATCCGGCCGTGCTGGGGCTCCTCAGCCGCACCATCGAAGCGGCAGGCGCGGCAGGCAAGCCGGTGTGCGTGTGTGGCGAGATGGCCGGCGACACCGCGTTCACCGAGCTGCTGCTGGCCATGGGGCTGCGCAGCTTCTCGATGCACCCGGCGCGCGTGTCGGCCGTCAAGCAGCGAGTCCTGCGGGCCGACACGCGCCAACTCGCGCAGCGTGTGCGTGCCGCGCTCGACAGCGACGATCCGGCGCTCGAGTGGTCCGGGCGCCGAAGCAGCTGACAAAGACCGCTTGACGGCGGGCGCCCGAGCCGTGCTATAGTCGTGGGCTCTGCTGATGTTGCAGCTGCAGGCCGCCCCGGCCAGCAGACGCAAGCCAAGTCGGACAACACGCAGAGCAGGCAATAACCAAGTGCTTGACAGGGGATTGAAAAAAAGTAGAGAATCTCGGTCTTCGCTGATCACTGACAGCGACGCGGCAAAGCAAAGCAAGTCGCGCAGTTCTTTAAAAATCAACAGCCGATAAGCGTGGGCGTTTGAGGCGCGTGCCAAGAACCAATCGATTCGTCGAACGGTTCGTGGTCGAAAGACCTTAAACGCTCATGGAAACTGAAGTGAAGTTCACTTCGATTCCTAAGAGCAAATTCAAGATCGAACTGAAGAGTTTGATCCTGGCTCAGATTGAACGCTGGCGGCATGCCTTACACATGCAAGTCGAACGGTAACGCGGGGCAACCTGGCGACGAGTGGCGAACGGGTGAG
>JAIXTY010000208.1 GCA_027483705.1 Rubrivivax sp.
CCGTCCAGTCGAAGCCGTCGACCGAGATGCGGTCGATGCTGCTGTCGTTGTTGGCGCCGATCTGGAACACGTTGGCGTTGGTGTCCGACAGGATGCTGCGGCCGTTGAACTGCGTGCCCTCGAGCGTGCGGGTCACTTCCTGGGCCAGCTGCACGAACTCCTCGTTCAGGCTGACGCGGTCGTCGTCGCCGTTGGTGCCGTTGGCCGACTGCACGGCCAGCTCGCGCATGCGCTGGAACAGGTCGCTCACCTTGCCGAGCGCGCCTTCGCCCACCTGGGCCATCGAGATGCCGTCGTTGGCATTGCGCATCGCGACGTTCATGCCGCGCACCTGGGTGTTCATGCGCTCGGCGATGGCCAGGCCGGCGGCGTCGTCCTTGGCGCTGTTGACGCGCAGGCCCGACGACAGGCGCTGCATCGAGGTCGACAGTTGCGATTGGCTCGTGCTCAGGTTGCGCTGGGCGTTGAGCGACACGAGGTTGGTGTTGATCGTCTGGGGCACGGCGGCTCTCCTGGTGGCACGGCAGTCGGTTCAGGGGGCGATTCGTCCTGCCGCGGTACCGAAACGCTGTGCCAGAGATTACGGCCGCGCCGGCGCCGAGGGTCCTTCGATAAGGCCGGGCGAAGGCGGCCATTTCGGAGCCGCCAAACGACGAAGCCCGCCGGAGGGCGGGCTTCTTTCGAACGGGGGGCTGCAGGGCCGGAGCCCTGGGTGCGACTCGCTCAGCGCAGCAGTGCGAGCACCTGCTGCGGCAGCTGGTTGGCCTGCGCGACCATCGCGTTGCCGGCCTGCTGCAGGATGCTGGCCCGCGACAGGTTGGCCGTCTCGGTGGCGTAGTCGGCGTCCATGATGCGGCTGCGCGCGGCGGCCTGGTTCTCGGTGGCGACCATCAGGTTGGCGACCACGTTCTCGAAGCGGTTCTGCACCGCACCGAAGGTGGCGCGCTGGCTGTTGATCTCGTCGATCGCGGTGTCGATCGAGGCGATCGCACCCTGGGCCGTGGCGATGTCGGTGATCTGCACCGTCGGCGTCTCGGTGCCGGTGATGACGGCGGTGCCGATGACGTTGGTGATCTCGGTCGTCGCCGTCCAGTCGATGCCGTCGACCGAGATGCGGTCGATGCTGCTGTTGTTGTTGGCGCCGATCTGGAACACGTTGGCGTTGGTGTCCGACAGGATGCTGCGGCCGTTGAACTGCGTGCCCTCCAGCGTCCGCGTGGCTTCCTGGGCCAGCTGCACGAACTCCTCGTTCAGGCTGGCGCGGTCGTCCGTGCCGTTGGTGCCGTTGGCCGACTGCACGGCCAGCTCACGCATGCGCTGCAGCAGGTCGCCGACCTTGCCGAGCGCGCCTTCGGCCGTCTGCGACAGCGAGATGGCGTCGTTGGCGTTGCGCATGGCCACGTTCATGCCGCGCGTCTGCGCGTTCATGCGCTCGGCGATCGCCAGGCCGGCGGCGTCGTCCTTGGCGCTGTTGACGCGCAGGCCCGACGAGAGGCGCTGCATCGAGGTGGCGAGGGCGCCCTGGCTGGCGCTCAGGTTGCGCTGGGCGTTGAGAGAGACCAGATTGGTGTTGATGGTCTGAGCCATGAAAATCTCCGTATTGCGATGGTTGACCCTAGGCTTTGCCTAGCAGCAGCCGCCCGCCTCGTGCTGGAGGCACGCGGCGACTGCCTGCAATGCCCCCGGTCCGTGGTGCCTCCAGGTGGAGACACCCCTCGCCGGGGAACTCGCCCGGGCCTCCCGCTGCCACCGACGCTGCCCCGTTCAACCGGGATGGCGCCCTTGACCCGTTGTGGTCCGGACCCCGCAGCCCCGAACTGGCGGCCGCGTTGAAGCCGTTTTCGTCGGCTGCCGCAAAACCTTTAGGGCCTGCGCCAGCATTTGTGAAGCCACCCGGTGGAACAGCGGCAGCGCAGCCGTGCAATTCGGCGCTTCGGCCGGCCCCCGGCGCGGGGAACATCGCCCGGGCCGCGGACACCCGCCCGCGCCGTCTGGGCCCGCGCGCCCGGGAGACACCATGCACCGCAAACTGCACATCGGCGGCAAGGTCCGCAGCCCCGGCTGGGAGAACCTCAACGTGCTGCCCGGCCCGGCCGTCGACCACATCGGCGATGCCGTCGACCTGTCGCGCTTCGCCGATGCGAGCTTCGTCGAGGTCTACGCCTCGCACGTGCTGGAGCATTTCGACTACAACGGCCCGCTGCTGAAGGCCCTGAAGGAATGGCAGCGTGTGCTGGTGCCGGGGGGCGTGCTGCGCGTCTCGGTGCCCGACCTCGACGTGCTGGCCTACCTGCTGCTGCAGCGCCACCGCTTCGGCGTCAACGACCGCTTCCAGATCATGCGCATGATGTTCGGCGGCCATGTCGACGCGCACGACGTGCACCTCGTCGGCCTGAACGCCGAGTTCCTGGCCGGCTACCTCAAGGAAGCCGGCTTCGAGACCGTGCAGCGCGTGCCGCGGCACGGCCTCTTTGCCGACACCTCCGACATGGTGGTGGCCGGCACGCCCATCAGCCTGAACGTCAACGCCTTCAAGCCGGTGACGGTGGCCGCACCCGCGCCCACCGGCGGCGAGCCGGCGCTGGCCTGAGGAGCCCCGGCATGAGCACTCCCACCGTTCAAGCGCGCCCGCGCCCGGGCGCCCAGCACTGGCAGGCCGGCCGCGACCACCTGGCGCGGCGTGACTGGACCGCGGCCGCGCGCGCGTTCACGCGCGCCACGCGCGCGGCGCCCGGCGACGCGCTGTACTGGCTGAACCTGGCCAACGCCGAGAAGCGCGCCGGTGCCCACGAGCGTGCCGAGGCCGCGGCGCGCCGCGTGCTGGCGCTGGAGCCCGGCCATGCGCTGGGCCTGCAGCTGCTGGGCGAGGTGCTCGGCCTGCAACACCGCTATGCCGAGAGCG
>JAIXTY010000339.1 GCA_027483705.1 Rubrivivax sp.
GCCCGCGGCCGAGGTCGAGGCGCTGAGCCACCGCATCAAGCACATGAACCCGCGCGCGCCGCACCACCCGGTGCACTTCGGCGAGGTGGCGATCGCGGACGTGTTCGATCTGAAGGGCTTCAACCTCAACGCCAAGCTCGACATCGACCCCGACTTCCTGAAGGACGACGGGCACGACCACCACCATCACGATCACCACGACCACCACGACCACGAGCACGGCGAGCACTGCGACCATCCGTCGCACGCGCACGACCACCCGCACCACCACGCCCACGACGACGACGTGAAGAGCTTCGTCTTCCGCAGCGACAAGGCCTTCAACCCGGCCAAGCTCGAAGACTTCCTGGGCGCCATCGTGCAGGTCTACGGCCCGAAGATGCTGCGCTACAAGGGCGTGCTGTTCATGAAGGGCTCCGACCGCAAGGTGGTGTTCCAGGGCGTGCACCAGCTGATGGGCTCCGACCTCGGCCCGAAATGGGCGCCGGGCGAGAAGAAGCAGAGCAAGATGGTCTTCATCGGCATCGACCTGCCCAAGGACGTGCTGCTGCAGGGCCTGGAGCAGTGCCTGGTCTGAGGGCCTGATCGGGGGTTTTCACGGCCCCTGCCGACAGGGGCCGATGGCCCTGGATCGCGTGGCTACAATCCGCGCGCCTCGAAGGGGTAGACCGCGCCGACGACGGGCCGGCGGCCCCACTTGAAACAGCGATCCAGGACGTACCCGAAAGGGGAGGAGGTCCCCGTGAGCAAGCCACCGGCCAAGGCCGCAGCCGCCAGCAAGACGAGCGCTGCAGCCAAGGCGCCAGCCAAGGCCGCAGCCCCTGCCAAGACGGCCCCATCGCCCAAGGCTCCCGCCCCGCCCGCCGCCAAGGCGGCCCCGAAGGACTCACCCCGGACCGACGCCCCCAAGGCCGACACGCCCAAGGCCGCCCCCGCCAAACCGGCAGCCAAACCCGCCGCGCCCCGCACGCCCAAGCCCGAGGCCAAGGTGGCGGCCAAGGACGTGCCGCCGGCCCTTTCGCCGATTCCCGGCGCCAAACACGGCTTTGCCGAGCGCTTCGGCCCGGCCGCCAAGACTTCCTCCCGACAGATGCCCGATACGGCCGAGATGCCCAAAGCCGCCCCGAAAGACCCTAAGCTCGCCAACGCCTGGAAGACCAAGCCCGGCCGCGACCTGACCGAAGCCGAACTCCTGGCGATGCCGGAGTCGGAGTACATGAACGACAAGCAGCTCGACTTCTTCCGCGCCCGCCTGGAGCAGCAGAAGGCCGACCTGCTGTCCAGCGCCGGCGAGACCACCGAGCACCTGCGCGAGGACACCTCGATCGTCCCCGACCCGGTGGACCGCGCCACGATCGAGGAAGAGCACGCGCTCGAGCTGCGCACCCGCGACCGCGAGCGCAAGCTGCTGAAGAAGATCGCGCAGGCCCTGGCCCGGCTGGACAACGGCGACTACGGCTACTGCGACGAGACCGGCGAGCCCATCGGCCTGCAGCGCCTGATGGCACGGCCCACGGCCACGCTGTCGCTCGAGGCGCAGCAGCGCCGCGAGATGAAGCAGAAGATGTTCGGCGACTGAGCGGCTGCCGAGCAGCATGCACGCCCGCCGGCCGGCAGGGCCAAGGTAGGATCATCCTTCCATGGCCGAGCAGAACGAGAGCTTCTTCCGGAAGGTGGTGAGGTTCGTCGCGAACCCCGCCACCGATTGGGCCGACCTCACGTCGCGCCAGGAAGACACCAAGGAGCTCGAGCTCGAGAAGAGCGAGCTCAAGGCCATGATCGAGCGCAAGCGGCGCAACGACTTCGTGCGCAAGCGCGAGTTCGACATGCTGCGCAAGGTGCGCCGCGAGGGGCTCTCGCCCGAACAGCTGGCCGCGCTGGGCACCTCGTCGCGCCTGGACGACTCCGAGTCGCGCACGCCCGAGGCCGCCGCACGGCCCGACGGCGTGAAGGCCAAGATCGACGAGATCGAGCAGCAGATGGTCGGCGAGGGCGGCTTCTCGTCGCCGTCTCCGTCGCCGTCGTCGCGCCGCGGCCCGCTGGAATCCGCCGGTCGCGCCAGCGCGTTCCCGCCGCCGGCCCCGGCGCCGATGGCCTTCGATGCGCCGTCGGCACCCGCGGCGGCGCCGTCGCGCCCGGCCGGTGCCGATTTCCGCAGCCCGGCCCCGGCGCCGCTGGCGCGCGAGCCGCAGCCGCCGGGCCTGCCGACCTCGCCCAACATGCTGCCCGACATCCACCTGCCGCCGGCCTCGGCGCCGGCGCCCGTGCAGATGGTGTCGGGCCTGCCGCCGCTGGCCCCGCTGTCGACGGTCAGCTTCGACACGCCACCCACGCCGCGCCAGACCAGCGAGCGCGCCGAGATGGCCGCCCGTGCCGAGCCGCCGCCCGCGGGTGGCAAGCCGTCGCCGGCGCCCGCTCCCTCGCCGAACACCGACTTCGGCAGCCCGTTTGCCGTCGAGGTGAGCGAGGTCATGCACGACCCCGATCTCGACGAGGCCGTGATCGCCTTCGCCAACGCCGATTTCGGCCAGTGCGAAGACGCCCTGCAGCGCCTCACCGGCCCCAGCGGCACCCGCTCGCAGCACGCCGAGACCTGGCTGGTGCTGTTCGACCTGTACCGCGCCACCGGCCAGCAGCAGCGCTTCGAGAGCCTGGCGCTCGACTACGCACAGCAGTTCGGCTGGAGCGCGCCGCAGTGGTACAGCCTGCCCAAGCTGGTGGCCGACAAGCTGGCCGACGAGCCGCTGCTGCCCAGCTCGTCGGGCGCCAACAGCGTGCTCGGCGGCGACGTCGGCTGGGTCTGCCCCGAGCTGCTGGACATCGAGGCCGTGGCGCGCCTGCGCTCGCAGACGCTGCAGATGCCGCTGCCCTGGGTGTTCGACTGGAGCGCGCTGCGCATCATCGACCCCGAGGCCGCGATGCAGATGTCGGCGGTGTTCCGGCTGTGGGCGGGCCAGCAGCTCGAGATGCGCTGGCTGGGTGGCGATCGCCTCTTCCAGGTGCTGGCCGACTCCGCCCCCACGGGCGTGCGCGACGCCGACCCGGCTTTCTGGCTGACGCGCCTGGACGCCCTGCGCCTGGCCAACCGCGCCGACCAGTTCGACGAAGCGGCCATCGACTACTGCGTCACCTACGAGGTGAGCCCGCCCTCGTGGGAGCCCACGCGCTGTACCGTGCACATCAGCGGCAGCGCGATGAGCACGCGCAACCCGCCGATGTCGATGATCTCCGACGTCTCCACGAGCTTCTACGAGAGCGGCCTCGCCGACGACGCCGCCGGCGTGGAGGTGGCGCACGTGGAGCTGTCGGGCCAGCTCATCGGCGACATCAGCGCCACGCTGACCAAGCTGCAGGGTGAAGTCGGTCTGGCGCCGGTGGTCAGCGTATCGTGCGCTCGGCTGATCCGCGTCGACTTCATCGCCGCCGGCGACCTGCTGAACTGGGTGCTGGCGCGCCGCGGCGAATCACGCAGCGTGCATTTCGTCGACGCCCACCGCCTGCTGGCGCTCTTCTTCGGCGCCATGGGCATCAACGAGCACGCCAAGGTGCAGGTGCGCAAGGTCTGATCGAGGTTTTGTGATGTCGAAGCATCGCCAGGCGGCCCTCATGGCCGCTTTTCTTTTGGCGGCCTGCGGGGGTGGTGGGGGTGGCGGTGACGCCCCGCCGGCGCCCCCCTCGGCCATCACGCCAGCCGAAGCCCTGCGCACCACGGCGCAGGCCGTGATGGACGTGACCACGCTAGCCTGGGCCTTGGCTAGCGATGTCCAGAACACCATCGTGTCCGCGCCATCGGAGACCGTACGCACGTCCTCTTGCGACGACGGCGGCCGCGTCGTCGTCACGCGGCCGATTCTGCGTTTGCTGCGCACCGACTTCGAAGCCTGCGTCAACGCCGGCATTGCCTTCGGAGGGCGGGTCGATGTCGAAGGCGCTGTGGTCAGCGTCACGGCTGAGGGCACAGCCTGGTCTGGCACCGCGCGTCTGACATCGTTCAGCTGGATGTCCGGCGGCACCAACCCGCGCTCGCAGACGGTGAGCGTCTTGGCCACCGGCTCGGGCACAGTCAACTCGCGTGGGCAGCCGCTAACGCTTCAGCTGGACGGCCTGTCGGCGAGCCGCTCGCCGTCGGCGCTGGGTCTGGGCGCCAGGCTCACCAGCCCGCTGCTGCGGGTGGAGCGCGTCCCGGCGCGCAGCGGGCCCACGCGCGACCTGTACGCGCTCGATGGCTGCGTCGCGTTCACGGCAAGCAGTGTCACGGCCGAGCTGTGCGTCGATGCTGGCAGCCGCATCGGGCTGCTGGAGAACGTGGCTGACGAGCAGCTCACCGGCCGCCTGCGCTGGAACACCGGCTCCTCCGGCGGCTTCCATACGCGGCTGCGCATCACGCCAGCGGGTGCGGCGGGCAGCACGGCCCTGCGCATCGAGCTCGACCTCGACAACAACGGCAGCTACGAGGCCGCGGCCACGCTGGACCGCGTCACCGACATCGGCCTGCGGCTGTAGCGGGCCACTCGCGGCCGGCTATCCTGCCGGCATGGACTCCTACCACGGCACCACCATCCTCAGCGTGCGCCGCGGCCCGCTCGTCGCGCTCGGCGGCGACGGCCAGGTCACGCTGGGCACCATCGTCGTCAAGGCCAGCGCACGCAAGGTGCGCAAGCTCTACAAGGAGCAGGTCCTCGCCGGCTTTGCCGGCGCCACGGCCGACGCCTTCACGCTGTTCGAGCGCTTCGAGGCCAAGCTCGAGAAGCACCAGGGCCAGCTGCAGCGCGCGGCCATCGAGCTGACCAAGGACTGGCGCACCGACCGCGTGCTGCGCCGCCTGGAGGCCATGCTCGCGGTGGCCGACCGCACCGGCAGCTTCATCATCACCGGCAACGGCGACGTGCTCGAGCCCGAGTACGGCATCGTCGCCATCGGCTCCGGCGGCGCCTACGCGCAGGCCGCGGCGCGCGCGCTGGTGGAGCACACCGAGCTGTCGCCGTCCGAGATCGTGAAGAAGAGCCTCACGATCGCCGGCGACCTGTGCATCTACACCAACCAGAACCACACCATCGAGACCCTGGGAGATGGCGCATGAGCGCCCCGGACACCACCACCGGCGAGCGCGCCCCGCTGGGCATGACGCCGCAGGAGATCGTCAGCGAACTCGACCGCCACATCGTCGGCCAGCCCGCAGCCAAGCGCGCGGTGGCCATCGCGCTGCGCAACCGCTGGCGGCGCCAGCAGGTGCCGGGCGCGATGCGCAGCGAGATCACGCCGAAGAACATCCTGATGATCGGCCCCACCGGCGTGGGCAAGACCGAGATCGCGCGCCGGCTGGCGCGCCTGGCCGACGCGCCGTTCATCAAGGTGGAGGCCACCAAGTTCACCGAGGTCGGCTACGTCGGCAAGGACGTCGACACCATCGTGCGCGATCTCGTGGACGTGGCCGTGAAGCAGGAGCGCGAGCGGCAGATCAAGCTGCACCGCACCCGCGCCGAAGACGCGGCCGAGGAGCGCATCCTCGACGCGCTGGTGCCGCCGCCACGCAGCGCCGGCGCGATCGGCTTCGACACCGCGCCGCCAGCGGCCGACAACACCGCGCGGCAGGTGCTGAGGAAGCGCCTGCGCGAGGGCACGCTCGCCGACAAGGAGATCGAGATCGACGTCGCCGACGCGCGGCCTTCGCTCGAGGTGCTGGGGCCGCAGAACCTGCCCGGCATGGACGAGATGGCCGAGCAGCTGAAGGGCCTGTTCTCGCAGATGGGCGCGGGCAAGCGCACGAAGCGAAAGCTGAAGATCGGCGAGGCGTATCCGAAGCTGGTGGAGGAAGAGGCCGCCAAGCTCGTGAACGAAGACGAGATCCGCGCCGCCGCACTGGCCAATGCCGAGGGCAACGGCATCGTCTTCATCGACGAGATCGACAAGGTGGCCACGCGCAGCGAGCACGGCGGCGCCGACGTGTCGCGCCAGGGCGTGCAGCGCGACCTGCTGCCGCTGGTGGAGGGCACCACCGTCAGCACCAAGTACGGGCCGGTGAAGACCGACCACATGCTGTTCATCGCCAGCGGCGCCTTTCACCTGGCGCGGCCCTCGGACCTGATCCCCGAGTTGCAGGGCCGGCTGCCCATCCGCGTGGAGCTGTCGTCGCTGAGCGTCGAGGACTTCGACGCCATCCTCACCAGCACGCAGGCCAGCCTCGTGAAGCAGTACGCCGCGCTGTTGGCCACCGAGGGCGTGATGCTGGTGTTCACGCCGGCGGCCATCCGCCGCATCGCCGAGATCGCCTTCGAGGTGAACGAACGCACCGAGAACATCGGCGCACGCCGCCTGGCCACCGTGATGGAGCGGCTGCTCGACGACGTGAGCTTCGACGCACCCAAGCTCAGCGGCCAGACCGTGACACTGGACGCCGACGACGTGAACCGCCGCCTGGGCGAACTGGCCGGCAACGAAGACCTGTCGAGGTACATCCTGTGAACACGACGACGATGGCCCTGCGTGAACTGGGCCGCAGTGGCCTGAAGGTGGCGCCGCTGGCGCTGGGCGGCAACGTCTTCGGCTGGACGGCCGACGAGAAGGCCTCGTTCGCCGTGCTCGACGCCTTCGTCGACGGCGGCTTCAACCTCGTCGACACCGCCGACGTCTACTCGCGCTGGGCGCCCGGGCACCAGGGCGGCGAGAGCGAGGCCGTCATCGGCCGCTGGCTCAAGGCCACGGGGCGGCGCGATCGCATCGTGCTGGCCACCAAGGTGGGCAAGCCGATGGGGGACGAAGGCAGCGGCAAGACGGGGCTGTCGCGCCGCTGGATCCGCCAGGCCGTGCACGACTCGCTGACACGGCTGCAGACCGACCGCATCGATCTCTACCAGAGCCACGACGACGACACCGCCACGCCACTCGAAGAGACCATGGCGGCCTTCGGCGAGCTCATCGCCGAGGGCAAGGTGCGCGCCATCGGCGCCAGCAACTTCACCGCGGCGCGGCTGGCCGAGGCCAACGCCGTGGCGGCGCGGCTGGGCGTGCCGCGCTACGAGTGCCTGCAGCCGCACTACAACCTGGTGGAACGCAAGGTCTACGAAGACGAGTTGGAGCCGCTGTGCCGGGCGCAGCAGATCGGCGTCATCAACTTCTTCGGCTTGGCGCGCGGCTTCCTCACCGGCAAGTACCGCAGCGAGGCCGATCTCGCCAAGAGCATCCGTGGCGCCGGGGTGAAGAAGTACCTCGAGCCGCACCCGATGCGTGTGCTGGCGGCGCTGGACGCCGTGGCTGCCGAACACGCGGCGACACCCGCCCAGGTGGCGCTGGCCTGGCAGATGGCGCGTCCGGGCATCACCGCGCCCATCGCCAGCGCGGTGAGCGCGGCGCAGCTGCAGGAGCTGCTCGGCGCGGCGCGCCTGGCGCTCACGCCGACGCAGGTGGCGCAGCTCGACGCCGCGAGCCAGGGGCTGTAGCCGCGCGCCACGGCGCCGTCATGGCAAAGCGCGGATAATCCGCGACCGGCGCCGCCACTGCGCCCATCGCGCAAGCCAGCGGCGCCGGGGATCCCACAACAACAGAACAGGACCCCCCATGCCCTCGCTTCCCCTTTTCATCGCCCCCACGCGCCACACCGACGCCGACTCGGCGCTGGCCCAGGTGCAGCTGATCTACCGCGACAGCGTCGAGCACCTGCGCAGCGCGCTGCAGCGCTTCGTCGCCGGCACCGACGACGGCCAGTCGGTGCGCGCGTTCTACCCCTTCGTGCGCGTGCGCACCGACACCGTGGCGCGCGCCGACTCGCGCCTGAGCTACGGCTTCGTCGCCGGCCCCGGCACCTACGAGACGACGATCACACGCCCCGATCTCTTTGCCGGCTACCTGCGCGAGCAGTTCCGGCTGCTGCTGAAGAACCACGGCGTCTCGCTCGAGGTGGGCACCAGCTCGCAGCCGATTCCCGTGCACTTCTCGCTGGCCGACAACGACCACGTCGAAGGCAGCATGAGCGCCGAGCGGCGCCTCTTGATGCGCGACCGCTTCGACCTGCCCGACCTCGCGGCCATGGACGACAGCATCGCCAACGGCACCTGGCACCGCCGGGCCGGCGAGCCCGAGCCGCTGTCGCTGTTCACGGCGCCGCGCACCGACTACTCGCTGCACCGCCTGCGCCACTACACCGGCACGGTGCCCGACCAGTTCCAGAACTTCGTGCTGTTCACGAACTACCAGTTCTACATCGACGAGTTCATCAAGCTCGGCCACGCGCTGATGGCCGACCCGGCCTCGGAGTACGAGGCCTTTGTGGAGCCGGGCAACGTGGTCACGCGGCGCGCCGGGCTGGCCGCGCAGCCGGGCGACGAGCTCGGCGCGCCGCCGCCGCGACTGCCGCAGATGCCGGCCTACCACCTCAAGCGCGCCGGGCACTCGGGCATCACGATGGTCAACATCGGCGTCGGCCCGGCCAATGCCAAGACCATCACCGACCACGTGGCCGTGCTGCGCCCGCACGCCTGGCTGATGCTCGGCCACTGCGCAGGCCTGCGCAACAGCCAGCAGCTCGGCGACTACGTGCTGGCCCACGCCTACATGCGCGAGGACCACGTGCTCGACGAGGACCTGCCGCTGTGGGTGCCGGTGCCGGCGCTGGCCGAGGTGCAGCTGGCGCTGGAGCAGGCGGTGGCCGAGGTCACGCAGCTCAGCGGCTATGAACTCAAGCGCGTGCTGCGCACCGGCACCGTGGTCTCCACCGACAACCGCAACTGGGAGCTGCTGCCGGCCAGCGGCCCCGAGCGCCGCTTCAGCCAGAGCCGCGCCGTGGCGCTGGACATGGAAAGCGCCACGATCGCCGCCAACGGCTTCCGTTTCCGAGTCCCGTATGGGACGCTTCTCTGCGTGAGCGACAAGCCGCTGCACGGCGAGATCAAGCTGCCCGGCATGGCCAACCACTTCTACCGCGAGCGCGTCGACCAGCACCTGCGCATCGGCATGCGCGCGGTCGAGCTGCTGCGCCAGGAGCGCCCGGGCAGCCTGCACAGCCGCAAGCTGCGCAGCTTTGCCGAAGTGGCGTTCCAGTAGGTCGACCGAGGCCGCCCGGGCAATCCCGGGCCGGGCTCCAGGGCAGGTCACGCTCGAGTCACGCCGGCGGCCTCAGGCTGGCGGCTTTCTGGTTCATGCAGGCGGTGGCCGTCGGTCGCGGCCGGCCTGCGCAGCAAAGGAGAACCATGCCCAGACTCCTGAACAAGGTCGCCCTGATCACCGGCGCCGGGCGCGGCATCGGCGCGGCCATCGCACGCGCCTTCGTGGCCGAAGGCGCCCGCGTCATCGTCAGCGACATCGACGAAGCCGGCGGCCGCGCCACGGCCGAGGCGCTCGGCGCCGCGTGGATCCGGCTCGACGTGCGCGACGAGCTGGCCTGGATCGGCGCGATGGCGCGCATCCTCGACGGCTTCGGTCGGCTCGACGTGCTCGTCAACAACGCCGGCATCACCGGGCTCGAGCAGGGCGCGGCACACGATCCCGAGCACGCCACGCTGGAGCAGTGGCAGGCCGTGCACCGGACCAACCTCGACGGCGTTTTCCTCGGCTGCAAGCACGCGCTGCGCACGATGCGGCGCCGGCCACCGGGCGCGCCGGGGGCCATCGTCAACCTGTCGTCGCGCTCGGGGCTGGTGGGCATCCCGGCGGCCGCGGCCTACGCCTCCAGCAAGGCCGCGGTACGCAACCACACCAAGAGCGTGGCGCTGTACTGCGCCGGGCAGGGCCTGGCGATCCGCTGCAACAGCATCCACCCGGCCGCCGTGCTGACGCCGATGTGGGAGCCGATGCTCGGCCAGGAACCTGGGCGCGCCGAGCGCATGGCCGCCTTCGTGGCTGACACGCCGTTGCGGCGCTTCGGCACGCCCGACGAGGTGGCCGCGGTCGCCGTGCTGCTGGCGTCGGACGAGAGCGCCTACGTCACCGGCGCCGAGTTCCACGTCGACGGCGGCCTGCTCGCCGGAGCCGCGGCGGCGCCGGCGCGAGCCGAAGGCGGCATCGCAGCATGATGGTGCCGACACCCGATCGCCCCGGCGTCGGCGTCTTCATCGCGTGCTCGCTGGACGGCTTCATCGCGCGGCCCGACGGGGCCATCGACTGGCTGCTCGCGCAACACGCGGCCGCGCCGCCGGGCGAAGACTTCGGCTATGCCCGCTTCATGGCCGGCGTCGACGCGCTGGTGATGGGGCGCAAGACCTTCGACAGCGTGCTCGGTTTCGACCCCTGGCCCTATGCCGGCAAGCCGGTGCACGTGATGACGCGGCAGCGCCACTTCGCGGTGCCACCGGCGCGGCAGGCCGAGGCGCGGCTGCGCCACGAGGCGCCTGGCGCGCTGCTGGCTGCCCTGGCCGCCGAGGGCGTGCGGCGCGTCTACCTGGACGGTGGTGAACTGATCCAGGCCTTCCTGCGCGAGGACCTCGTCGACGAGCTGACCGTGACCACGGTGCCGGTGCTGATCGGCCAAGGTCGTCGGCTGTGGGGCCCGCTGCCCGCCGACCAGGCCTGGGCGCTGGAGGCCGTCCGCCACTGGGACTGCGGCTTCGTGCAGACCACGCACCGGCGGCAACGCACCGACCAGCCCCGGACGACGAGCCCGGCATGACCGAGCCTCGCGCCGCAGCGCCGACCGGGCGGCCGTGAGTGTCAGGCCGGGCCCGACGGCGGGCGCATCAGCGGCCGCAGCGCCAGCAGCCCGAGCAGCGGGCCCAGCGCCAGCCAGGGCAGCAGCTGAGCCAGCGGCACGCTCTGCGCCAGCCGCACGAAGAGCTCGATGCTGAGCGCGCTGATCGCAAAGCCGATGCTGTTGGTGAGCGTGAGTACGCTGCCGACGCCGTCGCGCGGGGCGTTCGATGCGGTGAGGGCGCTGAATTGCGGCGAGTCGCCGGCCACCGTCACGCCCCACAGCAGCAGCCAGGCCGCGAACAGCGGCAGCGGCGCCGCCAGCGCCCACGGCGCCAGAACGCAGCACAGGCCGCTGCCGGCCAGCATCAGCCCGGCCACGCGCGCGCTGCCCACGCGCCGCGCCCACAGGCCGCCGAGTACGCAGCCGGCGGCACCCGCGCCCACCACCACGAAAGCGCCCCAAGACACGGCCACGCCGTGCAGGCGCGTCGCCAGGATCGTCGGCACCAGCACCCACAGCGTGTAGAGCTCGACCATGTGGCCGAAATAGGCCAGCACCGAGGCGCGCACGCGGCGGTCGGTGGCCATCGTCGCCAGCGCGCCCAGCCGCAGGCCCGCGCCGGCGCCGGCCGGCCGCGGCGTGGCGGGCACGCGCCACCACAGCAGCAGCCCGGCCAGCGCCGTGACCAGCGCCACCACGCCAAACACCGCCTGCCACGGCAGGCCGAGGCCTTGCGCGGCCAGCGCCCGCAGCGCGTGCGGGCTGGCGCTGCCCAGCACCAGCGCGCCGAGCAGCCAGCCCAGCGCCGTGCCCAAGCCCTGCGGGTACCACTGGGCCGCGATCTTCATGCCCACTGGGTAGATGCCCGCCAGAAAGAACCCGGTGGCCACGCGGCAGGCCAGCAGCGCCGGCACGGAGTGCGCCACAAAGGCCGCCAGCAGCGTGGTGGCCGCCGCCAGCACGGCGCACAGCAGGAACACCGCGCGCGCCGGAAATCGGTCCGCCACCGCCAGCAGCGCAAACACCAGCGTGCCGGCGATGAAGCCCCCTTGCAGCGCCGCCGTCAGCGTCCCCACGGCGGCCGCGCTCCAGCCGAAGGCGGCTTGCAGGTCGGGCATCACGGCATTGACGGCAAACCAGCTGGAGGTGCCGCCGAACTGGGCCAGCACCAGGGCCGGCAGCACGCGACGGTGCCCGGCGGGCTGGAACGGAGGTTCGGCACTCACGCGCCGACGCTATCACCGGCGCCGGGCCGGCCTCGGCGGGCCTCCGTGCGGTGAGTCCCTCTTCAGTTGGGGGCTTTCGGGCCGATACTCCACGCAGCACGTCTCGACTGGGAGACACTCGCGCCCGTCGAAAGGGGAGTAGCCGGTCGTGCAACGCGACCGCGGCACCCCGTCAATACGGCCGTGATCGACCTTTGATCGCCGCCCGGGACCGCAGAGGCACCGCCGTTCGCCTTCGCAAGACCTTTCGGCGCAATACATCTCAACTTCGAGGGAGTGTGTCGTGGACACCATTGCGCCGACCTGGCTCTGGGTTTTCTTTATCGCCGCCGTCCTGGTGGCTCTGTTCGTCGACTTCGTCGTGCTGCGCAAGCAGGGCGCCCACACCGTGGGCGTCAAGGAAGCGCTCAACTGGTCGATCGTCTGGGTGGCGCTGAGCTTCGCCTTCAACGGCCTGTTCTGGTGGGCCGTGCAGCAGGACCACGGCACAGCCGTCGCCAACACCAAGGCGATGGAGTTCCTGACCGGCTATCTCATCGAGAAGAGCCTGGCGGTCGACAACATCTTCGTCTTCCTGATGATCTTCACGTACTTCGCGGTGCCCGCGGAGTTCCAGAAGCGCGTGCTGATGATCGGCATCATCGGTGCCATCGTGCTGCGCACGATCATGATCCTGGTCGGCAGCTGGCTCGTCAGCGAGTTCGACTGGGTGCTCTACGTGGTCGGCGCCTTCCTGCTGCTCACCGGCATCAAGATGTGGTGGGCCGCCGGCCAGGAGCCCGACCTCGACAGCAACCCGGCGCTGAAGCTGCTGCGCAAGGTGCTGCCGGTGAGCAAGAACTTCGACGGTGAGAAGTTCTTCACCATCGAGAACGGCAAGAAGATCGCCACGCCGCTGCTGATGGTGATCGCGCTGGTGGGCCTGACCGACGTGATCTTCGCCGTCGACTCGATCCCGGCCATCTTCGCGATCACGAGCGATCCGTTCATCGTGCTGACGAGCAACATCTTCGCGATCCTGGGCCTGCGCGCGATGTACTTCCTGCTGGCTGCGGTGGCCGCCAAGTTCCACCTGCTGAGCTACGGCCTGGCGGTGATCCTGGTGTTCATCGGCACCAAGATGCTGCTGATCGACGTCTACAAGATCCCGGTGCTGGTGAGCCTGGGCGTGGTGGTGGCGATCCTGGCCATCACGATGATCTGGAGCGTGAAGACGGCGCCGAAGACCGACCCGGTCCCGGCCGACAGCGACGCCCGCTGATCGATCCTGCCCCGACTCGACGGCCCGCCCCTGGCGGGCCGTTTTCATTGGTGCGCCGTCCGGCGCACGGCCGCACGTCGATCCTCAGGCAGCTCCATTGATGAAATGCGAATCATTCGCGTTTGCAATACAATGCGACCATCGTCACCCAGCTCCATCCCGCGTGCTCACCCCCGTGAAGGCGTTCAAGGCATCCATCCGGCCCGGATCGGCAGGCTTTCTCATGACAGCCGGCGCTCACATCGTCGTCGTCTGGGTCTTGTGGACCCTGGTCGTTTCGGCTCCGCCGGCGCCCCGCGCGCCACCGCTGTGGGTGGCCTTGCTGACCGCGGAGCCCGCGCTGCCGCAGCTGCCGGCGCCCACCGTCGCGCCCGCCCGCTCGGCGCCGATGGCGCCGGCCCCGCCGCAGCCCGCACCACCGCCTTCGACGGCGATGCCGCACGAGCCGTCATCGCCCTCACCGCCCGCGCCCCCGGCCGCCACGCCTGCGCCGGCACCGGTGATGGCGGCGGCCACGGAGCCCGCCGTGGCGCCACCCGCGCCCGCGCCGGCCCGGCCATCACCGCCGCTGCCGAAGCTGCTGAGCGCCGACCAGGTGCGCTACCGCATCACGCCACCGGCCGAAGTGCCGTTGCTGTCGCGCCGCGCCGGTGAGCACGGCGTCGTCTGGCTGCGGGTGCTGATCGACACCCAGGGTCGCCCGGCCCGCGTGAGCCTGCACCGCAGCTCCGGCTTCAGGCGCCTGGACGAGCAGGCCCTGGCCGCCATGGCGCAGGCCCGCTTCGCGCCGCAGGTCGAGGACGGCGTCGCCGTCGAGGCCGAGGTGCTGGCCCCCATCGAGTACCCGGCTGACTGAAGCCCGCCCCACCCGCCGTCTCTCCCGCCCCGATCGATTCCTGCCGACCCATGGCCTTGCCCCGACCGTTCCGCCCCGCCCTCGCCGTCATCGCCGCCACCGCTGCGGCCACGCTGCAGGCCCAGACACCTCCGGAGCCGACCGCCCTGCCCGTGGTGCGCGCCCGTGGCGCCGCGGCCTATCCGCCGCCGGGCAAGGACGGCGTGCAGGCCACCGACACCCGCATCGGCAAGGGCCGCCAGGAACTGCGCGACGTGCCGCAGAGCGTGACCGTCGTGACCGAGAAGCTCATCGACGACCGCAATCTCGACACGCTGAAGGACGCGCTCAAGAACACCGCCGGCATCAGCTTCCTGGCCGCCGAGGGCGGCGAGGAGGACATCCGCCTGCGCGGCTTTTCGCTGCAGGCCACCGGCGACATCTTCGTCGACGGCCTGCGCGACCCCGCGTTCTACGAGCGCGACAGCTTCAACTGGGACCGCCTCGAGGTGCTGCGCGGCAGCGCCAGCCTGCTGTTCGGCCGCGGCTCCACGGGCGGCGCCGTCAACCAGGTGAGCAAGCTGCCGCGGCTGTACCAGCCCAGCGAGGTGGCCGTCACGCTGGGCACCGGCGGCTACGTGCGCAGCACCGCCGACCTGAACGTGAAGACCGGCGACAACGCGGCCCTGCGCGTCAACGCGATGGCCACGGTGGCCGACAACTTCGGCGCGAAGATCGACAAGGACGGCATCGCGCCCAGCTTCCGCTGGGGCATCGGCACGACCGACGAGTTCCTCGTGGGCCTGTACCACCTGGACAACCGCAACGGCATCGCCTACGGCCTGCCGTGGCTGGAGGGCCGGATGCTGCCCGGCGTGGACGGCCGCGCGTACTACGGCCTGCTGTCCGACGTCAGCCTGGGCAGCGCCGACACGCTGACGCTGGGCCACGTGCACCGCTTCGCCGACCGCAGCGAGTGGCGCACCACGCTGCGCCTGGGCCGCTACGAACGCGACCAGCGCGCTAGCGCCGTGCGCATCGCGCCGGCCGCCGTGCAGCCCGGCGGCGTGGCCGCCACGCAGGCCAGCTTCAGCGACGCCACCGTGCTGCGCCGCTCGGGCGGCAACGGCACCAGCGCCAAGATCCAGGATCTCGACAGCCTCACGCTGCAGAGCGACCTCGACACCCGCTTCACCGCCTTCGGCCTGCGCCATGCGGTGCAGGCCGGCGTCGACGCCACGAAGGACTCGTTCACCGGCTACGCCGTCGCCAACCCGGCCAGCGGCGCGCTGCCCAAGCCCGACGTCACGGTGCGCGACGACCGCGGCCTGGGCTGGGTCGACGAGTCGCTGCGCCTCGTCAACCGCAACCGCGATTTCGAGTCCGGCGCCCTCGGCCTGTACGCGCAGGACCTGCTGCAGCTGAGCCCCACCTGGAAGCTGCTCGGCGGCCTGCGCTGGGACCGCTTAGAGGGCCGCTACCGCACGTTCAGCACCGCGGCAGCCGATGTCGGCGCCGTCACCGCCGACCGCGCCCGCGTTGACTCTCTGTGGAGCCGCCGCGTCGGCGTGCTGTGGCAGCCGTCGCCGACGCGCTCGTTCCACGCCTCGTTCGGCACCAGCTTCAACACCTCGGGCGACGCCTACCAGTACGACGCGCTCGGCAGCAACACGCCGCCCGAGAAGAGCCGCAACCTCGAGATCGGCGCCAAGCTCGACAACGAGGCCGGCACCGCGACGCTGCGCCTGGCCCTCTTCCACGCCACCAAGCTCAACGAACGCAACCGCGACGAGGAGTCGGTGAGCCCGACGAGCTACGTGCTCTCGGGCCAGCGGCACGCGGCGGGCCTGGAGGTCGACGTCGCCGGGCGCCTCACGGCGGCGTGGGAGGTGTTCGCCAGCTGGGCCTGGATCCCCGACGCCCGCGTCGACCAGGCCTCGTCGGTGCTCGGCACCACGCTGGTGGGCGAGACCGTCGGCCAGCGCCCGGGCCTCACGCCGCGGCACACGGCCACGCTGTGGAGCACCTGGCGGCTGACACCGCGGTGGCGCGTCGGCGGCGGCCTCAACGCCCGCAGCAGCGACACGCCGCAGCAGAGCAGCATCCGCGCGCCGGGCTTCGTGACGGCCGACCTGATGGCCGAATTCGACGCCGGGCCGCTGGTCTTCAAGCTCAACGTCACGAACTTCGGCGATGTCACCACGGCCGACATGCTCTACCGCGGCCACTACGTCCCGGGCAAGCCGCGCACCGTGCAGCTCACGACGACGGCGAGGTTCTGAGCATGCGCCGCCGCCAGGCCCTGCGAGGGCTGTTCGCGCTGGCCCTGGCGCGCGCGGCCCGCGCCGAAGCCCCCCCGCCCGAGCGCTACGCCACGGCCTGGAAGCGCGACGGCCGCGACTGGGCCGCGCTGCTCGACATCGACTGGCGCGCCGGCCGCGTGGCCGTGCGCGCCGAGACCGCGCTGCCCGGCCGCGCCCACGGCCTGGAGCCGCTGGCCGACGGCGGCGTGCTGGTGGTGGGCAACCGCCCGGGCCGCTGGCTGTGG
Organism: Rubrivivax sp.; assembly: GCA_027483705.1. Taxonomy (GTDB): domain Bacteria; phylum Pseudomonadota; class Gammaproteobacteria; order Burkholderiales; family Burkholderiaceae_C; genus Rubrivivax. The sequence continues at coordinate 16,489 of JAIXTY010000339.1, forward strand.
CGGCTGGACGCCGAGGGCCGCGTCGTCGCCCGCCGCGAATGGGCCGACCGCCCCGACGCGTGCACGCTCAACGGCCACGTGATCGTCGGCGTCGATGGCAACCACGCCTGGAGCACCGAGACCGACCCGCGCACCGGCCGCGGCTGGCTCGTGCGGCGCGATCTGCGCACGCTGGCCGCCGACGGCGCCTTCGAGACCCACGGCCCCGATCCGCACCAGCTGCTGCACGCCGAGGCCGGCCGCATCGTGCTGGCCAACGGCGGCATCCCGCGCGACGCCGACGGCCGCAAGCGCGACGGCGAGCCGGTGGACAGCAGCCTGGTGCTGCTCGACGGCGCCAGCGGCCGCCTCGAAGGGCGCTGGACGCTGCCCGACCGCGCGCTGAGCCTGCGCCACCTGGCGTGGTCGCACGACGGCCGGCGCCTGGGCGTGGCGCTGCAGGCCGAGCACGCCGTGCACGCCGAGCGCGCGGCCGCGCCGCTGCTGGCGGTGCTGGACGGCTCGCGCCTGGCCGTGCCCGGCACCGACGGCCGCGGCCAGGGCTATGCCGGCGACATCACGCCGGCGCCCGGCGGCGGCTTCGTGCTCAGCGCTCAGAAGGCCGGCCGCTGCCTGTGGTGGGATCCGCGGGCGCCCGAACGGCTGACGGTCGTGGCCGAGCTGACCGAGCCCTGCGCGCTGGCGCCCAGCGACCAGGGCCTGGGCGTGGCCATCGGCGCCGGCCTGGGCGCCGCGCGCTGGCATGCCGACGAGGCACCGCGCATGATGGCCTGGCCGGCACCGCTGGCGCCGGACAACCACTGGGTGCGGCTGATCGGCGTGTGAGCTCGCCCGGCGGGTTCGTCGCGATCAACGCGTCGCAGGGGCCGCCCGCATGGCCTCGAGCTGCTTCAGCCACGGCGACCAGTCGATGGGCCCGGTCTCGAAACGCTTCTCCAGGTTGGCGAACACGGCACCCCAGGCGCGGTCGAAGTAGGTGTACGCCCGATCCCACTCGCCGCCGTCGCCCCAGCCGGTGTGATGCAGCGTCACGCGCGTGGTCTGCGCGTCCACCGGCGCAAAGCGCAGCACGACGAAGGTGCGCTGGGCGCGCGCCTCGGGCAGCGACGGGGGCGCGTTCCAATCGAAGCTGAGCATCTTCTTCGGCTGCAGCGCCAGGTAGCGCATGTCGTCGGCGCCCTTCAGGCCGGGCGCGGCACCGGGATCGAAGTGGATGCTGAAGGCGCCGCCGACGCGCGGCTCGATGCGCGCGTCGGGCGCGAAGAACGACACGATGCCCTCGCGCGTGGTCCACGCGGCCCAGGCTTCGTCGAGGCCGGCCTTGACCACCACCGCCTTGTCGATGGCCCGTTCGGCGGCCGGGGCTAGCGTGGCCGACCACAGGCCGGCGCAGACCGCCACCAGGCGCAGCAGGTTCGTCGTCATCGTTCGTCTCCTGCCAGGGCTGCGGCCCCGGCCAAGCAGGCCAGCACGGTGTGCCAGCCCTGGTGGTAGCCGTCGCGCACCGGCGCGGCGGCGGGGCTGCGGGCCGACCAGCCGGCGTGGTGCACCTGCACCCGCGTGCCGCCGGCCTCGGGCGTGAAGCTCACGCGCAGCCGCGTCGCCGCTTCGGCGTCCTGGCCCGGGTGCCAGCGCATCGCAAAGGCCGACGGCGGTTGCCACTCGGTGAGCGTGCCCCAGGCGTGCAGGCGGCCGTCGGGCGCCCGTTCGGTGACGGCGCCGCCGACGCGCGGCTCGAACTGCACCTCGGCGGCACGGTCGCCGCTGCACGAGTGGCTGGCCAGCGGCCACCACCGCGCGAGATGCGCCGTGAACAGCTCGAAGGCCGCGTCGCAGCCCAGCGGCGCCCAGACCTCGCGTTCCACCGGTGGCAGTTCGTCCATCGCTCAGCACCTCGCTGCATCAGGCCCTTGGCGGCCGGCGCGGCCGCTGCGGCGCGTTGGTGGCCACCAGCGCAAACCGCGCCAGTGACTGGCGCCACAGGGCGTCGATCTCGTCGCGCATCGCGGCCAGCGCGTCGGGCTCCAGCGCGTAGACATTGCGCGTGCCCTCACCGCGAAAGCGCACGAGGCCCGCCCCTTCGAGCAGCCGCAGGTGCTTGCTCACCGCCGGCCGCGACACCGGCAGCTGCCCGGCGATCTCGCCGACTGAGCGCTCGCCGCCCACCAGCAGCCGCACGATGGCCTCGCGCGTGGGGTCGGCCAGCGCGGCCCAGGCCGCCCGCGGGCCCGGTTGGGGGCTGGCGGGGGCGTCGGCGAGGGCTTGGGCGCGGGCCCGTGGTTTGGTAGCCATTGGGTTACGGTAACCAGGTCGTGACTGTTGGTCAAGCCCAGGGTGCCGGCGGGGTGCCGGCGGGGTGCCGATCAAGCCGACGTGCCCGACTGCTGAAGCCGGATTTATCATCCGCGACCGATGCAAGCCAGCCCTCCGGATCTCGCCCAGGTGCGCCTGGACAACGCGCTGGCCCTCTTCGAGGAGTTCGTGCGCGCCACGGCCCGCCACGCCGACGCCGCCACGCTGCGCGGCCTGGAGCGCCGCTTTGCCGAGCGCGTGCAGATCCAGCCCAGCTACTGGAGCCAGATCAAGAGCCGCAGCCGCCAGATCGGCGAGCGGCTGGCGCGGCAGTTCGAGCACCTGTGCCACAAGCCCCGCGGCTGGCTCGACGTGCCGCACGGCCCCGGCAGCGAAGCCCTGCCGCCGCCGCTGGGCGCCACGCTGCCCGCCGACTACGCGGCCGCCCGCGCCGCCGGCGCCGCACCCGCGCCACCCCCGCGAGACGACAACCTGCCGCTGGACGACGACGAGCGCTTCATCGTCGGCCTCGTGCTCACGTACTACCGGCGCCACCCGCAGCGTGCGCGCACGCGGCTGCTCGACCTGCTGGGCGAGGTGCTGACGCCAGCGCCCGCCCCGCCGGCACCATCGGCCTCGGGGCCGACGACCGCAACGTCGCGCAGCACGCCGGCCCAGCCCCCACCGGTGGCGGCCGACGACCCGCACACGCTGTGGCTGCGCAGCCAAAGCGGCGTGGCACCGCTGAAGCGCAAGAAGTAGGCCCTGTCGCGGCCGCCCCGGCGGGCGCGGCACATCCCCAATCCGAAGGTCGTTCTGCGGGTTTTTCCGCAGATCGACGGCTTGCGTCCTGATAACGGTGTCTTTATCATCTGCGCAAGCCTGTTAAAGACGTCTTGCCTTTGTGGCACCCCCCGCCGGTGCCGGCCCGACGCCTCTCCCAGCCGATCAACCCCTCAACCGACGCCATGGACCTGAACCTGTTCCTGATCACCGCCAGCCACGGCGTCGTGCTGGCAAAGGCCCCGCCCGGGGCACCGGTTCGCCGGAGATGGGCGACGTAGCCGAAGGCTCCGTCACCGTCCCGCCGTACCGAGGCCCGGGTTGCTGCAGCACCCGGGCCTCGCTGTTTCTGCCGCCAAGTTGTCCTGCCGCCCACCACCACCGCACCGAAGGAGAGTCCGAATGAAGCTGATGCTGTCTGCACCGAAGCCCCGCAACCCGTTCGTGGCCGCCTCGCTGCGGCGCAGCGCAGGCCGCCACGGCGGGCTGCGCGGCACCCACCGCCAGGCGCAGCGCCGCGAACTGCGCACCGAACTCGACCGGCTCCACCGGAGCCCCTGAACCACCGCCCTCGCCGCGCCCGGATCGCGCGGCGCCGACCGGAGATCGATCATGACGACGCGTGAACTGTTCTACTTCCCCGTGCCCGCCGAGGAGCGCAAAGCCCGCGGCTTCGCCGCCGCGCTCTTGCGCGCCGCCAGCCGCGTGCTGGACACCCTGGCCGAGAAGGTGGCCCTCGTCGAGGAGCCGCCCGTGACCGAGCCCGTGCTCGAGTACCACGCCGACGCCGCCGCGCCCGAAGGCGCGCTGTACGTCAACGGCCAACTCGTCGGCCGCGTGCTCGGGGTCACCCGGCTGTAAGGCCGGGCCCCGCCCGAGGCCGTGAGGCCCTTCCCCCGCCCCGCAGGGTCAACCCTGCGGGGTTTTTCTTTGTCCGCACGGCGGCCACGGCACGGCACCATCGCGGCATGGACGACACCCCCAGCCACCGCCTGCTGATCGCCCGCGGCGATCTCCACCACACCACCTGGGCGCCCGACCCCGACGCCACGCGCCCGCTCGGGGACGGCCAGATTCGCCTCGCCGTCGAGCAGGTGGCGCTCACGGCCAACAACATCACCTACGCCGCCTTCGGCGAGGCGATGAAGTACTGGCAGTTCTTCCCCTCGCCCGACCCCGCCTTCGGCTGCCTGCCGACCTGGGGCTTTGCCACGGTGGTCGAGTCGCGTGTCGAGGGGCTCGAGCCCGGCCGCCGCGTCTGGGGCTACCTGCCGCTGGGCACGCACCTGGTGGTGCAGCCCGGCCGCGTGCGCGCCGGCGGCTTCATGGACCAGTCGCCCCACCGCACCGAGCTCGCGGCGGCCTACCAGGCCTACGCCTTCTGCGACGCCGATCCGGCCTGGAGCCCGGCGCTCGAAGGCCTGCAGGCGGTGCTGAAGCCGCTCTTCATGACCGCCTTCCTGCTCGACGATTTCCTGGCCGGCGAGGGCTTCTTCGGCGCGGAGCAGCTGCTGCTGACGAGCGCGTCGAGCAAGACGGCGTTCGCCACGGCGTTCTGCCTGGCCCGGCGCCCGCGTGGCGAGCGGCCCGAGATCATCGGCCTCACCTCCGACAGCCGCCGCGGCTTCGTGACCGGCCTCGGCTGCTTCGACCGCACGCTCGGCTATGGCGAGCTGGAGTCGCTGGCGCCGGCCACACCCAGCGTCTACGTCGACTTCGCCGGCGACGCCGGCCTGCGCCGCCGCGTGCATCAGCACTTCGGCGACGCGCTGCGCTTCAGCAGCTCGATCGGCGGCACGCACTGGCGCGAGCTGGGCTCGGGCGGCGGCCTGCCAGGCCCGCGGCCGACGCTCTTCTTTGCGCCGGCCCAGGCGAAGAAGCGCAGCGCGCCGCCACCCGAAGGCTGGGGGCCGGACGGATTCGCAGCGCGCCTGGGCGAAGGCTGGCAGGCCTTCCTCGGGGCCGTGCAGCACGGCACCGAGCCGTGGGTGCGCATCGTCGCGCACGCCGGGCCGGCGGCCGCCGAGGCCGTGTACCGCGCCCTGCTCGACGGCACGGCCGACGCGCGCGACGGCGCGATGCTCTCGCTGCGCTGAAGCGCCCGGCGGCGCGGCGCCGCTCAAGTTGCCCGGCCAGGCGGTCGAAACTGCGAACAGGACCCCGAGCCTGCGACCCCGCCATGCCCCGCCTCGCCCGCATCGAACAGCCCCCGCGCGACCTCGCCGGCTGGGCGGCGCTGTTCCGCCCCGACGCGCTGCCGGTGCTGGCGGCCACGGCCGCGGAGCTCGACGAGCTGGCCGCGCACGAGGACGACGTCGATGCCCACCTGCTCAGCGAGACGGTGGCGGCCGACCCGCTGCTGACGCTGAAGCTGCTGGCCCATGTCGGCGAGCTGCTGCGCCATCGCGAGGCCACCGAGGTCGAAACCGTGACGGGCGCCCTGGTGATGATGGGCATCCCGCCCTTCTTCCACCGCTTCGCCGACATGGCGGTGGCCGAGGACGAGCTCGCCGACCTGCCCGAGGCGCTGGACGGCTTCCGCGCCGTGCTGCGGCGCTCGCACCGCGCGGCGCGCTTCGCCATCGGCTTTGCCGTGCACCGCATGGACCATGACGCGCCGCTCATCCACGAGGCGGCGCTGCTGCACGACTTTGCCGAGCTGCTGCTGTGGCTGCACGCGCCGAACCTGGCATTGCGCATCGCCGCGGCGCAGGCCGCCGACCCGACGCTGCGCTCGGCGGCCGCGCAGCAGGCGGTGCTGGGCATCGAGCTGGCCGACCTGCAGCACCGGCTGATGCAGCAGTGGCGCCTGCCCAGCCTGCTGGTGCAGCTGACCGACGACCACGCCACACACAGCACGCCGCAGCTGCGCAACGTGATGCTGGCCATCCGCGTGGCACGCCACAGCACGCAGGGCTGGGACAACGCGGCGATTCCCGACGACGTGCGCGACGTCGCCGAGCTGCTGCAGCTGTCGGCCGAAGCCGCGACGCGGCTGCTGCGCGAGATCGACGAGGACTGAGTCCGTGCGATAGTTCCCCTGCGCCCCCGCCGTCCGAGGGGCCATCAGGAGGACCTTTCCCGTGGACATGTCGGCTTTCCAGCAGTTCCTGAGCACCACCGTGAGCGAGCTCGCGGTCAAGGTGCTCGCCGCCATCGCGTTCTGGATCGTGGGCCGCTGGCTCATCGGCCGCGTCATCGCGGTGATGCAGGCGGCGATGAACCGCAACAACGTCGATCCGACACTGACCAAGTACCTGGGCTCGATCGTCGCCGTGGCGCTGAACATCGCGCTGGTGCTCGGCATCCTGGGCTACTTCGGCATCCAGACGACGAGCTTCGCGGCCATCCTGGCCGGCGCGGGCGTGGCCATCGGCGCGGCCTGGAGCGGCATGCTCGGCAACTTCGCGGCCGGCGCCTTCATGCTGATCCTGCGGCCCTTCAAGGTGGGTGACTTCGTGCAGATCGGCGGCATCACCGGCACCGTGCACGAGCTGGGCCTGTTCGGCACCACGCTGATCACGCCCGACAACGTGCTCACGCTCGTGGGCAACGGCAAGGTCTTCGGCGACACGGTCTACAACTACAGCGCGCTGCCGTATCGGCGCGTGGACCGCACGGCGCAGCTGGCCGGCGGCGTGGACGTGGCCGACGCCATCGCCCGGCTGAAGGCCGCGGTAGCGGCGATCCCGAACGTGAAGGACAGCCCCGCGCCCGATGTCTCGCTGCTCGACATGAACCTCGTGGGCCCGGTGATCGCGGTGCGGCCGTACACGCACACCGACCACTACTGGCAGGTGTACTTCGACACCAACGAGGCCATCATCCGCGTCGCCAAGGAAGCCGGCTGGCCGGCGCCCACGCCGACGCAGATCATGAAGACGATCCCGGCCTGACCGGGCGGGCGCCCCGGCGGCCGCCGGCTGCTCAGGCGAACGACAGCAGACCCAGCAGGCCCAGCACCAACACCAGGTAGCGCGTGGCCTTGCCGGCGGCGATCCACAGCATGCTGCGGCCCAGCGGCAGCTTGAGCCAGCCGGCGGCCACCACGAGCACGTCGCCCACCAGCGGCAGGAAGCTCAGGAAGAGCGCCGGCGGCCCCCAGCGCCGCAGCCGCTGCACGAGCGGGTGCTCGAGGTCGATCTTCACCTTCTGGAAGCGCTCGAAGCCCTGCTTGGCGCCGTAGCCCATGCCGTAGCTGAGCAGGCAGCCGGTCACGTTGCCCGCCGTGGCCGCCAGGAAGGCCTTCCAGACGATCTCGGGGTAGGCGGTGACCAGCGCGGTCATCACCACCTCGCTGCTGCCCGGCAGCAGCGTGGCCGACACGAAGGCCGAGAAGAACAGGCCCCAGAGCCCGGCCTCGGCGCTCATCCATCCCTGCAGCCAAGCCTGCAGTGCGTTGATCCAATCGAACATGGGGCGCGATTGTCGGGGCGCGCCGTGACTTCCCGAGGGCCGGCGCTGTCTACAACGGCACGGCCGTCGTGCCCTTGAGCCGCCGCAGCAGGAAGCTGGTCTTGCAGTCCATCACGCTGGGGTGGCGCAGTAGCTGGTCCATGATGAATCGCGAGTGGTGCGCCATGTCGCGCACCAGCACGCGCAGCAGGTAGTCCATCTCGCCAGTGAGCGCGGCGCACTCCACCACCTCGGGCCAGGCCTGCACCGCGGCGGCGAAGTCGTCGATCGGGTTGCGCGTGGCCGCCGTCTTGGCCAGGCGCACGCTGATGTAGGCAGTGAGCGGAAAGCCCACGCGGCCGGGGTCGACCAGGGCCACGTAGCCGGCGATGACGCCGCTGTCCTCGAGCCGCTTGACGCGGCGCAGCGTGGCACTGGGTGACAGGCCCACGGCCTGCGCGAGCTCGTCGTAGGTGGCACGCCCCTGGGCTTGCAGCGCCTGAAGGATGCGCCGGTCTACCTGATCAAGGCCGGATGGGTTCTCCATGCATCACATTCTTGCAGGATTCATGCGTCATCGCGACCCGCAGCGCCGTGACTTGCACACTCCCTGCGCCTTGCGCACCCTACAGTGCGCGGATTCCACTTGCGGCAGGAGACGACGATGGACTTCCAGACCTGGGACAACCCGATGGGCACGGCCGGCTTCGAGTTCATCGAGTACGCCGCACCCGATCCCGCCGCGATGGGCGCGCTGTTCGAGCGCATGGGCTTCACGGCCATCGCGCGGCACCGCCGCAAGAACGTGCTGCTGTACCGCCAGGGCGGCATCAACTTCATCGTCAACGCCGAGCCCGACAGCTTTGCGCAGCGCTTCGCGCGCCAGCACGGGCCGAGCATCTGCGCCATCGCCTTCCGCGTGCAGGACGCCAAGGCCGCCTACGAGCGCGCGCTGTCGCTGGGCGCCTGGGGCTATGCCGGCACGGCGGGCCCGGGCGAGCTGAACATCCCGGCCATCAAGGGCATCGGCGACAGCCTGATCTACCTGGTGGACCGCTGGCGCGGCAAGAACGGCGCGAAGGACGGCGACATCGGCAACATCGGCTTCTACGACGTCGACTTCGAGCCGCTGCCGGGTGCCGCGCAGGCGAGCCTCAATCCGGTGGGCCACGGCCTGACCTACATCGGCCACCTCACGCACAACGTGCACCGCGGCCGCATGGGCGAGTGGGCCGAGTTCTACGAGCGCCTCTTCAACTTCCGCGAGATCCGCTACTTCGACATCGAAGGCCAGGTGACCGGCGTCAAGAGCAAGGCCATGACGAGCCCCTGCGGCCAGATCCGCATTCCCATCAACGAAGAGGGCAACGAGAAGGCCGGGCAGATCCAGGAGTACCTGGACAAGTACCACGGCGAGGGCATCCAGCACATCGCGCTGGGCTCGAGCGATCTGCACCGCACGGTGGACGCGCTGCGCGCCACGGGCCTGAAGCTGCTGGACACCATCGACACCTACTACGAGCTGGTCGACAAGCGCATCCCGGGCCACGGCGAGAACGTGGCCGAGCTGAAGAAGCGCAAGATCCTCGTCGACGGCAAGGCCGGGGCCCTGTTGCTGCAGATCTTCTCGGAGAACCAGCTCGGGCCGATCTTCTTCGAGTTCATCCAGAGGAAGGGCGACCAGGGCTTCGGCGAAGGCAACTTCAAGGCGCTGTTCGAGAGCATCGAGCTCGACCAGATGCGCCGCGGCGTGCTGGCCAAGGCCTGAGCATGGACCGGCGCTTTGCCAAGGGCGTGAACCAGGGCGTGGCGCCCGTCACCTACGGCGCCGGCGACCGCCCGCCACGCGGCGACTACGCTCGCGCGCGCGCCGACTACACCTGCGAGCAGGACTGGGCCCGGTACTCGGCCGCCGACCACGAGACCTACCGGCGTCTGTACACGCGGCAGCTGCAGCAGCTGCCCGGCCGCGCCTGCGACGAGTTCATCGCCGCGGTGCAGCAGCTGGGCACGCCCGAGCGCATTCCGCGCTTCGACGAGGTGAGCGAGCGCCTCCTCAAGGCCACGGGCTGGCAGATCGTCGGCGTGCCGGGGCTCATTCCGGAGGAGGCCTTTTTCGCGTTGCTGGCGGCGCGCAAGTTTCCGGTGACGGACTGGATCCGCCGGCCCGAGGAGTTCGACTACGTCGTCGAACCCGACGTCTTCCACGACCTCTTCGGCCATGTGCCGCTGCTGTTCGACCCGGTGTTCGCCGACTACATGCAGGCCTACGGCGCCGGTGGTCTGAAGGCCAGCCGGCTGGACGCCTGCGAGCTGCTGGCGCGGCTGTACTGGTACACGGTGGAGTTCGGGCTGATCGCCACGCCGCAGGGGCTGCGCGCCTACGGCGCCGGCATCCTCAGCTCGGCCGGCGAACTGCCGTACAGCGTGGCCAGCGCCGAGCCGCAGCGCGTGGGCTTCGAGCTGAAGCGCCTGATGCGCAGCCGCTACCGCATCGACACCTTCCAGGCGACCTACTTCGTGATCGACTCGTTCCAGCAGCTGTTCGATGCCACGGCGCCGGACTTCACGCCGATCTACGCCGAGGTCCGCGATCGCTTCGCACACGAGGGCGAGATCGAGGCCGGTGTGGTGCTGCCCGGCGAGCGGCGCTTCAGGGTCTGAGCCGCTGCTGCAGCTCGGCCCACCAGCCCTCGTGGCTGGCGAGGTGCACGTGGGCGTGGCCCGCCACGTGGCGGTTGTGTGCGCCCGGCAGCGTGGCCGTGGCCGGCGGGAAGACGATGTTGTCGCAGTGGCTGTAGAAGCAGGTGAAGCGCGCGCGGCGCGCCGCCGTCTCGCGCGGGGCCAGTGTCTGCAGCCAGCGCGAGAGCTGCTGCATCTGGCGTGCGTTGCGCGTCATCGCGAAGCGCGCGAGCCAGGTGCCATGGTGCGGCGAGCCCAGCGTGATGGCGTGGTGCAGGCGGTCGTCGCGGCCGTCGGCCGCCCACCACGCGCGCAGTGCCAGGCCGCCCATGCTGTGGGCCACGGCCACGGGCGCCTGGCCCGTCGCAGCCTCCAGCCGGGCGACGGCGGCGTCGATCAGCGGGATGTAGTCGTCGATGGAGCCGAACACCGGCTCCAGGTTCACCGCGATGAACGGCGTGCCCTGGGCCCGCAGCCGCGCGAGCCACGGTGTCCACAGGCCGCGGTTGCAGACGAAGCCGTGCACCAGCAGCACGCCGCGGCGGCCTGGCGCATCGGCGGGCAGGAAGTCGGGTTCGGCGCGGCTGAAGAACGGCTGGCGCCAGCCGAACACCTGCGGCGCCGTGAGGGCCTCGTGGCCCCAGGCCCGCAGCAACTGGGCCGGCGTGGCCTTCGGCGTCGGGTCGGCGCCGTGCGCCAGACGCAGGAACGTGAACTCCAGCGCCATCACCCAGGCATGGAAGCCCAGCACGAACACGGCCCAGCCCACGGCCCAGCCCGGCGATCCCTGCTGCCAGGCCCAGGCGGCGCCACCCGCGGCCAGCAGCAGGACGAACGCGACGACGCCCTGCAGCAGCCGCGCGAGCATCAGGCCAGCCGCACCTCGCGGCCCGTGAGCTGCCGCGCCAGGCCCGTCGCGAGCTTGTTCACGAGGCCGTAGATCGACAGCTGCGGGTTCGCGCCGATGCTGGTGGGGAAGAGCGAGCCGTCGTGCACCGAGAGGTTGTCCACCTGCCAGTGGCGGCCGTCCGGGCGCACGACGCCCAGCTCGGGCTTGCCGGCCATGCCGCAGCCGCCCATCACGTGGGCGCTGAGCACCCGCGTCTGGTACGGCGCCATCGGCAGGCGCTCGATCTGCGCCTTGGCGTCCTTCCAGCTCGTCGTCCAGGTGGCCTGCTCGTGCAGCGGCATCACACGCTCGGCGCCGGCGGCGAACTGGATCTCGGCCATGCTCAGCAGCGCGCGGCGCGCACCCTCCCAGATGAAGGGCGTGAGCGGGTAGTCCAGCGACGGCGAGCCGTCGCCCTTGATCGTGACGCGGCCACCCGGGCTTTGCTCGTGGAAGCCGTCGCGCAGCAGCGCGAGCAGGGCCTGCGTGTGCGGAAAGCGCTTCAGCGCGTCGGCCTGCTCTGCGCCGATGCCGGGCATGGCGATGGTGGAGATCAGCGGGTACAGCGGCGGCGCCTCGAGCTTGTAGCCGATGGGGCCGTCGATGGGCTGCGTCTCGAGGAAGTGGTCGGTGTAGATGGTCTGCGGCGCGCCGTTCCAGGCCTCGATGCGCTCGGCAAAGGTGGCCATCGTCGCGACCACCGGGTGCAGGAAGGTGCGGATGCCCAGGCGGCCGTGCGGATCGGGCAGCTTCGAGCGCAACAGCAGCGCCGGCGAGTTGATGGCGCCGCCGGCCACGACGACGTGGCGCGCCATCACGCGGGTGCTGCCGCTGCCGGGCGTGCCGTTCACCTCGACCGGGCGGCACAGCACGGCCTGCACGCGGCCATCGCGCAGCTCCAGCTGCCGGGCCTGCGTCTGCACCAGCAGCGTCGCGCCACGATCCAGCGCGGCGGGGATGGTCGTCAGCAGCATCGACTGCTTGGCGTTCGTCGGGCAGCCCAGCCCGCAGGAGCCGAGGTTCCAGCAGCCCTTCACGTTGCGCAGGATGGCCGCGGCCGGGATGCCCAGCCGCGCGGCGCCGATCTTGAGCTTGTCGTTGTTGGCGTTGGGCGGCACGAGCCAGGCGCCGACGTTCAGCCGCTGCTCGGCCTGCAGGAACCACGGCGACATCGCGCCCTCGGTCATGTCGGGCAGCGCAAAGTGCGAGGCCCAGTACTTGAGCGTCTCGGCCGGCGTGCGGAACGAGCTCGTCCAGTTGACGGTGGTGGAGCCGCCGACGCAACGCCCCTGCAGGATGGCGATGGCCTTGTCGGCCGACTTGCGGCCGTTGCTGTCCTGGTAGAGCGTGGCGTAGGCATCGGCTTCGAGCTGGCGGAAGTCGCTGCTCGAGCGCAGGGGGCCTTCTTCGATGATCACGACATTCAGGCCCGCGGCGGACAGCAGCTCGGCCGTCACGCCGGCGCCGGCGCCGCTGCCGATGATGGCGACGTCGCAGCTCAATTCGGGCGGTAGCGCGGCATGGGGGCCGCCGTGCACCTTCCAGCCGCGGGCCAGGCCGGCGCGGATGGGATCGGGGATCGCTTCGCTCATGGGCTTGATCGGGCCGGTCAGGCCGGCGGCAGGTTGGGCACGGGACGCTGGCCGGCGTAGCCCAACAGGGCCCAGGTCGAGGTGTCGGCAAAGAACGCCGCGTTCGTCAGCTCGCGCAGCGCCTGGTAGACCTGCTCGCGCAGGCCGATCGACGACTGGCGCAGCGCAGACAACGCCGCCTGCACCTCGGCCGCGCTCGCATCGGCCCAGGGCGTGGCCAGGCCGATCAGGGCCACGCGTCCCGGCGCGCTGGCGGCCAGCGTGGTGAGCTCGTCGATCTCGGCCTGCACACCGGGCGGCATGCCGGCGATGGCCTGCTCCAGCCGCAGCAGGTGGGCATCGAGGGCCTGCTGCTGCGCGACGGCTTCCGCTGGCAGCAGGCTGCCGAGCACGCCACGGGCGACACCCGCCCACAAGGCGCGGCCGGCGGGCGTCAGGCGGCCCTTCTGGCGGCCGGGTTGCACGACCGCGACCAGACCGGCCCCGGCAGCGAGGGTGAGGCCGGCCACGAGGCCAAGCCGGAGCAGCGTACGTCTCTGCATGCGGCGAGTGTTGCATCATCGACGCCCCGCTCCCTAGGGTGCAGCGACTAGCAAAAACCCGCTCGGGGTTCACGATGTCCAGTGCCGCTCAACTCATCCTCGCCGGGCTGCAGACGGTGGCCGCGGAGCGCGCGGCTCGTGCCGCCGACGCGCGCCTGGCCGGGGCTGTCCTCGAGGTGAAGCGGTATCAGCATGGGCGTTTCTCGTTCACCTACCGCGACCTGATGGCGCAGCCGCGCTACGCGCGCGCGGCAGAGTTCTTTCTCACGGATCTCTACGGCCCGGCGGACTTCACCGACCGGGACGCGCAGTTCGCACGCATCGTGCCGGCGCTGGTGCGGCTGTTTCCCGAGCACATCGTCGCGACCGTGGCCGAGCTGTCCGAGTTGCATGCGCTGTCCGAGCGCCTCGACAGCGAGATGGCGCGGCAGTGGCTGGCCGCGGGCCATCGCGTGCTGTCGGGCGCGGTGTACGGGCAGCTCTGGCGAACGGTGCAGCGGCCCGGCGACCGGGATCGCCAGATCGCCTTGATGGTGTCCGTGGGGCAGGCGCTCGATCGGTACACGCGCAGCGCCTGGCTGCGGCAGAGCCTGCGCCTGATGCGCGGGCCCGCTGCGGCGGCAGGCCTGGGCGCGCTGCAGACCTTTCTGGAGCGAGGTTTCGACACGTTCCGGGAGATGGCCGGGGCCGAGACCTTTCTCGCGACGATCGCCAGTCGTGAGCGGGTGCTGGCAGCCCGCTTGTTCGACGGCGAACCCGGCCCTGAGCTGCCCTAGTGCAAGCCCGGGTGCCTGGGGACAAGGGCTGCGGCCACCATGCAGGCCCGTTCCAAGATCCTCTGAGAATCGTGCAGAAGCCCTGGCTGTCGCAGTATCCCGAAGGCGTGCCCGCTGAGGCCGATGTGCTGGCGTACCGGAACCTGGCCGAGGTTCTGGAGGCGGCGTTCCGCCGGCATGCGAGTCGTGACGCGCTGTGCTGCATGGACAGCCGCATGAGCTTCCGCGAGCTGGACGAGCTGAGTTCGTCTCTGGGGGCCTGGCTGCAGACCCTGGGTCTGGAGCGCGGCGATCGGGTGGCCTTGATGATGCCCAACGTGCCGCAGTACCTGGTCGCGATGGCGGCGGTACTGCGGGCGGGCTACGTGGTCGTCAACGTCAACCCGCTGTACACGGCCCGCGAGCTGGAGCATCAGCTGCGGGACTCGGGCGCGAAGGCGATCGTCGTGCTCGAGAACTTCGCCGCGACGCTGGAGGAGGTCATCGAGCGCACCGACGTGCGGCACGTGGTGCTGGCGTCTCTGGGCGAGCTGCTCGGCTTCTGGCGTGGCCGGCTCATCAACTTTGCCGTCCGGCATGTGCGGCGCATGGTGCCGGAGTTTGCGCTGCCGCTGGATGGCGGGCGGTCGGTCACGCGGTTCGGCGAGGCCCTGGAGAGAGGTTCGCGGCTGAGTCTGCGGCGGGTCGACATCGAGCCCGATGACGTGGCCTTCCTGCAGTACACCGGCGGGACGACGGGGGTGTCCAAAGGGGCGACGCTGCTCCATCGCAACGTCGTCGCGAACCTGATGCAGTGCGAAGCCTGGTTCAAGCCGATGCTGGACAAGGTGGCGGACCAGCAGTTGACGATCGTTTGCGCGCTGCCGCTGTATCACATCTTCGCGTTGACGATCTGCGCGCTCATGGGCGCGCACTTTGGCGCCATGAATCTGCTGATTCCGAACCCGCGCGACATTCCGGGGTTCGTCAAGACGCTGTCGAAGCACCGGGTGAACATGTTTCCGGCGGTCAACACGCTGTTCAATGCGCTGGCCAACGATCCGGAGTTCGCGCGACTGGACTTCTCGGGACTCGTGGTTTCGAACGGGGGTGGCATGGCCGTGCAGAAGGCGACGGCCGAGCGCTGGCTGCGCATCACCGGCTGCCCGGTGGTCGAGGGCTACGGGCTGTCTGAAACGTCACCGGTGGCGACCAGCAATCGGCTGGATCTGGAAGAGTTCAGCGAAACCATTGGCCTGCCGGTGCCCAGCACCGAAATCGCGATCCGAGACGATCTGGGTCGAGACCTGCCCATCGGCGAAGCGGGCGAGATCTGCATCAGGGGCCCGCAGGTGATGGCGGGCTACTGGAACCGGCCGGACGAGACCGCCAAGGTCATGACCGCTGACGGGTTCTTCAAGTCGGGCGACGTTGGTGTGATGGACGAGCGCGGCTACGTCCGGATCGTCGACCGCAAGAAGGACATGATCCTGGTGTCGGGCTTCAACGTCTACCCGAACGAGATCGAGCAGGTGGTGAGTGAGCATCCGGGTGTACTCGAATGCGCGGCGATCGGGATTGCCGACGAGAAGTCGGGCGAAGCGGTGAAGCTCTTCGTCGTTCGCAACGATGGCACGCTGTCCGAGGACGACCTCGCTCGCTATTGCCGAGACAACTTCACCGCCTACAAGCGGCCGAAGTACATCGAGTTCCGCGACGAACTGCCCAAGAGCAACGTCGGAAAGATTCTTCGACGGGAATTGCGCTCGGGCACGTCCTGAGTTGATGACCTGATCGTCACCGGACTGGCGCGGCGTCGTCATGGCGGCACGGCGCATGCGGAGAAGCGACGCAAGAATCGGTCGCACGATGCGATCGAACAAAGGAGAACGGGCCCGGTTCAATTGAACCGGGCCCGTTTCGCTTTAAATAGCCTGACGATGTCCTACTTTCACACGGGAACCCGCACTATCATCGGCGCAAAGGCGTTTCACTGTCCTGTTCGGGATGGGAAGGAGTGGGACCACCTCGCTATGGTCATCAGGCTTGACTTGTCGCCACGTCGTCGGAATGACGCCGCAGCCAATTCATAGAGTCTCAATCAGTTTTGATTGCGCCATCACGGCATAACTATCGAACTCAGACCATGCCTGCACTGCAGGCTTCGTCAAAGTTATAGGGTCAAGCCTCACGAGCAATTAGTACCGGTCAGCTTAACGGATTACTCCGCTTCCACACCCGGCCTATCAACGTCCTGGTCTCGAACGACTCTTCAGGGGGCTCAAGGCCCCGGCAAGACTCATCTTGAGACGAGTTTCCCGCTTAGATGCTTTCAGCGGTTATCTCTTCCGCACTTAGCTACTCGGCTATGCCACTGGCGTGACAACCGATGCACCAGAGGTGCGTCCACTCCGGTCCTCTCGTACTAGGAGCAGGCTCTCTCAATCTTGCAGCGCCCACGGAAGATAGGGACCAAACTGTCTCACGACGTTTTAAACCCAGCTCACGTA
>JAIXTY010000156.1 GCA_027483705.1 Rubrivivax sp.
GCCATCGAGGCCAGCCAGCGCATCATGCAGAACCTGCGGCCGGCCATCCTGGAGCAGGGCCTGGTGGCGGCGCTGCAGTGGCTGACGCAGCGTTTCGAGCACCGCACCGGCATCGGCTGCCGCCTGCGGCTGCCCGATGCCGCGAGCGGCCCGCTGCCCAGCCTGCCGGCGGGCGTGCCGCTGGCGGCTTACCGCACGGTGCAGGAAGCACTCACCAACGTCGGAAAGCACGCCCAGGCCACCGAGGTGGTCGTCGACCTGGCCGTCACCGGCGGTGTGCTGTCGCTGGAGATCTCCGACAACGGGCGCGGCCTGGCCAGCGCCGACCTGGCCAAGGCCAGCAGCTTCGGCATCCGCGGCCTGCGCGAGCGAGCGGCCACGGTCGGCGGCTGGATCGACCTGTCCAGCCGCGTCGGCGTCGGCACCAGCCTGATCCTGTCGGTGCCGCTGGACGGCGGTGCGCCGCCGCCACGCGTGCCGGGCCTCCTGGACGCCGAAGAAGCCGAATGGACCTCTTACTGAACGCGCCCGCATGATCGACGTCATCCTCTGCGACGACCACGCCCTCATCCGGCGTGGCATCCGCGACACGCTGTCGGACGCGCCGGACATCCGCGTCGTCGGCGAGGCCGGCGACTACGGCGAGCTGCGCACGCTGATGCGCGAGCGCAGCACGCCGCAGGCCATGGCGGCGCAGGGCCGCGCCAGCCCGTGCGACGTGCTGGTGCTGGACATCAACCTGCCCGGCCGCAGCGGGCTCGACGCGCTGCACGTGCTCAAGGACGAGGGCTCGCCCGTCAAGGTGCTGGTGGTGAGCATGTACCCCGAAGACCAGTACGCCATCCGCGCGCTGCGCGCCGGCGCCTACGGCTACGTCAACAAGGGCGGCGATCCGCAGATCCTGGTGCAGGCCGTGCGCACCGTGGCCCAGGGCCGCAAGTACGTGACGCCCGAGATCGCGCAGATGCTGGTGGAAAGCCTCACCGCGCCCAGCACCGAGGCGGCGCACACCAAGCTGTCCGACCGCGAGCTGCAGACGCTGGTGATGATCGCCAGCGGCAAGCGCCTGGCCGACATGGCCGCCGAGCTGATGCTGAGCCCGAAGACGGTGTCGGTTTACCGCGCCCGAGTGCTTGAGAAGCTGGCCCTGGCGAACAACGCCGAGCTGACGGTCTACGCCATCCGCAACGGCCTCGTCGGCGAGTGATGCGCGGCCGGCGCTGAGCATGGACCCGGTGCGCAGCGCCGCGCTCGACGACCCGGCCGCCTGGCGCCACGCCGGCCGCGAACTGCTGGCGCTGGCGATGATGGACACGCGCAACGCGCTGCTGGCGCGGCTGCCGGCGCTGCAGGACGACGCGGCCGCGCCGCTGCGCCGCCAGTTGCTGGCCGCCGGGGCCTGGCCGGAGTGGTGGATCTCGCGCCATGTGCAGCGCCACCGCGGCGAGGCGGCCGACGCCGCCCTGCCCCGCCTGCCCGGCCTGGAGCCCCGCCTCGACGGCTGGCGCAACGGCGCGGCGGTGCCGTCGCTGGCCGATCTGCGCGGCTACCTGGCCGCCACGCTGGAGCTGACGCTCGATCTGTTGTCCGCCACGCCCGAGGACGACGCGGCCCTGGCCCTGTTTCGCCAGGCGCTGCGCCACGAGGACCGCCTGCTCGAGGCGCTGCGCACCACGCTCGGCGACGGCGCCCCGCCGCCGCGCCCGCAGCGCCCGCCGCTGGGCGTGCCCGCCGCGCGCGCCGTGGTCGGCACCGACGCCGCCGGCGGCGGCTTCGTGCCCGAGGCCGAGCGGGGCCGCGAGGCCGTCACGCTGCCGGCCTTCGAGATCGACGCCCAGCCCGTGTGCTGGGCCGCCTTCGCCGAGTTCGCCGCCGACGGCGGCTACGACGACGACCGCCTCTGGACGACCGAAGGCCGGGCCTGGCGCGAGCGCAAGGGCCGGCGCGCGCCGGCCTTCGTCGAGCAATTGCAGGGCGGCGTGCTGGTGCAGCGCGGCTTCGGCCCGCAGGCGCGGCTGGAACGCGCGCCGGCGCAGCAGGCGGCCGCCCACGTCACGCGCCACGAGGCGCAGGCCTGGTGCACCTGGGCCGGCCGACGGCTGCCCACCGATGCGGAGTGGTCACACGCCGCGGCCACGCTGCCGCGCCTGGGCTTTGCCTTTGGCGACGTGCTGGAGTGGGTGCTGGGCGCAGCGCGCCCCTGGGACGGCGCCGGCCCCTGGCCGCCCGCCGCACTGGACGAGCCCGGCCCGGGCCGCGCCGTGCTGCGCGGCGGCTCCTGGGCCACCCCGGCCCGCTGGCGCACGGCGGCGGCCCGGCGCTTTGCGGCACCCGACGACGACCGCGCGGCCTGCGGCTTCCGCTCCTGCGCGCGCTGAGTGCCCCGCGTCACCCCTGGCGCCCGCCCAGGGTGTTGACAAACTGTACTAGTGCACCCGTACACTAGTGCACGTGGACACCCTGATCCAGTTCCAGATCAACCCGGGCTCGGCCGAGCCGATCTACCGCCAGCTGATGGACCAGCTGCGCCGGCGGGTGGCGGCCGGCCAGTGGGTGGCGGGGCAGGAGCTGCCCTCGGTGCGCGAGCTGGCGCTGCAGCTGGCCGTGCACCCGATGACCATCTCCAAGGCCTACGGCCTGCTGGAAATCGAGGGCCTGCTGGAGCGGCGCCGCGGCCTGCCGATGGTCATCGCCGCCGTCCACGCCCGCCCCGCCGCCGCGCGCGACCGGCTGGAGCAGCTGCGCCCCGTGCTGCAGCGCGCCGCCGCCGAGGCGCGTGAGCTCGACGTCCCCAAGCACCAGGCGCTGGCGCTGTTCGAGCGCTTGCTCGACGCGCCCGATGAAGGAAGCCCGCGATGAACCCGTCCCTGCCTATGGCCGACGCCGGCCCGGCGCTGAACCCCGGCGACACGCCGGACACCGCCGCACCCAGTGTCGTGATCGACGACCTCAGCCTGGCCTACGGCGGCCAGGCGGTGCTGCGCCAGCTGCGCTGGCGGCTGCAGCCGGGCCAGGTGGTCGGGCTGTTGGGCCGCAACGGCGCCGGCAAGACCACGCTGCTCGAGGCGCTGCTGGGGCTGCGCGACGCCCAGGCCGGCGAGGTGCGGCTCTTTGGCCAGCCGGCCACGCAGCTGGACGACGCGGCCCGCGCGCGCATCGGCTACGTGCCGCAAGCCAGCGACCTGTTCGGCGAGCTGCGCGCCGACGAGCTGCTCGCCTACTTCCGCAGCTTCTACCCGCGCTGGAACGCGGCCAAGGTCGAGGCGCTGCTTGGGCGCTGGGCGGTGCCGCGCGACGTCGAGATCGGCCTCCTCAGCGGCGGCCAGCAGCAGCGGCTGTCGATCATCCGCGCGCTGGCCCACGAGCCCGACCTGCTGGTGCTCGACGAGCCGGTGGCGAGCCTGGACCCGCTGGCCCGCCGCGACTTCCTGCGCGAGCTGGTCGAGCAGGTGCTGGACCGCGGCACGACGGTGGTGTTCAGCACGCACATCCTGTCCGACCTCGAGCGCGTGGCCTTCAACGTGGCTTTCCTGCAGCAGGGCCGCATCGGCGTGCAGGCACCGCTGGACGAACTGCTCGACGACACGGCCTTCGTGGCCGGCGCCGAGGCGCAGCTCGCCCAGCTGGCCGGCGTCGAGGTGCTGGCGAAGCTGCCCGGGCGCTGGTTGCTGCGGCGGCCGGTGCCGGCGGCGCTGCCGCCCGGGCTCGTGCTGCAGCGGCCGAGCCTGGAAGACCTGTTCGAGGCCCTGACATGAGCCTGGCCCTGCGTCATGCCGCGGTCTGGCGCCAACCCTGGCAGGCCGGGCGCCAGACCGGCACCGCGCGGCTCGCGCGCCTGCTGGTCGCGCTGCTGGTGCTGTCGATGCCGCTGCTGCTGTCGGCGCTGTGGCTGGACCTGGCCACCTCGACGCTCATCACCGCCACGGGCCTGCTCGCCCTCACCGGGCTGTGGTGGACGGCCGCCGACGGCCTGCTGCGCCAGAACCGCCATCCGCTGGCCCGCCTGGTGCCGGCGCATGCGCGCACGCTGCGCCTGCACCTGCTGGTGGCGGGCCTGCTCGTCACCGCCGCCGCGATGGCGCTGCTGGCGCTGGTGACGCCGCGGCTGCTGTTCACGGTGTGGCTGGTGCTGCCGGCGGTGGTGGGCATCGCCTGGGTGATCCGCGAACCGCTGCTGTGGCTTGCGTTCTGCGTGCTGTCGCCGTTTCTGGGCGAGATGCGGCTCGTCGCACTTCACGCCGAGGCCCTGCCCTGGGGCCTGCAGGCCGCGATGCTGATGGCGCTGGGCTTCCTGCTCGCGCGCTGCGTGGGCGACGGCGGCCGGCTGCACCGCTGGGCCGACGCCCGCCAGCAGCGCTGGCTGCAGAACGTGCAGGCGATGAAGGAGGGCCGCGCGGCGCCCCAGGGCGCCCACGGCCGCGTCGGCCGCGCGCTGCAGCGCCTGGTGGAGTGGCCGCAGCGGCGCTGGCGCCGCCGGGTGCTGGCCGCTGGCGCGGGCGCAGCGCTGGCGGACCGCCTGGAGCTCGGCCTGGGCACCGGCGGCGCCTGGGTGACGATGGTCTGGCTCGGGTCGGCCATCGCCGCCATCACGGCCGGCGTGCTGCTGGCCGTGGTGGCCGCCACGGGCACGCCGCTGCAGCAGGTGGTGGACTCGGCGCGCTTCGGGCTGTGCGCCGGGCTGTACTCGCTGATCGCGGGGCCGCTGAACGCGCGGCTGATGCAGCTCTGGTCGCGCCGGCGCGAGCAGGCC
>JAIXTY010000233.1 GCA_027483705.1 Rubrivivax sp.
CCGGTGTCGGCGATCATCTCCATGCACAGCTGCGCCTCGCGGTAGGTGGGGCCGCCGGGCACCGTGGTGCCGACGCCGGGGGCGATCTCGGGGTCGAGGAAGTCGACGTCGAAGCTCACGTGCAGGTGCGTCTTGTCGTCCAGCGTGGCCAGCGCCAGCTCCATGGTGTGCCGCATGCCCATCTCGTCGATGTAGCGCATGTCGAAGACTTCGAGGCCGACCTCGTGCACGAAGCGCTTCTCGCCAGGATCGACGCTGCGGATCCCGATCTGGCGGATGGCCCTGGGGTTGAGCGCCGGCACCGTGCCGCCGATCTCGATCAGCTCCTGGGGCCCGTGCCCGCACAGGCAGGCCACCGGCATGCCATGGATGTTGCCGCTGGGCGTGAGCACGCTGGTGTTGAAGTCGGCGTGCGCGTCCAGCCACAGCACGCGCAGCTTCTTGCCGGCCTCGCGGCAGTGGCGCGCCACGGCGCTGATGCTGCCCAGGCCCAGGCAGTGGTCGCCACCCAGCAAGATGGGCAGGCGGCCCAGCGCCAGCTCGGCGTGCACGGCGTCGTGCACGGCGCGGTTCCAGGCCACGACCTCGGGCAGGTGGCGGTAGCCGTCCACGGGTGGCAGCCAGGGGTTGGGCGGGCCGGCCAGGTTGCCGCGGTCCTGGACCTCCAGGCCGTGGCCCTCCAGCGCGGCCTGCAGCCCGGCCACGCGCAGCGCCTCGGGGCCCATGCGGGCGCCACGCGCGCCGGCGCCGATGTCCGTGGGCGCGCCGATCAGGGAAACATGTCGCGTCATGGCCCGGATGCTATCGGCCCGGCGCGGCACGCGGCCTCAGATGTCTTCCGCGAATGCGCCGGATTCTGTCGGCGGCTGGTCGAAGCCGTAATGCGCGGCCAGCACCTCCCAGGCTTCCTCGGCGCTCTCGACGTAGCGGAAGAGCTGCAGGTCGTGCGACGAGATCATGCCGGTGTCGACGAGGTGCTGGAAGTCGATGAGCTTCTCCCAGAAGGCGCGGCCGAACAGCAGGATCGGGCGCTTGCGGCTCTTGCCGTTCTGCACCAGCGTCAGTGTCTCGAACAGCTCGTCGAGCGTGCCGAAGCCCCCTGGAAAGCACACCAGCGCGATGCTGCGCATCACGAAGTGCATCTTGCGCAGTGCGAAGTAGTGGAACTGGAAACACAGCTCCGGCGTGATGTACGGGTTGGGCGCCTGCTCGTGTGGCAGCACGATGTTCAGGCCGATGCTCTTGCCGCCCACCTCGAAGGCGCCGCGGTTGCCCGCTTCCATGATGCCGGGGCCGCCGCCGGTGACCACGAAGAGCGGCGTTGCGTGCTCGCGGCTCTTCTGCGTGGCCAGGGCGGCGAAGCGGCGCGCCTCGTCGTAGTAGCGGCTCATGTCGACGGCGTGGCGGGCGCGCGCCAGCGACTGGGCGTCGTCGGCCGCCTCGGCCTCGGCGAGCATCTGCGCGGCGGCCTCGGGCGACTTGATGCGCGCGCTGCCGAAGATGACGATGGTGCTCTCCACGCCCTGCTCGGTCTGCACCAGCTCGGGCTTGAGCAGCTCCAGCTGCATGCGCACCGGGCGCAGCTCCTCGCGCAGCAGGAAGGCGGTGTCGGTGAAGGCCAGCCGGTACGCGCTTTCGGGGCCGGCGTAGCGCGCCGCCTCGGGCACGGCGGCGGCGTCTTCCTGCGCGCTGGGAAAGTTGCGCGCGGTGAGTTCGGGGTGGGCGGGGTTCTTCGAGGCGTTCATCGCGGCGAGCATACGCGCCGCCGGCGGGGCGGCGGCGCATGAAAAAGGCCCGCCGGAGCGGGCCTGTCCAGTCAGCTCGCGCGGGCCTTACTTGGTGGCCGGCGCCTCGGCGCGCTTCTCGGTGACCGTCTTGCTGGCCACCACCGGCAGCCCGCGCAGCTGGTTCAGCGCCTGGCGCAGCGGCCAGTCGTCGGCGGTGCCGAACTCCGGCAGCGGCTTCGGCGGCTCCTTGGTCTTGGCCAGCTGCTCCTCGAGCTTGGCGCGGGCTTCCTCGCGCGCCTTGTCGCGTGCCGGGTCCTTTTTCTCGTCGGCGCCCTGCAGGTGCTTCTCGAGGTCGGCCTCGCGCATGCGCAGCGCGGCGAACACGTTGCCCTCGGCGGTTTCGTCGAGGAAGACATCGGGCGTGATGCCCTTGGCCTGGATGCTGCTGCCCGAGGGCGTGTAGTAGCGCGCGGTGGTGATCTTCAGCGCCGTGTCGCCCGGCAGCGGGCGGATGGTCTGCACCGAGCCCTTGCCGAAGGTCTGGGCGCCCATGATCGTGGCGCGCTTGTGGTCCTGCAGCGCGCCGGCGACGATCTCGCTGGCCGAGGCCGAGCCCTCGTTCACCAGCACCACCAGCGGCACGCGCTTCAGCGCCGCGGGCAGGCGCTTGAGCGGATCGGCCCCGCCGCGGCGCACGTAGTCGGCCGCCGTGGCGCGGAAGCTCATGCGCGATTCGGCCATCTGGCCGTTGGTGCTGACGACGACCACGTTGTCGGGCAGGAAGGCCGCCGAAAGTGCAATGCTGGCGTCGAGCAGGCCGCCCGGATCGTTGCGGAGATCGAGCACCAGGCCCTTCAGGTTGGGATCCTGCTTGTACAGATCTTCGATCTTCTTGACGAAGTCCTCGACCGTGCGGTCCTGGAACTGGCTCACGCGCAGCCAGCCGTAGCCGGGCTCGACCATGCGCGCCCGCACGCTCTGCATGCGGATCTCCTCGCGCACGATGGTCACCGGGAAGCTGCGGTTCTCTTCCTTGCGGAAGACCTGCAGCTGCACCTTGGTGGCCGGTTCGCCGCGCATGCGCTTGACGGCCTGGTCGACGGTGAGGCCCTTGACGGGCGTGTCGTCGATGCGGGTGATCAGGTCGCCGGTCTTCAGGCCGGCGCGGAAGGCGGGCGAGCCCTCGATCGGCGAGACCACCTTCACGAGGCCGTCTTCCATCGTCATCTCGATGCCGATGCCGATGAATCGGCCGCCGGTGTTCTCGCGGAACTCCCGGAAGGTCTTCTTGTCGAGGTACTGGGAGTGCGGGTCGAGCCCCGATACCATGCCGGCGATGGCGTCGGAGATGAGCTTCTTCTCGTCCACCGGCTCGACGTACTCGGCCTTGACGCGGTCGAACACGGCGGCGAGCTGCTGCAGTTCTTCAACCGGCAGGGGGCCGAAGGCGCTGCGCGCCACGGCGGTGATCTGCATGGTGGCCAGCGCGCCGGCCACGGCGCCGATGGCCAGCAGGCCGGCAATCTTGAACTTGGAGCCCATGCTGGTTCGCCTTTCTCGAGACGGAACGCGGGAGTTACCGGTCAGTATAGGTGCGCAGGATGCGCCACACAGGCTCTGATCCCGGAAGCAGCACCCGGGTTCCGGTGTCATTTCCGCCGTCAGGCAAAGAAACCTTGCTGGTTCAGTCGCCGCCGTGGGTCTCGGCGGCCTCGCGCGGGAAGGTGACGACGTGGTCCACCTCGGCGCGGATGCCGATCCACTCGCCGACCTGGTGGTCGTGGTGGCTGGGCACGTGGGCCATCACGCGTTCGCCGGTGGCCAGGCGCAGCGTCAGCAGGAACTCGCTGCCGCGGAAGGCCTTGCGCTCGATGAGCGCCCGCACCGGGCTGGCGTCGTCGTGCACGATGTCGTCGGCGCGCAGCAGCACGTCGCACTCACCGGCCGGGCTGAAGGCCTCGGGCAGCGGGCAGCCGGCGACGTCGTCGAGCTCGCCCACGGGCGTGTGCACGCAGGGGCCGTGCGCGCAGGCGACGATCTGCGCCGGCGCGAACACCCCGTGGCCGATGAAGCGCGCCACGAAGCGGCTGGCCGGGCGGTGGTACAGCGTGTAGGCGTCGTCCCACTGCTCCAGGCGGCCCTTGTTCATGACGCCGATCACGTCGCCCACGGCAAAGGCCTCGAGCTGATCGTGCGTGACGAGCAGCGCGGTGGTCTCGCTGTCCTTGAGGATCTGGCGCACCTCCTGCGCCAGGCGCTCGCGCAGGTCGACGTCGAGGCTGGAGAAGGGCTCGTCCAGCAGCAGCAGGCGCGGCCCCGGCGCCAGCGCGCGGGCCAGCGC
>JAIXTY010000328.1 GCA_027483705.1 Rubrivivax sp.
CGAGGCCCAGGCGCTGGCCGTCGACAAGCTCATCGTCAGCATCGGCCGCGTGCCCAACACCGCGGGCCTCAACCCCGAGGCGGTGGGCCTGAAGCTCGATGAGCGCGGCGCGATCGTCGTCGACGACGAATGCCGCACCAACCTGCCCGGCGTGTGGGCGGTGGGCGACGTGGTGCGCGGCCCGATGCTCGCGCACAAGGCCGAGGAAGAGGGCGTGGCGGTGGCCGAGCGCATCGCCGGCCAGCACGGGCACGTCAACTTCAACACCATCCCCTGGGTCATCTACACCAGCCCGGAGATCGCCTGGGTCGGCCAGACCGAGCAGCAGCTCAAGGCGGCGGGCCGCGCCTACAAGGCCGGCACCTTCCCGTTCATGGCCAACGGCCGCGCGCGGGCCCTGGGCGACACCACCGGCATGGTCAAGTTCCTGGCCGATGCCACGACGGACGAGATCCTCGGCGTGCACATCGTCGGCCCGATGGCCAGCGAGCTGATTGCCGAGGCCGTGGTGGCGATGGAGTTCAAGGCCAGCAGCGAGGACATCGCCCGCATCTGCCACGCGCACCCGTCGCTGAGCGAAGCGACGAAAGAGGCCGCCCTGGCGGTGGACAAGCGCACGCTGAACTTCTGAGTGTGCGGGCAGGCATCGGCCCGTCGATGGACGTCACCGACGCACTGAGCCAGGCGCAGCGCGAGCTCTCGGCCCTGCGGTTCGACCGCGCCTGCGAACTCGCGGGCCCCTGCTTCCGCGCGGCCCGCGATGCCCAGCAGTGGGCCGACGCCGCCGACGCCGCGATGGTGCTGGCCAAGGCGCGGGGCAATCAGCGCCGGAGCGACGAGGCCCTGCGTTGGGCGCACGAGGCGCTGCTGGCGGCCCGGCAGGCCGAGCGGCCCGACGTGGCCTGCGGCGCCTGGATCGAGATTGCGCGCGAGCACGCGCTGCTCGAGCAAGGCGACGCTGCCCAACTGGCCGTCGACGAGGTGCTGGTGCTGGTGCCGATGCTGCAGGAGCCCGGGGCGCTGAAGTCGGCCTACGCCGGGCTGGCGGCGGTGTACGGCGAGATGGGCGTCGCGGGCCTGGCCTGGAAGGCGGCTCGCCAGGCACTGGCCTATGCGGAGGTCTCGGGCGACACCGCCGAGCGTGCGATGGCGCGCACGAACCTGCTGATCATCGGCATCATCGCCTGCGAGCAGCGTCTGGAGCCGGCGCCCGATGACGCCGCGGCCTTGCTGGCCGAACTCTGGCCGCAGCTCGACCAACTCCGAGCCGAGGCGCCGCAGGTGGGTACGCCGCTGGCGCTGTCGCGCCTGCACCGTGTGGCCGGCGCGCTGTATGCCTGTGCAGGGCGCTGGGAGGAGGCTGCACGCGAGTTCAAGGCGATCACCGACCATGCGGCATCGCTGCCTGCGCCCCTGGCCTGCTCGGCGTGGATCGAGCGCGGCGTGGCGCTCCTGCAGCTGGGCCGCCTCGATGAAGCCCACGCCTGTGGCGAAGCGGCTGCGAAGGTGGACCCGTCGGCCGATCCGCCGCGCCGCGCCGTGGAACTGCGGCGCCGCTCGCGCATCTGCGAGCTCACGGGGCGCCCGGTGGAGGCGCTGGAGTTCCAGCGCCGTTACCACGATCGCCGGCACCATCTGGCGATGACGGCGCTGCAGTCACGCGCCGCAGCGCTGAGTGCGCGCATCGACGAGCAGGGGCTGCGCATCGAGAACCTGTCGCTGCGGGAGCGCAACGAGGCGCTGCAGGCGCACGTGCGCGACGCCGCGCGCATGGCGTCCACCGATCCGCTCACTGGGCTGCTCAACCGGCGCGGCCTCGAGGCGGCCTGGTCCGCGATCGCCGCGCTGCCGCAGTCGCGGGCACTGGCGCTCGTGGACCTGGACCATTTCAAGCGCATCAACGACGAGCACTCGCACACCGTCGGCGACACCGTGCTTCGGACCGTGGCGAACCTGATGCATCAGGCCTTGCGCACCCACGATCGCCTGGCCCGACACGGCGGCGAGGAGTTCGCGGTGTTGCTGTTCGACCTCGACCTGGAGGCCGCTCACGCGGCGATGGAGCGTCTGCGCGAAGGGGTGAGGGCCCACGACTGGAACGCCTTCGCGCCAGGCATCCAGGTGAGCGTGAGCGTGGGGGTCGTGGCGGTGCGGCCGGGTGAGTCGCTCGAGG
Organism: Rubrivivax sp.; assembly: GCA_027483705.1. Classification (GTDB taxonomy): domain Bacteria; phylum Pseudomonadota; class Gammaproteobacteria; order Burkholderiales; family Burkholderiaceae_C; genus Rubrivivax. The sequence continues at coordinate 2,174 of JAIXTY010000328.1, forward strand.
CGGCGGCGGCCCGTGCCGACGTGCTGCTCTACGGCGCCAAACGCGGCGGGCGCGACCGCGTCTGCTCGGCCTGAACCCGATGTCCGACGTCGAACGCCTGTACCAGCGCCAGCTGGCCGAACGCGGCTACCAGGCCGACGACGCGCAGCGGCGCGCCGTGGCGGCGCTGTCGCGCTGCGAGCACGAATGGGCCGAGTACAAGGCACGCCGCCGCAACGCCATCACCAAGCTGCTGATGCGCCCGCCCATCCCGCGCGGCGTCTACATGTGGGGCGGCGTGGGGCGCGGCAAGAGCTTCCTGATGGACTGCTTCTTCCAGGCCGTGCCGCTGACGCGCAAGACGCGTCTGCACTTCCACGAGTTCATGCGCGAGGTGCACCGCGAGCTGCAGGAGCTCAAGGGCACGGCCGATCCGCTGGACGAGCTCGGCCGCCGCATCGCGCGGCGCTTCCGGCTGATCTGCTTCGACGAGTTCCATGTCGCCGACGTCACCGACGCGATGATCCTGCACCGCCTGCTGGACGCCATGTTCCGCAAC
>JAIXTY010000173.1 GCA_027483705.1 Rubrivivax sp.
AGTTCGTCAAGATCTACGGCGCCAAGGGCCTGGCCTGGATCAAGGTCAACGACGCAGGCAAGGGCCGCGACGGGCTGCAGAGCCCGATCGTGAAGAACCTGCACGACGCCGCCATTGCCGAGATCATCGCCCGCACGGGCTGCAAGAACGGCGACCTCATCTTCTTCGGCGCCGACAAGGCCAAGGTCGTGAACGACGCCATCGGCGCGCTGCGCCTGAAGGTGGGCCACAGCGAGTTCGGCCGCCAGCACGGCCTGTTCGAGGACGGCTGGAAGCCGCTGTGGGTGGTGGACTTCCCGATGTTCGAGTACGACGAGGACAGCAAGCGCTGGAACGCCGTGCACCACCCGTTCACGGCGCCCAAGGACGGCCACGACGAGCTGATGAAGACCGACCCCGGCGCCTGCATCGCCAAGGCCTACGACATGGTGCTCAACGGGTGGGAGATCGGCGGCGGCAGCGTGCGCATCCACCGCGCCGACGTGCAGGCCCGTGTCTTCGAGGCGCTGAACATCACGCCGGAGGAGCAGCGCGTGAAGTTCGGCTTCCTGCTCGACGCGCTGCAGTACGGCGCGCCGCCGCACGGCGGCCTGGCCTTCGGCCTGGACCGCATCGCGACGCTGATGACGGGGGCCGAGAGCATCCGCGACGTCATCGCCTTCCCGAAGACGCAGCGCGCGCAGTGCCTGCTGACCGGGGCGCCGAGCTTCGTCGACGAAGCGCAGCTGCGCGAGCTGCACATCCGCCTGCGCAACCCGAAGGCGGCCTGAGGGCCCTGGGGGATCCTCTGAACGGGGGTGGTCCGAAGTGGCACCACCCCCGCCGCTGCGTGTGAGACTCCCCTCGTCGCGATTTCGCGTCGTGTCGCGGGGAGTGCTCGAATGCGTCATCTGTCCTTCACCGCGTGCCTCGCAGCCCTGCTGGCCCTGGCGGCACCCGCCGGCGCGGCAACGCTGACGACGCTGGCCAGCTTCAACGGCGGCAACGGCGCGCAGCCCTACAGCACCCTGGTCGCCGACGCCGCGGGCACCCTCTACGGCACCACGGTGGGCGGCAGCGGCACGGTCTTCAGCCTCACCCCAGGCGGTACCCTGACCACGCTGGTGAGCTTCAACAACGCCAATGGCCGTGGCCCTTACGGCGGCCTCGTCATCGACGCCGCGGGCACGCTGCACGGCACCACCCGCAGCGGGGGCCCTTCGTTCGGAGGCACGCTGTTCCGCCTCACCCCTGGCGGTGCGCTGACGACCCTGGTCGCCTTCGGCGGCGATACCGTCAGCGGGCGCGAACCCTGGGGCACGCTGCACGTCGATGCCTCGGGCACGATCCATGGCACGACCCGCAACAGCGCGCCCGGTTTCGGCACGGTGTTCAGCATGGCGACCGACGGCACCTTCACAACCCGACACGTGTTCAACGGCACGGCCGGCGCCGAGCCCTTCGGCGGCGTCATCGCCGATGCCTCGGGCGCGCTTTACGGCACGACGGTGGGCGACGGTGCTTCCTACCCCGCGACGGTTTTCCGCCTCGGCACGGGCGGTACGCTGACGACCCTGGCCAACCTCCCCGGCGACATGTTCGGCAGCCTGGTCGCCGATGCATCGGGCACGCTCTATGGCACGACCCGGTTCGGCGGCACGTCGAACCTGGGCACGGTGTTCAGCCTGGCCAGCGACGGCACCTTGGCGACCTTGGCCAGCTTCAACGGCAGCAACGGTGCCGAACCCTGGGGCACGCTGATCATCGACGCGGCGGGCACGCTGTTCGGCACGACGCTTCTGGGCGGCAGCAGCAACTTCGGCACCGTGTTCAGCCTGACTCGCGACGGCACCGTCACCACGCTGGTTGAGTTCACCGGGGGCAACGGCACCAACCCCCGTGGCGGCCTGCTGGCCGACGCGGCCGGCACGCTCTACGGCACGACCTTGTTCGGCGGTGCCCTCTTCAACGGCACGGTGTTCAGCCTGGCGGACACGGGTTTTGTCGTCGCCGGCGTCGTCCCGGAACCCGAGACCTGGGCCATGATGGTCGTCGGCCTGGGCTTGGTGGCGGCCGGGGCGCGGAGCCGGCGACTGCAGTCCACGGCGCGTCGTCCCCAGAAGCGCCCGGCCACGGCCGCTGGCTACACTGCACCGCGCCGTGAGTCACCCACCTTCCCCTCGTCCGCCCAAGGTTCCCCGCTCGGTGCTGGTCGTCATCCACACCCCCGCGCTCGAGGTGCTGCTGATCGAGCGGGCTGACCGCCCCGGCTTCTGGCAGAGCGTCACCGGCTCGCTCGATGCGCTCGACGAGCCGCCCGAACAGGCCGCCTGGCGCGAGGTCGCCGAAGAGACTGGTCTCGGCGCCGCGCAGGGCGGCGTGCTCACCGACTGGCGCCACGAGCTCGTCTACGAGATCTACCCGCAGTGGCGGCACCGCTACGCGCCGGGCGTGACGAGCAACACCGAGCACTGGTTCGGCCTCGAGCTGCCGGCGCCGGTGGTGCCCACGCTGAGCCCGCGCGAACACATGGCCCATGCGTGGCTGCCGTGGCAGGAGGCGGCGGCCCGCTGCTTCTCCCCCAGCAACGCCGAGGCCATCCTCACGCTGCCCGCGCGGCGGCGATGATGCGGGCGTGAACACGCGCTCGCCGCTGCAGAGCTCGCTGCTGCCGCCCCACACCGGGCTGGGCGCGCTGCGCGTGGCCACCTACAACATCCACAAGGGCGTGCGCGGCGTCGGGCCGCGCAAGCGGCTGGAGATCCACAACCTGGGTCTGGCGGTGGAGGCCTTCGACGCCGACCTCGTGTTCCTGCAGGAGGTGCGCCTGTTCCACACGCGCGAGGCGCGACGCTTCGACCGCACGCACTTCGGCTGGCCGCCGCAGGGGCAGGCCGAGTACCTGGCGCCCGAGGGCTACGAGGTCGCCTACCGCACCAACGCCGTCACCCGCCACGGCGAGCACGGCAACGCGCTGCTGGCGCGCTGGCCAATCGGCGACGTCGGCCACCACGACGTGAGCGACCACCGCTTCGAGCAGCGCGGCCTGCTGCACGTGCCGGTGCAGTGGGCCGGCCTGACGGTGCACGCCATCGTCGTGCACTTCGGCCTGGTGCACCGCAGCCGCGTGCGCCAGGTGCAGCGCCTGGCGGACTACATCGCGCACGAGGTGCCGGCCGACGCGCCGCTGGTGGTGGCGGGCGACTTCAACGACTGGGGCGAGCGGCTCGACGCGCCGATGCGCGCTGCCGGTCTGCAGCGCGCACGCCCGCTGAGCGGGCAGGGTGCCCAGGCCACGTTCCCGTCGCTGGCGCCGGTGTTCTCGCTCGACCGCTTCTACCTGCGCGGCCTGGCCTGCACCTCGACGATGGTGCCGCGCGGCCTGGCCTGGGCCCGCATGTCCGACCACCTGCCGCTCATCGCCGAACTGGCGCTGGCATGAAGAGGGCCTCATGAAGCGCAGCCTGAGCGACACGCTGCGCGAGCTGTCCGGCGTGCCCGTGCCGCGCTTCGTGGGCGGCAACACCGTCACGCTGCTGCAGGGCGGCGACGAGCTGTTCCCGCGCATGGTGGCGGCCATCGGCGCGGCGCGGCAGGAGGTCTGGCTGGCCACCTACATCTTCCACGACGACTCCGCGGCGCAGGCCGTGGCGCAGGCTCTCATCGACGCGGCGGCCCGCGGCGTGACGGTGCGCGTGGTGATCGACGGCTTCGGCAGCATCAAGTCGCTGCCCGCCGTGCGCGCGCAATTTGCCGGCAGCGCGGTGCAGCTGGAGGTGTTCCGCGCACTCGACCGCTGGTGGGCCTGGCTGCAGCCGGGTCAGCTGCGACGGCTGCACCAGAAGCTGTGTGTGTGCGATGCACCCGGTGATGCCGGTGGCTTGACGGCCTTTGTCGGCGGCATCAACCTCATCGACGACCGCCACGACCTGAACCACGGCTGGACCGACCAGCCGCGCCTGGACTTTGCCGTGCAGATGAGCGGCCCGCTGGCGGCGCACGCCCGCGCCGCCACCCGCGCGATGTGGGCCCGCGCGCACCTGGCCCGCCACTGGCGCAGCGAGTTCGCCGTGGCCGCGGCCAGCGAGCACCCGGTGGGCGAGACGATGGCGCTGCTGCAGCAGTTGCGCGGCCCGGCGGCGCTGGAACGGGCCGAAGCGGCCGACGACCCGCGCCCGATGCGCGCCGCCTTCCTGGTGCGCGACAACCTGCGCCAGCGCCGCGTCATCGAGCGCAGCTTCGTCGAAGCGATTGGCCGCGCGCGCGAGTCGGTCGACATCGCCGTGCCGTACTTCTACCCGGGCCACCGCTTTCGCCGCGCGCTGCGCCTGGCGGCGCAACGGGGCGTTCACGTGCGCCTCCTGCTGCAGGGCAAGGTCGACTACCGCATCGCAGCGCTGGCCGCGCAGGCCGTGTACGACGAGCTGCGCGGCCACGGCGTGCGCATCTTCGAATACAACCCCGCGTTTCTTCACGCCAAGGTGGCCCGCGTGGACGACGACTGGGCCACCGTGGGCAGCAGCAACATCGACCCACTGAGCCTGCTGCTCAACCTGGAGGCCAACGTCGTGGTGCGCGACGCCGGCTTCTCGCGCCAGCTGGCGGCGCGCTTCGATGAAGCGTTCGCGCTGTCCACCGAGGTGGCCGAGCCCATGCGCAGCGGCCTGCGCGGCTGGGCCACGCGGGTGGTGGTGGCCTTCTGCGCCACGCTGTACCTGCGCATCGCGGGCATCACCGGGCGGTACTAGGCCCCCCGCCGCCGTCGTGCCGCCCCGCCGCTGCCGGCGGCGAGTCCCAGGGCCCCGAGAGCCCCCAGCGCCAGCGCCATCGAACCCGGCGCTGGCACCCGCATCAGGCGGAAGTTGTCGATGTGGGCGCTGCCGAAGCTGGCATCGGAGGGCATCTCTAGGCGCACTTCCGTCCAGTAGACGTCGCTCAGGGTCTGGGCGAAGCCTTCGGCCCCGAGGGGATCCTTCACCCAGCCGGCAGCCTCGGCCTCGACATCGCTCCAGTCGGCGTCGAAGGTCGCGCTCACCGTGTGCCAGACGCCGTACTGGCCGAGCACCTCGTCAGAGTCGTAGCTCCAGCCACTGAAGCCGGCTGGCCGGCGGTCGCGTCATGGGTGACCGAGTTGGTCGTCGCGGCGTTGGACCTCCAGCCTTCTGCGGTGCCGCCGCTCCAGTCCTCGGCGTAGACGGCGGCGGCGCGGGCGCCGGTGGACGAGAAGGCGGCCGCGGCCACGAGCAGGCAGACGATGGGCTTTGCGTGCATCAGAAGTCTCCAGTGGATGAGAGGGGTTTGGCCGGTTCAGGCAGGCTGCTGCGCCACCCACTCCGAGGCCGAAGGCCCGGTGGGCCAGGCGGCGGTCTTCATCGCACCGGCCACCGTGGCGTAGGCCACGCCCCAGGCTTCCAGGGTGGCTTCGGCCTCGTCGAGGCCGGCCAGGCCCTGGCGCAGCGTGGCCAGCAGCGCGGCACCGACGCGGTCGTAGTCGGCCGGCTGCACGCCATAGGCCACGTGCCGCCGGGCCAGCGCCTGCACCGCGGGCAGCCGTGTCGACAGGTCGTCCAGACCCTCGACGACAAAGCCCAGCGCCGCCATCAGCTTGGCGCCCTGCGCCTGCAGGTCGCCCTTGAACAAGGCGCGCAGGCCGGGGTCGGCCTCGAACAGCCGGGCGTAGAACAGCGCCGCCACCTCGCTGCCGCGTGGCGCCAGCAGGGCCCAGCTGGCCTGGACCTGCTGCTTCTGCTGCGGGGTCATGGCGCGGGCTCCCGGCGCGGTGCGTGGCGCGTTCGTTGCCGGGTCGCCAGCAGGGCCAGCGGCAGCAGCACCAGTGCGGCGGTGGTGGGGGCGGGCACGGCCTGGCCGGCGCCACGGAACACCACCTCCCCGATGCCGCAGGGCGCCGGCATGCCCAGCGCGTTGATCGGGCACCGGAAGTCCAGCCGCACGTGGCGCGCTTCGACGACCCCCCCGAACGCGATCACCTGGGCGGAGACGGGCTCGAACCAGGTGCCGGGCACCAGCGGCGTGTCGGCGAGCACGCCACCCCAGCTCACGCCGTCCTGGGACACCCAGATGCCGACGCCCAGCGGCGGGTAGAAGTCGCTCACCCACAGCGCGAGGGCGTCGATCGTCTGCGTCGCGCCGAGGTCCAGCCACAGCGTGGGGGTGAGGTCGCTGCTCTGCGAAAGCCACGACGTGGGTCCCCCCGGCAGGTGCATCGGGGCGGCGGCGATGTAGGCGTCGAAGTCGGTGACGCCCGGCACGTAGGGCTGCGTCAGGCCGCTCTGGTCGATGGTGTATGCGGGCACGAGGGGCCCACCGCCGGCGACCGAACTGGCCGTGGCGCCCACGGCACCGATCATGGGGCCGGCCTGTGCGTCGCGGGGCGCCGCCACGAGCGACAGGGCCGCCAGGGCCAGCGTGGCCAGCAAGGCGGTGTAAGAAGGGGGTTTCATCGGCGATCTCCAGGGCTGAGTGACCAGGGCCGCCAGTGTTCGGGCCCGGGCGAGCGGCGTCGCCGGCGCAGCGTCGGAAACGCGTCGGAAATCCGGCCTGACGCCCAGGCCCGGGCCCTGCCTCACCACAATCGCGTCATGCAGCAAGCCTCGTCCGCCCCGGTGCTGTCCTTTGGCGAGTTCGTGCTGGACATCGCCAACGCGCGCCTCACGCAGGCCGGGCGCGCGCGGCCGCTGTCGCGCAAGCCGCTGGCGCTGCTGGTGGAACTGGTGCAGCGCCCGGGCCGGCTGGTGCCGCGCGACCACCTGCTCGACACCGTGTGGCAGCGCCGCTACGTCAGCGACAGTGCGGTCAAGTCGGTGATCAGCGAGTTGCGCGCCGCGCTCGGCG
>JAIXTY010000094.1 GCA_027483705.1 Rubrivivax sp.
CGCTGAACGCCGGCGGACAGGGCCACGTCACCGTGGGCGAAGCCCTTGTGCACGCGGTAGCTGATGGCGCGGTCGTTGTAGAGCGAGGCGAACACCTCCTTCATGTGGTGCAGCACGTCGTCGATGCCGCGCACGTTGAGGAAGGTCTCCTGCTGGCCGGCGAAGCTGGCATCGGGCAGGTCTTCGGCCGTGGCCGACGAGCGCACGGCAAAGCTGGCCTCGGGCGACTCGGCCACCAGGCGCGCGTAGTACGAGCGCACCTCGGCCTCGAGCGCGGCCGGGAACGGCGCCTCGATGACCCAGCGGCGGACCATGGCACCCGTCTCGGCCAGCGCGCGCACGTCGTCGACGTCGAGCCGGGCGAGCGTGTCCTTGATGCGCTGCTCGAGGCCGCCCTCGCGCAGGAAGACGCGGAAGGCGTGCGCCGTGGTGGCAAAGCCGCCGGGCACGCGCACGCCGGCGTGGGCCAGCTGGCTGATCATCTCGCCGAGGCTGGCGTTCTTGCCGCCAACAACCTCGACGTCGGTCATCCTCAGTTCTTCGAACGGTACGACCAGGGCGGTCGCCAGCGATGCCTGTGCCATGGGAAAGCTCCGTGATGTGGGTAAACCGGTGCCATCGCTGGCGCCACGCGGAACGTCCTGCTGCCGGCGGCTTGGACTTCTTGTTCGAGGCCGGTGAGGTTCACGTCGGGGTGGCGAGGCGGAAAGTGCTGCGGATTTTAGGGACTCTTTCCTTATGATGACCTGAGACCTCACCCCCCAGCACCGCAGACGCCGCCCATGCCCGAACGCACCGTGTTCTTTGTCTCGGACGGCACCGGCATCACCGCCGAGACCTTCGGCAACTCCATCCTCGCCCAGTTCGCAGCCAAGCCGCGGCACGTGCGCCGGCCCTTCATCGACACGCCCGAGAAGGCCCACCAGGTGCGGGCCGAGATCGACGCCACGGCCGAACGCGAGGGCAAGCGCCCCATCGTCTTCGTGACGCTGGTGCGCGAGGACGTGCGCGACATCCTGACCGGCAGCGGTTGCAAGGGCATGGTGATGGACATGTTCCGCACCTTCGTCGAGCCGCTCGAAGAGGAGTTCGGCGTCAAGAGCAACCACCGCGTGGGCCGCTTCTCCGACGTCAGCAAGAGCCAGGAGTACTCCGACCGCATCGAGGCCATCAACTTCAGCCTCGTGCACGACGACGGCCAGAGCTCGCGCAACCTGGCCGAGGCCGATGTCATCCTGCTGGGCGTGTCGCGCAGCGGCAAGACGCCCACGAGCCTGTACCTGGCCATGCAGCACGGCATCAAGGCCGCCAACTACCCGCTGATCCCGGAAGACTTCGAGCGCGGCCGCCTGCCCACGCCGCTGGCGCCCTACAAGCGCAAGTGCTTCGGGCTGACGATCGACCCTGAGCGCCTCTCGCAGATCCGCCACGAGCGGCGCCCCGGCAGCAAGTACGCTGCGATCGAGAACTGCCGCTACGAAGTGCGCGAGGCCGAGAGCATGATGCGGCGCGAGGGTGTGTCGTGGCTCTCGTCCACGCACAAGAGCATCGAGGAGATCGCGACGACGATCCTGCGCGACCTGCGCCCCGATCGGCTGATCTACTGAGCCGCGGGCCGCCGGCGCACCGATTCGTACAGGCACACGGCCGCCGCCGCGGCCACGTTCAGCGACTCCTCGCCGCCGGGCTGCGGAATGCGCACCGCCAGCGCGCAGCGCGCCAGCAGCGCTGCGTCGACGCCCTGCCCCTCGTGGCCCATCACCCAGGCACAGGGCCAGGGCAGCGCGGCGTCGGGCAAGGCGGCCGTGGCGTGCGAGCTGGTGGCCACCAGTGGCACGGCCAGCTCGTCCAGCAGCGACGGCTCGGCCGCGTCGTGCAGTGCCAGCCCGAAGTGCGCGCCCATGCCGGCGCGCAGCACCTTCGGGCTCCACAGCGCCGCCGTGCCCTTGAGCGCGACCACCTGCCGTACGCCGAAGGCCGCTGCGCTGCGCAGCATGCTGCCCACGTTGCCGGCGTCCTGCACACGGTCCAGCACCAGGGTCGGTGCGGCCGGCTCCAGAGCCGGCGCCGCGGGCAGGTCGACGAGAAAGCCCATCAGCGCCGGGCTCGGCAGGCTGCTGATGCCGGCGAACAGGTCGACCGGCACCAGCGCCACGCGCGCGGCCGCGGCGGCCAGCGCACGCAGCGACGGCTGCTGCCAGGCCTCGTCGGTGAACACGGCCTGCGCGGCCCGGCCGCCGCGCTGCACGAAGGCGCTGCACAGGTGATCGCCCTCCAGCCAGACCTGGCCGACGCGGCGGTAGGCCGTGCCGTCCTGGGCCAGCCGGCGCAGCCGCACGAGCAGCGCGTTGTCGCGCGAGCCGATGCGCACCAGCTCGCTCACGAGCCCTCCCCGCCGGCGTCGAGGCAGGCGCGCACCGGCGCGTAGCTGCGACGGTGCTCCGCGCAGGGCCCGTGCTCGCGCAGCGCCGCCAGGTGGTCGGGCGTGGGATAGCCCTTGTGGCCGCCGAAACCGTACTGCGGAAAGCGCTCGTGCAGGTCGGCGCAGAGGCGATCACGCGTGACCTTGGCCAGGATGGAGGCGGCCGAGATCGCCGCGACCTTGGCATCGCCCTTGACGACCGCCGCCACCGGCACCGGCAGCACCGGCACGCGGTTGCCGTCGACGACGACGCGGTGCGGTCTCAGCCGCAGGCCGTCGACGGCGCGGCGCATCGCCAGCATCGTGGCCTGCAGGATGTTCAGGCGGTCGATCTCCTCGACGCTGGCCTGCGCCACGCTGCAGCACAGCGCGCGGGCGCGGATCTCGTCGAAGAGGCGCTCGCGCTTCAGCGCCGTGAGCGCCTTCGAATCGGCCAGGCCGCGGATGGGCTGCAGCTCGTCGAGGATGACGGCCGCGGCCACCACCGGCCCGGCCAGCGGGCCGCGGCCGGCCTCGTCGACGCCGGCCACCAGGCCGGGCGCGTCCCAGCCCAGGCCCAGCTGCTCGAAGCGGAAGGGCCTAGAGCGCGAAGACCTGCGCGAGGGCATCGGTGGCACGGCGCGCCGTGTCCTGGCGCAGCAGCTGGTGCATCTCGGCGAAGCGCGCCGCCACGAGGTCGCGGCGCGCCGCGTCGTCGAGCCACTCGAGCACGTCGCGCTCGAGCCGTTCGGGCCTGCAGTGCTCCTGGATGCGCTCGGGCACGACGAACTCGCGCGCCAGGATGTTGGGCAGGCCCACCCAGGGCTGGTAGGCCATGCGCTTCATCAGCTGCCAGCTCAAGGGGTGCATGGCGTAGCCGATGACCATGGGCCGCTTGAAGAGGGCCGCCTCCAGCGTGGCCGTGCCGCTGGCGATGAGCGTCAGGTCGCAGGCCGCCAACGCGGCGTGGCTCTGGCCGTCGAGCAAGCGCACGCCGGCGCCGGGCGCATGGGCGGCCAGCTGGCGCTCGACCAGCGCGCGCAGGCCCGGCGCCACCGGCAGCACGACGCGCAAGCCTGGCCGCGAGCGCGCCAGCCGGGCCACAGCCTGCAGGAAGGGCGGCGCGATGTACTCGATCTCGCTGCGGCGGCTGCCCGGCAGCAGCGCCAGCACCTCGTCGTGCTCGCCCAGGCCGAGCGCGGCGCGGCTGGCGGCACGTGGTGGCTCGAGCGGGATCGCATCGGCCAGCGGGTGGCCCACGAAGGTGGCGGCCACGCCATGCCCGGCCAGCAGCGCGGGCTCGAAGGGAAAGAGGCACAGCACGTGGTCGCAGCTCTCGGCCATCTTCCTGGCGCGGCCCCCGCGCCAGGCCCAGATGCTGGGGCAGACGAAGTGCACGGTGCGGATGCCGGCGGCCTTGAGCCGCTTCTCGAGGCCGAGGTTGAAGTCGGGCGCGTCCACGCCCACGAAGCCCGCCGGGCGCTCGCGCAGAAGGCGGTCGCCGAGTGCGTCGCGGATGGCCTTGATGCCGCGGTAGTGGCGCAGCACCTCGACGTAGCCGCGAACCGCCAGCCTGTAGATAGGCCACCAGGCCTCGAAGCCCTGCGCGGCCATCTTCGGGCCGCCGATGCCGGCGGTGTGCAGGGCCGGCCAGCGCGCCTTGACGCCGCCCAGCAGCAAGGAGGCGAGCAGGTCGCCCGAGGCCTCGCCGGCGACCATGGCCAACTGCACGCTGGGCCGCCTAGCGGACGATGCCGCGGGTGCTGGCGGCCAGGAACTGCAGCAGCCGCTCGACGTCGACGTCGCCGCCCTCGACCGTGCCCTTCAGCGCCGTGATGGCCGCCTTGGCGGCGTCGAGCGTCAGGCCCTCGCGGTACAGCAGCTTGTGCATCTGCTTGACGAGGCCGATGCGCTCCTTGCTGAAGCCGCGCCGGCGCAGGCCCTCGGCGTTGAAGCCGTGCACCGCGAGCGGGTTGCCGGAGACCGTCATGAACGGCGGCACGTCCTGGCTGACGTGGCTCTGGAAGCCCGTCATCACGTGCGCACCGATGTGGCAGAACTGGTGGATGCCGCTCAGGCCGCCGATGATGGCCCAGTCGTCCACGTGCACGTGCCCGGCCAGCGTGGCGTTGTTGGCCAGGATGGTGTGGCTGCCCAGCTGGACGTCGTGCGCGAGGTGCACGTAGGCCATGATCCAGTTGTCGTCGCCCACGCGCGTGACGCCGCCGTCCTGCGCCGTGCCGCGGCTGAAGGTGCAGAACTGGAAGATCGTGTTGCCGTTGCCGATGTGCAGCTCGGTGGGCTCGCCGGCGTACTTCTTGTCCTGCGGGGCGATGCCCAGCGCGTTGTGGCTGCCGATGCGGTTGCCGCGGCCGATGGTGGTGGGGCCCTCGATGACGCAGTGCGCGCCGATGCTCGTGCCGTCGCCGACGCGGACCCCCGGCCCGATGACCGTGTAGGCACCGACGTCGACGCCCTCGCCCAGCTCGGCCGCCGGGTCGACGAGGGCGGTGGCGTGCACGCTCACCGGCATCAGCCCACCTTGCGCATCGTGCACATCAGCAGGGCTTCGGCCGCGAGCTGGCCGTCGACCGTGGCGCGCGCCTTGTAGCGGTAGATGCCGGCCTTCTGGCGCTCGATCTGCGCCTCGAGGATCAGCTGGTCACCGGGGCCGACGGGCCGCTTGAAGCGGGCCTCGTCGATGCCGGCGAAGTACACCACCGTGTCGTCGCCCGGCTCGGTGCCCATGCTCTCGAAGCTGAGCAGCGCCGCGGCCTGCGCCAGCGCCTCGAGCATCAGCACGCCCGGCAGCACCGGCCGCGCCGGGAAGTGGCCCTGGAAGAACGGCTCGTTGATGGTGACGTTCTTCAGCGCCTTGATGCGCACGTGGTGCTCGATCTCCAGCACCCGGTCGACCAGGATGAACGGGTACCGGTGCGGCAGCTTGCGCAGGATGTGTTGGATGTCGAGCATGGTGTGAACCGGTCCCCGGCGGTCGACGCGTGACGACCGCGTCAGGTGTTCTTCTTCTCGAGCGAGCGCAGCCGCTCGCGCATCGTGTACAGCTGCCGCAGCGTCGCTGCGTTCTTTTCCCAGGACGCATTGTCATCGAAGGGAAACGCACCGCTGTACTGGCCGGGCTTGTGGATCGAGCGCGTGATCAGCGTCGCTGCGGTGATGTGCACGTGGTCGACGATCTCCAGGTGGCCCAGGATGATGGCGCCGCCGCCCGCGGTGCAGTGCGCGCCGATGCGCGCGCTGCCGGCCACGCCCACGCAGCCGGCGAACGCGGTGTGCGCGCCGATGCGCACGTTGTGGCCGATCTGCACGAGGTTGTCGAGCTTCACGCCGTCGGCCAGCAAGGTGTCGTCAAGGGCGCCGCGGTCGATGCAGGTGTTGGCGCCGATCTCGACATCGTCGCCGATCTGCACGGTGCCGAGCTGCTCGATCTTCTCCCAGCGGCCCTGGCTCGGCGCGAAGCCGAAGCCGTCGGCGCCGATCACCGCGCCGCCGTGCACGATGCCGCGCGCGCCGATGCGGCAGGCCTCGGACAGCATGACCTTCGCCTTGAGCCAGGTGTGCTCGCCCACGACGGCCTCGTCGCCGACGTGGCACTGCGGCCCCACGATGGCCCCGGCGCCGATGCGTGCGCCCCGGCCCACGAAGGCCAGCGCACCGACCGAGGCCGTGGCATCGATGTGGGCGCCCTCCTCCACCACGGCGCTGGCGTGCACCCCAGGCGTGGGCGGCCGACGCGTGCGCGCCGCCCACCACTGGGTGAGCCGTGCGAAGGCCAGGTAGGGGTCGGCGCAGACCAGCGCCGCGCCGCGCGCCGCCGCGGCATCGGCCAGCGCCGGCGCGACGATGACGCAGCCGGCCTGGGTCTGGCCCAGCTGCGCCTGGTATCGCGGGTTGGCCAGGAAGGCCAGGGTCTGCGCGTCGGCGGTGTCCAGCGGGCCCAGCCGGTGGATCGGCAGCGCGGGGTCGCCGCGCAGGCTGCCACCCAGACGATCAGCGATCTCGCCCAGGCTCACGGGGCCGGGCATGGCGCCACCGGGCGTCATGGCCAGACCCTGGGGCGTCAACGCGGCGCGGCGGCCGGCGCAGCGGGAGCCGGTGCGTTGAGCACGCGGATCACCTTCTCGGTGATGTCCACACGCGCGCTGTAGAAGAACACGCCTTCCGTGAGGATCAGGTCGTACTTCTCGGACTCCTGGATGCTCTTGATCACGCGGTTGGCGCGCTCGACCAGGCTGGTGAGCTCTTCGTTGCGACGCTGGTTGACGTCTTCCTGGAACTCGCGGCGCTTGCGCTGCAGGTCGCGGTCCTGCTCGACGAGTTCGCGCTCGCGCCGGGTGCGATCGGCGGCGGCGAGCGTCGGGGCGTCCTTCTCGAGCTTGTCGGCGGCGGACTTCAGGCGTTGCTCGGCTTCGACCAGCTCGCGCTGGCGCTTGCCGAACTCGGCGTCGAGCTTCTTCTGCGCGGCCTGCGCCGGGCTGGACTCGCGAAGCACACGTTCGCTGTTCACGTAGCCGATCTTGAGCTCCTGGGCGGCCACCGGCAGGGCCGGCATCGCGGCCAGCAGCGTCACGGCCAGGCCACGCGTGAGCGAGGAGCGAGCGAACGTCTTCATCAGAAGGCAGTCCCGATCTGGAATTGGAAACGCTGGATTCTATCGTTGCGCTGCACCTGGATCGGACGGCCCCAGCTCAGCTTCAGGGGGCCGACCGGCGAGATCCAGCTCAGGCCAAGACCGGCCGATGCACGCAGGCTGTTCCAGGTGGTGCGCTCGGCCTCGGCCCACACGTTGCCGGCGTCGACGAAGGCAAAGATGCGCAGCGTGCGGTCGTTGCCCGAACCCGGCACCGGGAAGTAGAGCTCCGAGTTGACGTTGAAGCGCCGTGCCCCGCCGATGTAGGCCCCGGTGGGGTCGACCGTGCCGAGCGAGTTCTGCTCGAACGCGCGCACCGTGCCCAGGCCGCCGCCGTAGAAGTTCTTGAACACCGGGAACGGATTGCCGTTCAGGCCCTTGCCGATGCCGACCTCGGCGTTGACACCCAACGTCAGCCGGTACGGCAGCGACCAGTACTCCTGGTACTGCAGGTTGGTCTTGAGGTAACGCACCTCGCCGGCGAACGAGTACTCGAACAGCACGCGCTGGTAGCGGCCGGCGCTGGGCACCAGCACGCTGTCGCGGCCGTCGCGCGCCCAGCCCACCGTGGTGGTCACTGAGTCGGCGTTGTTGCCGTACAGCGCGCGGTAGTTCAGCCAGGCCAGCGGCAGGCCGATCGAGGTGCCGAGCTCCGTGCGCTCCCAGCCCAGACCCACGAACACGGTGTCGTACTCGGAGAAGGGCACGCCGAAGCGTACGGCCACGCCCGGGGTGCGCAGGTCGTAGCTCTCGCCGAGGAAGTTGATCGGGCGGCTGGTGCGGTAGAACGCGTCCACGGCCAGCGAGATGCCGTCCACCGTGAAGTACGGGTCCACCGTGCGCAGCGACAGCTGGCGGTTGAAGCGGCTGGTGTTGACCTCGAAGCCGAGGCTCTTGCCCGAACCGAAGGCGTTGTCCTGGCTGACCGAGGCGCTGAAGGTCAGCTTCTCGGCATTGGAGTAGCCGGCGCCGATCGCCAGGTTGCCGGTGGGCTTCTCCTTGAGCGTGACGACGAGGTCGGCCTGGTCGGGGGCGCCAGGCACCTCGTTGGTCTCGATGTCGACCTCCTCGAAGAAGCCCAGCCGGTCGACACGCTGCTTGCTCAGCTTGATGAGGCTGCCGTCGTACCAGGCGCTCTCGAGCTGGCGGAACTCGCGGCGCACGACCTCGTCGCGGGTGCGCGTGTTGCCGGCGACCTCGACCCGGCGCACGTAGACGCGCCGGCCGGGATCGGCACCCAGCACCACGGCCACCTGACCGGTGGCGCGGTCGATCTCGGTGCGCGGCTCCACGCGGGCGAAGGCGTAGCCGTACAGGCCGAAGAGATCCTGGAAGCGCTTCTGCGTCTCGGTGACCGCATCGCCGCGGTACGGCTGGCCCGGGCGCAGCAGCACCATCTGGCGGAACTCGTCGTCCTTGCCGAGGAACTCGCCCTCCAGGCGCACGCTCGTCACGGTGTAGGGCTGGCCCTCGCGCACGTTGATGGCGATGGAGATCGTCTGCTTGTCCGGCGAGATCGTGACCTGCGTCGACTCGACCGCGAACTCGAGGTAACCGCGGTTCAGGTACCAGGCGCGCAGCTTCTCCAGGTCGGAGTTCAGCTTGCTGCGCGAGTAGCGGTCGGACTTGGTGTACCAGGTGAACCAGCCACGCGGCGTGAGCTCGAACTGCTCCAGCAGTTCCTTCTCGGTGAACACGCGCGTGCCGAAGATGCGCACCTGGGCGATGCGGGCGGCGTCGCCCTCGTTCATCGTGAAGGTGACGCTGACGCGGTTGCGCTCCAGCGGCGTGATCGTCGTCGTGACCTCGGCGCCGTACAGGCTGCGGCTCAAGTACTGGCGCTTGATCTCCTGCTCGGCGCGGTCGATCAGCGCGCGGTCGAAGGGCAGGCCTTCGCCGATGCCGGCGTCCTTCAGGCTCTTGGTGAGCGGGTCCTTGTCGAACTCCTGCAGGCCGACGAAGGTGACGGCCGCGATGATGGCGCGCTCCTCGACGATGATCACCGTCGCGCGGTCGTCGATCTCGATGCGCACGTCCTTGAACAGGCCCGTGGCGAACAGCGCTCGCAGCGCGGCCGAGCCCTTGTCGTCGGCGTAGGTGTCGCCCACGCGGAAGGGCAGCGCGGCGAACACCGTGCCGGGGTCGGTGCGCTGCAGGCCCTCGATGCGGATGTCGCGGATGACGAAGGGCTCGACGGCGCGGGGCGTGGACTGCGCCATCGCACCGGAGGCCGCGGCCACGAGGACCATCGCCGCGACAGGCCGCAGCGGAGCCAGCGAGGCGGCCCAGGGAGAAAGAGGGAGCATGGGATCTAGTGCAGGCCCAACAGGCGGGCCATGTCGTTGAACAGCGCGACCGACATCATTGCCAGCAGCACCACGATGCCGCCGCGCTGCAGCCGGGCCAGCCATGCGTCGGACACCGGGCGCCCGGTGACGCCTTCGAAAATGTAATACATGAGGTGGCCCCCATCGAGCATGGGCAGCGGCAGCAGGTTGAGCACGCCCAGGCTCACGCTCACCAGCGCGAGGAAGCCGAGGTAGAAGGCCAGGCCCTGCTGCACGCTCTGGCCGGCGTAGTCGGCAATGGTGATCGGCCCCGACAGGTTCTTGATCGAGGCCTCGCCGATGAGCATGCGGCCCAGCATGCGCACCGTGAGCACCGAGACCTCCCAGGTGCGCTCCGCACCCAGCACGATGCCATCCAGCGGGCCGTGCCGCACCAGCACGCGCTCGGGCGGCTGGCCGGGCTGGGCTTCGATGCGGCCGAGCACGCGGGCGCCGTCGCGGCCCTCCTGGCGCACGAGCTTGGGCGTCACGTCCAGCTCCAGCCGGCGGCCGTCGCGCTCGACGCCGAAGCGCAGGGTGCGCGGCTGCGCGCCTCCGTCGGCCGCCACGACCACGGCCGCGCGCACCTTCTCGACGATGGCCATGGCCTCGACCACGGGCTGGCCGTCGATGGTGAGCACGCGGTCGCCGCGCTGCAGCCCGGCCAG
>JAIXTY010000104.1 GCA_027483705.1 Rubrivivax sp.
GCCCATCGAGCCCGACGCCGTGCCGCACGCGCTGCTGCGCCTGCCGCTGGGCGCCTACAAGCAGGCGCCGCCGTGGCTGTCGGGCGGCGCGCCCTACCGCCCGCCGCGCTGGGACCTGATCTGGGGCCCGGCCTGGGCCGCGCGGCACCCCGACTGGGACGCGCGCGTGCCCGGCACGGTGCGACCGCCCGCGCCGCGCCCGCCCTCGCAACAGGCCCTGGAGTTGCAGCGCACGGCCGCGCACATCCCCTGGGCCGAGCCGCCGCACGCCAACCCCGAGGTCCCGTCATGAGTCCACACGCATGAGCCCGTACGCACCGCCACCCGAGGGCGCCCGCTGGGGCGACGAAACCGCCCGCAGCCTGCACTTCTTCGCCATCGGCGAGCAGCGCATGCCCAACGAGCTGATCCGCGCCATCGCCCACCTGAAATGGGCCGCCGCGGTGGTGCACGAGGAACTCGGGCTGCTCGACGCCCCCGTGGCCTCGGCCATCGCCGCGGCCGCCGGCCGTGTGGCCGAGGGCGGCTTCGACGACGAGTTCCCGCTGTCGGTGTGGCAGACGGGCTCGGGCACGCACAGCCACATGAACGTCAACGAGGTCGTGGCCCGGCTCGCCACCGAGTCGCTGGCAGCGCGCCATGGGCGCGAACGCCGCGGCGCCGCCCCGCTGGTCGACGCCCATGCACACGTGAACCTGGGCCAGTCGTCGAACGACGTCGTGCCCAGCGCCATGCACGTGGCGGCGGCGCTGCAGCTGAAGTCACGCCTGATGCCGGCGCTGGGCAACCTGCGCCGGGCCCTGGGCGAGCAGGCCCGCGCGCACGCGGGCGTGCTGCGCCTGGGCCGCACGCACCTGCAGGACGCCACCCCGATGACCCTGGGCCAGCAGTTCGGCGGCTACGAGGCGCAGCTCTCGCTGTGCGAGGCCGCCGTGCGGTCCACGCTGCCGGCCGTGCACGCGCTGGCCATCGGCGGCACCGTGGTCGGCACGGGCCTGAACACGCACCCCGCTTTCGGCAAGATGGTCGCGCGGCGCCTGGCACAGCGGCTGGACCTGCCGCTGGTGCAGGCGCCCAACCTCTTCGCGGCGCTGGCCGGCCACGAGCCGCTGGTGGCGCTGCACGGCGCGCTGCGGCTGCTGGCGGTGGCGCTGACGAAGATCGCCTGCGACATCCGCCTCATGGGCAGCGGCCCGCGCGCCGGGCTGGGCGAGTTGCACCTGCCGGCCAACGAGCCCGGCAGCTCCATGATGGCCGGCAAGGTGAACCCGTCGCAGGTGGAGGCGCTCACGATGGTCTGCGCGCAGGTGATGGGCCACGACGTGGCCATCGGCCTGGCGGCCAGCCAGGGGCAGTTCGAGATCAACGCCTACCGGCCGCTGATCGCGCTGAACCTGCTCGACAGCCTGCGGCTCCTGGCCGACGCGATGGGCAGCTTCACCTGGCACTGCGTCAGCGGCCTGGAGCCCGACCGGCCGCGGATGGAGGCCCTGATGAACCGCTCGCTGATGCTGGCCACGGCCCTGGTGCCGCACCTCGGCCACGAGCGCACCGCGCAAGTGGTGCAGCGCGCCGAGGCCGACGGCAGCACCTTGCGCGAGGCCGCGCTGGCGCTGGGCGCCACCACCGCCGAGCAGTTCGACCGCTGGGTCGACCCGCGCCGCATGGCTGGCATCGCCGGGTCGCCCCCGCTGCCACCGGCCGTGATGCTGGAGCCCCCCGAGCCGTCGCCCTGGATGCACCACGACGTGCTGCTGCAGCCGGCCCGCTGAGCGCGGTGCTCAGAACCGGCGCAGCGCCTTGCGCGCTTCGCCGAACCACAGCACGCCGCTGGCCATGGCCGCGCACAGGGCCCACTGGGCCGCGCTCATCGGCACCGTGCCGAAGGCCAGGTTCAGGAACGGCAGGTGCACCACCGCCGCCTGCAGCAGCACCGAGGTGCCCACCGCCAGCCACAGCCAGCGGTTGGAGAACAGCGCGCCGAACGCCGATGCCGTGCTCGAGCGGGTGTTGAAGGCGTTGAACAGCTGCGTCAGCACCAGCACCGTGAACGCCGCGGTGCGCGCCAGCGCCAGCCCGTGGGGGCCATCGCCGAGCCCGGCCGTGACGGGCTCGACCAGGCCACCCGGCAGGAAGAGGTCCAGCGTCAGCAGCGTCAGCGCGGCCATCACCACGCCGGTCTCGGCCACCTCCAGGCTCATCGAGCGGCCCACGAGCGGCTGCGTGCGCGGGCGCGGCGGGCGGGCCATCACGTCCTCGGCGATCGGGTCCACGCCCATCGCCAGCGCCGGGCCGGTGTCGGTGACGAGGTTGATCCACAGCACCTGCGTGGCCAGCAGCGGCAGCGCCACGGCCCCGCCCTCGCCACGGGTTGCCGCGTCCAGGCCGATGACGCCCGCACCCACGACGCCGGCGAACACCGTCAGCACCTCGGCGATGTTCGACGACAGCAGGTAGCGCAGGAACTTGCGCACGTTGTCCAGCACGCCGCGCCCCTCGCGCACCGCCAGCACCAGCGTGGCCACGTGGTCGTCGGCCAGGATCATGCGCGCCGCGGCCTTGCTGACCTCGGTGCCCGACACGCCCATGACCACGCCGATGTCGGCCGCCTTCAGGGCCGGTGCGTCATTGACGCCGTCGCCCGTCATCGCCACCACCTCGCCGTTGCCCTGCAGCGCGCGCACGACGCGCAGCTTGTGCCGCGGCGCCACGCGGGCGAACACCGAACTGCGGCCCACCGCGGTGGCCAGCACGGCGTCGTCCATGGCGTCGAGCTGCACGCCCGTGAGCACCGGCGCGCCGGCCTCGGCGATGCCCAGATCCGCGGCGATGCGGGCCGCCGTGCCGGGGTGGTCGCCGGTGATCATCAGCACGCGGATGCCGGCCTGGCGTGCCTCGGCGACGGCGCGAGCCGCCTCGGGCCGCGGCGGGTCGATGAGGCCGACGCTGCCGAGGTATTCCAGCCCCTGCTCCAGCGCCGCCGCGGCGTCGGCGTCGGCCGGCACGCGCGCGCCGGGCGCCAGCAGCCGCTGCGCCACGCCCAGGGTGCGCAGCGCGTCGCCGGCCATCGCCGCCACGTCGGCCAGCACCTGGGCGCGGCCGGCCTCGTCGAGCACCACGCTCGCCGTGCCCACGCGCCGGTGCGTGCAGTGGCCCAGCAGCACGTCGGGCGCGCCCTTCACGCACAGCACCGGCCCGGCGCCGGCGGTGCCGGCGTCCAGCAACACCGACATCATCTTGCGCTGCGAGGTGAACGGGATCTCGCCCAGGCGCGGGCCGGGCGCCTCGGTCGGCCGGCCGGCCGGCAGCTTGCCTTCGGCCACCCGCAGCGCGGCCTCGGTCGGGTCGCCGTGCACGACCCAGGCGCCGCCGGCGTCCGCCACCACCTGCGCGTTGCTCGCCCGGCTGGCGCCGCGCAGCACGGCCTGCATCTCGGCGAACAGCGGCCCGTCGCGCAGCGCGGCGCCGCCGTGCTCGATGCGGCCCTCGGGCGTGTAGCCGACGCCGGTGATGTCGGCGCGGCCCGTGGCCGTCATCACGCGCTGCACGGTCATCTCGCCCCGCGTCAGCGTGCCGGTCTTGTCGGTGGCGATGACGGAGGCCGAACCCAGCGTCTCCACCGAGGCCAGCTGCTTGACGATGGCGTGGTGGCGCGCCATGCGGCGCACGCCCATCGCCAGCACCACCGACATGATGGCCGGCAGGCCCTCGGGCACCGCCGCCACGGCCACCGACACCCCCAGCAGCAGCACGGCGACGACATCGCCGAGCCCGCGGATCTCGGCGCCCCACAGCACGGCGGCCACCACCGCGGCCGCGATGGCCAGCGCCGCCACGCCCAGCACCAGGCCCAGGCGGGCCAGCTCGCGCTGGAGCGGCGAGGGCCGGTCGGGCGTGCTGTCCAGCAGCGTGGCGATGCCGCCCACTTCGGTGGCCATGCCGGTGGCCGTGACGAGCGCGCGACCACTGCCCTGGGCCACGGCCGTGCCCTTGAACACCATGTTCAGGCGGTCGCCCAGGGCCGCGGGCCGCGCCAAGGCGTCGGCCTGCTTGCGCACCGCCTCGCTTTCGCCCGTGAGCGGGGCTTCGAGCAGCTGCAGCGCGGCCGCCTGCACCAGCCGGGCATCGGCCCCGACGGCGTCGCCCTCGGCCAGCACGAGCAGGTCACCGCGCACCAGCGCGGCGCTGGGCACGCGGGCCACGGTGCCGTCGCGCAGCACCGTCGAATGCGCCGTGCTCAGCCGGGCCAGCGCGGCCACGGCCTGCTCGGCCTTCAGTTCCTCGAGCCAGCCCAGCCCGGCGTTGAGCAGCACGACGACGGCGATGACGATGGCATCCAGCGGCCAGCCTGCCGCGCCCGGGCGGCCGCGGCCCTCGAACCACCAGCCCGCCAGGGCCAGGGCGGCCGCGGCGCCGAGCAGGTAGACCAGCGGGTCCTGCAGGTGCGCCAGCGCGCGGCGCCACGCGGGCCGTGGTGGCCGCGCCCGCAACTCGTTGGGGCCGTCGGCCTGCAGCCGGCGGGCCGCCTCGGCGGCCGACAGGCCGCGCGCCAGGTCGGTGCCCAGCGCCTGGGCCAGGGCGCCGGCTTCGGCGAGGGTCGGGTCTGATGACGGCACGGCGCGCCCAGGCGCCACCGTTGGCCGAGGCGGCGGCAACACGCTCGTGGGGTTCATCGGGTCAGTGTGGCCACCCCCTCGGGCCCGCTCGGTGCGCTGCCGAACGGACGCCCTGTCCGGGCGCATCCAGTCTCGCGCCATGAGCCCCACCCCACCCTCGCTGCCGCCTTCGCATCGACCGGCCGAAACCCCTCGGGCGCGCGCCCGCCGCCTGGCGCTGGCGCGCTGGGAGGGCGAAGGCGGCGCCGAGTCCGATGCCGTGCCGGCGCCGCCGGTGCCGCCCCCCGCACCCGTGCCCGAGCTGGAGCGCCCATGAACACGACCGGTGTCGGCCTCACGGGCCTTCCGGACCGGCCGGGCGCCGCCCAGGGCCCCGCGCGGGGATCCGGCACGGCCGGCCCGCAGCCGCAGCCGCGCACCGACGCGGCCCCGCTCCCGGCCCGGCTGGGCCTGGGCCTGCTGGTGGCGCTGGTGGTGGGCTCGATCGTCGGCAGCGGCATCTTCGGGCTGCCGCAGAACATGGCGGCCGGCGCCGGCGCCGGGGCCATCCTCATCGGCTGGGGCATCACCGGCGTGGGCATGCTGCTGCTGGTGCGCGTGTACCAGATGCTGTCGCTGCGCATGCCGGAGCTGGACAACGGCGTCTACGCCTACGCCCGCGCGATGGCCGGCGAGTACGTGGGCTTCAACGCCGCCTGGGGCTACTGGGTCAGCGCGTGGATCGGCAATGTCGGCTACCTCGTGGCCGCCTTCGGCGCCCTGGGCTACTTCTTTCCCGCATTCGGGGCCGGCAACTCGCCGGCGGCCGTGGCCGGCGCATCGCTGGTGCTGTGGAGCGTGCACGTCATGGTGCTGCGCGGCCTGCGTGGCGCGGCGGTGCTCAACGCGGTGGTGACGGCGGCCAAGATCGTGCCGCTGCTGCTGTTCATCCTGCTCGTGGCCCTGGCCTTCAGGGTGGAGACCTTCCGGCTCGACTTCTGGGGCACGCCTGCGCTCGGCCCCGTGCTCGACCAGGTGAAGAGCACGATGCTCGTCACGGTGTGGGTGTTCATCGGCATCGAGGGCGCCAGCGTCTACTCGGCGCGCGCCCGGCGCCGTCAGGACGTGGGCCGCGCCACCGTGATCGGCTTCCTGGTCTGCCTGGCGCTGCTGATGGCGGTGTCGCTGCTGTCGCTGGGCGTGGTGGCCCAGCCGGCGCTGGCGGGCCTGCCCAACCCGTCGATGGCGGGGGTGCTGGAAAGTGCCGTGGGCACCTGGGGCGCGGTGCTCATCTACGTGGGCCTCATCGTCTCGGTGGGGGGTGGCTTCCTGGCCTGGATGCTGCTGGCCGCGGAATCGCTGTTCACACCCGCCGGCGGCGGCGTGATGCCGGCCTGGCTGGCCAAGTCCAACGCCCACGGTGTGCCGGCCAACGCGCTGTGGCTGACCAACGGCATGGTGCAGCTGTTCCTGCTGCTGACGCTGGTGTCCAAGGCCTCGTACCTGGCGCTGATCTCGCTGTCGACCGCGATGATCCTGCTGCCCTACCTGCTGAGCGCCGCCTACGCGGTGCGCGTCACGCGGCGGGGCGAAGGCGCGACCGCAGCACGCCATGGCAGCGATCTGCCGGTGGCCGCGCTGGCCACGCTGTACTGCGTCTGGCTGCTGTATGCAGCCGGCTCCAAGTACCTGCTGCTGAGCGCGCTGCTGTACGCCCCGGGCCTGGTGCTCTACATCTGGGCCCGGCGCCAGCGCCACGAGCGCGTGTTCAGCGGCCCGGAATGGGGGCTGCTGGCCGTGCTGCTGGTGCTGGCGGCCGCGGCCGCCGCGCTGCTGGGCAGCGGCCGGCTGGCTCTGTGAGCCGGAGCGCCCCATGAGCACCGGGTTGCACTCCGAGGTTGGCCGGCTGCGGCGCGTGCTGGTGTGCCGGCCCGGGCTGGCGCAGCGCCGGCTGACACCCGCCAACTGCCACGAACTGCTGTTCGACGACGTGCTCTGGGTCAGCCAGGCGCGCAACGACCACGACACCTTCACCAACGCGATGGCCGCCCGCGGCGTGGAGGTGCTGGAGCTGCACGAGCTGCTGGCCACCACGCTGGCCGACCCGGCGGCCTGCCGCTGGCTGCTCGACCGCCAGCTCGGCCCCGGCACCGTCGACACCGAACTGGCGCAGCAGCTGCGCCCCTGGCTCGAGGGCCTGCCCCCGCCGCGCCTGGCCGAACTGCTGATCGGCGGCCTCGCCCGCGCCGAGCTGCCCTTCGAGCCCGAGGGCCTGCTGGCACGCTGCGCCACCGGCACCGACTTCCTGCTGCCCCCACTGCCCAACACCCTGTTCAGCCGCGACAGCAGCTGCTGGATCGGCTCGGGCGTGGTGCTGTGCCCGATGTACTGGCCGGCGCGGCGGCACGAGACGCTGCTCACCGCGGCCGTCTACCGCTTCCACCCGCTGTTCGCCGGCCGCGTGACGACGTGGTGGGGCGACCCCGACGCCGAGCACGGCGGCGCCACGCTCGAAGGCGGCGACGTGATGCCGCTCGGCCGCGGCGTGGTGCTGGTGGGCATGGGCGAGCGCACGTCGCCGCAGGCCGTGAGCCTGCTGGCCCGCGCGCTCTTCGAGCAGGGCGCGGCCACGCGCGTGCTGGCGGCGCAGATGCCCAAGTCGCGCGGCGCCATGCACCTGGACACCGTGTTCACCTTCTGCGACGCCGACCTCGTGACCACCTTCCCCGAGGTGGTGGACGCCATCCGCGTGCACAGCCTGCGGCCGGGCGGCCCGCACGGCACGCTCGATGTGCGCAGCGAGAGCTGGCCCTTCCTGGCGGTGGTGGCCGAGGCCATCGGCCTGCCTGCGCTGCGCGTGGTGGCCACCGGCGGCGACGCCTGGCAGGCCGAGCGCGAGCAGTGGGACGACGGCAACAACCTGCTCGCGCTGGCCCCGGGCGTGGTGATGAGCTACGCGCGCAACACCCACACCAACACGCTGCTGCGCAAGGCCGGCATCGAGGTGATCACGGTGCCGGGCTCGGAGCTCGGTCGCGGCCGCGGCGGCAGCCACTGCATGAGCTGCCCCATCGAGCGCGACGCGCTCTGACCCCCCAACCAGCGCGGAGCACCGCACCCACCCATGAGCTTCAACCTGCGCAACCGCAACCTCTTGGCGCTGAACGACTTCGCGCCCGAGGCCATCCGCTACCTGCTGGAGCTGGCCGTCGAGCTCAAGCGCAGCAAGGCCGTCGGCAACGAGCTGCCGCGGCTGAAGGGCAAGAACATCGCGCTGATCTTCGAGAAGCCCTCCACGCGCACACGCTGTGCCTTCGAGGTGGCCGTGCACGACCAGGGTGGCCACGTCACCTACCTCGACGCCGGGAGCTCGCAGCTGGGCCACAAGGAGTCGCTCAAGGACACGGCCCGCGTGCTCGGCCGCTACTACGACGGCATCGAGTACCGCGGCTTCCACCAGGACGTCGTGGAGGAGCTGGCCCGACACGCCCAGGTGCCGGTGTGGAACGGCCTCACCGACGAGGCCCACCCGACGCAGATCCTGGCCGACCTGATGACGATGCAGGAGTTCGGCGAGCGGCCGCTGCACGAGCTGAGCCTGTGCTACCTGGGCGACGCGCGCTTCAACATGGGCTGCTCCCTGCTCGTGGGCGGCACGCAGATGGGCATGGACCTGCGCATTGCGGCGCCGGCCGCACTGATGCCGCCGCCGGCGCTGGTGGCACAGATGCGCGAGCTGGCACAGCACACCGGCGCGCGCATCACGCTGCAGACCGATCCGCTGAAGGCCGTGGCCGGCGCCGACTTCGTCTACACCGATGTCTGGGTCTCGATGGGCGAGGGCGAGGCCGTCTGGGCCCAGCGCATCGACCAGCTGCTGCCCTACCAGGTGAACCGCGCGCTGATGCAGGCCACGGGCCAGCCGCGTACGAAGTTCATGCATTGCCTGCCGGCCTTCCATGGCCTGGACACCGAGGTCGGCCGCCAGGTGCACGAGAAGCACGGCCTGGCGGAACTGGAGGTCACCAACGAGGTCTTCGAGTCGGAGGCTTCGATCGTGTTCACGCAGGCCGAGAACCGCCTGCACACCATCAAGGCCGTGCTCGTGGCCACGCTCGGGCAATGAGCCTCGCGCGGCGGTTGGGCACCGGGGCATGAGGCTCGTCGTCGCGCTCGGCGGCAACGCGCTGCTGCGGCGCGACCAGCCGCCCACGGCCGACAACCAGCTGGCCAACATCCGCCGGGCCGCGGCACAGCTGGCCCGCGTGGCGGGCCCGCACGAGCTGGTGCTGACGCATGGCAACGGCCCGCAGGTGGGCTTGCTGGCGCTGCAGGCTGCCACCGCGTCGGGCGGGCAGGCCTACCCGCTGGACGTGCTGGGTGCGCAGACCGACGGCATGATCGGCTACCTGCTCGAGCAGGAACTCGCCAACCGGTTGAGCACGCCACGCGAGGTGGTGACGCTCATCACCCGCGTCGAGGTCGACCCGCGGGACGCGGCCTTCCGGCACCCCACCAAGCCCATCGGCCCGGTGTACGGCCGGGCCGAGGCCGAGCGCCTGGCCGCCGCGCATGGTTGGGCCCTGATGCCCGACGGCGCCGGCCTGCGCCGCGCCGTGGCGTCGCCGGCACCGCTGCGCGTGCTCGGCCTGCAGCCGATGCGCTGGCTGCTGGAGCGTGGGGCCATCGTCATCGCCGCCGGCGGGGGCGGCATTCCGGTGGCTCGGGGTGACGACGGCCCGCTGGCGCTGCACGGCGTGGCCGCGGTCATCGACAAGGATCTCTGCGCCAGCCTGCTGGCGCGCGAGCTGCAGGCAGACCTGCTCGTGATCGCCACCGACGTGGACGCCGTCTTCGTGGACTGGGGCCTGCCCACGCAGCGCGCGCTGGGCGAGGTGACGCCCGACAACCTGGCCGGGCAGGCCTTCGCGGCCGGCTCGATGGCGCCCAAGGTGCAGGCCGCGCTGGCCTTCGTGCGGGCCACCGGCCGGCGCGCCGCGATCGGCTCGCTGGAGCAGATCGAGGCGCTGGTAGCCGGCGAGGCCGGCACGCAACTCAGGCTGCCGAGCCGTGAACACCTTCCAGCAGATCGGCCAGCTCGTCCGCGTGCTGCTCTTCCACGGCCAGGATCTTCTTGAGCAGGTCGCTGGTTGTGGAGTCCTGGTCGCCCAGGAAGCGCACCATCTCGCGATAGCTGTCGATGGCCACGCGCTCGGCCACGAGGTCTTCCTGGATCATCTGCACCAGCGTGTCGCCGGCCACGTATTCGGCGTGGCTGCGCGCGCTGAGGCTGTCGGGCGCGAAGTCGGGCTCGCCGCCGAGCTGAACGATGCGCGCCGCCAGCAGGTCGGCGTGGCCCTGCTCCTCGTTCGAATGGGCCAGGAACTCGGCGCCCACCGCCTGGCCGTGGATGCCGCGCGCCATGAAGTGGTGGCGCCGGTAGCGCAGCACGCACACCAGCTCGGTGGCGAGCGCCTCGTTCAGCAGCTGCAGCACGCGGTCGCGGTCGGCGCCGTAGCCGTCGGTCACCGCGCCGCGCTCGATGTGACGCCGCGCCTGCTTGCGCAGCGTGACCACGTCGGTGATGGGCAGGGGCGCGCTCATCGCTTCACCATCAGTTCGTTCTTCACGCTGCGGGCCCCTTCGGCCGCCGCGGCCAGGGTGTTGGCGCGGTCGATCTGCGCCTGGTTGTCGACGAAGCCGGTGAGCTGCACCGCGCCCTGCACCGTCTGCACGCTGATGTCGAGGCTCTTGATGTCGGCATCGGCCAGCAGCGCGGCCTTCACGCGGCCGGTGACGGCGGTGTCGTCGATGCGGCTGCCCAGCGTGCTGGAGCCGGCCCGCAACGAGACACCGTTCTCGACCTGGCTCACGCCCGAGACGCTGCGCGTCACCGCCAGCGCCTGATCGATCTGCGCCTGGGTCTCGACGAAGCCGGCCAACTGCACCGTGCCCTTGCGCGTCTGGACCTGCAACTCGAAGCTCTTCACGGCCGGGTCGGCCAGCAGCGCCTGCTTGACCGCGGCCGTGATGACGGTGTCGTCGAGCTGGGTGCCCATCGTGACGGATGGCGCGGCCGCCGCGACGGCCGGATCGGGTGCCTTCTTGCAGCCGGTCAGCAGCGCGGCCAGCAGCGTGACGGCCAGCGCCGCCGACGTGCTGCCGCGGCGCAGCCGGGATGTGCGTGTATTCATGGAACGGAAACTCCTGTGGGGGCAAGGCGCACGCGCGAGGCCTACTTGCCGGCGATGTCCTGGCCGACTTCCTTCAGGTCACCGACCGCCTTCTGCGCGCGGCCGGCCACCTGCTTGCGGATGCCCTTGAGGCGCTGCGTGTCGCTGCCGACCACCTTGCCGGCCGTCTCCTGCACCTTGCCGACGGCGTCCTTGATCGATCCCTTGACCTGGTCCTTGTTCATGCTGATTCCTTGTGAGCGGTTGGTTGAGGCGAGAGCTGCGTTCACGGCGCCGCGTACGGCGTGCCGTAGAACCGGTGCACGCCGCCGGCCCAGGCGTGGTCGGTCATCGACGGCCAGTTCCCCTTGTCAAAGCCCGGGGCGTCCTTCAGCGCGTTCTTCGGCACGTCGAGCGTGAAGCGCTCGTGCTCGGTGTCCAGCGTCATCGCCGCCCAGGGCACCGCGAACAGCTTGTCGCCCATGCCGAGAAGGCCGCCGAAGGACAGCACCGCGTAGGCCACCTGGCCGGTGCTCATGTCGATCATGAATTCCTTGATGTCGCCGAGGTCGTCGCCCTGCCGGTTGACGACATCGTTGCCCAGCAGCGTGTGGGCGCCCATCAGGGCCGGGCCGGGGCCGTGGGTCGCCGGGCCGGGCGAGCCGATGTTGCTGCGGGTGGATGAGGGGGTGTCCATGGTGGTTCCTGTTCGGGGTGGTGATGGGGCGGAGCGCTGGGTCTGGCGGGCTCCGATCACACGACCATAGGTCGCCGGCGGCCGTGGGTCTGTGCGCGAGCGAACGCCGCCGCGGCGCGGCCTCAGGGCACCGCGGGGTCGCCCGCGGCGTCGGCCAGCAGCATCTGCAGCGCGGCACCGTCGGCCGGTGGCCGCTCCTGCAGCAGCGCCAGGCACCGCACCCGCACGGCCGCGGGCTGCAGGGCCCGGCAGCGCCACTGCGACTCGTTCTTCAGCGCCTGCGCGGCCTGCCGGTCGCGCCCCTGACGCACGGCGATCTGCGCCACGCCGATGAACAGCGACACCAGCGCCCAGCCCAGCAGGGCCAGCAACAGCACGGGCGCCGCCCGGCGCAGCCCGCCGGGCCTCCACAAGCGGGATACGAGCGGTGTGACATCGGTGGCGACGAGCCGGGGCTGTTGCATGTCGGGCTTGGGATGGCGTTGGCCGGGAAAGCGGGTGCGGGTTGCGCTGGAGCGTCCCCTTCTAGGCCGCGCGCACCCGACCGTCGGTGCGGCACCGAACGGGGCGCCTGGTGGTGCGGCAGCGCACAGACCGGACATGGCGGCCACCACAGGCTGCGCCCTTCCACCACCAGCGCCAGGGCCCGACCATGAAGACCGACTTCGAGTTGCAGCAGGACGTGAGCGCCGAACTGGGCTGGGAACCTGCGGTGCACGCCGCACGCATCGGCGTCGAGGTGCACGATGGCGTGGTCACGCTCGCCGGCCAGGTCGACAGTTATGCCGAGAAGTGGGCTGCCGAACGCGCCGCTCAGCGCGTGGCCGGTGTCAAGGCGTTGGCCACGGAGCTGAAGGTGCAGATGGCAGGCCCGCGACGGCACAGCGATACCGACATCGCCCAGGCCGCGGAGAACGTGCTGTCGTGGAGCTCGGCCCTGCCCCCGGGCGCTGTGCGCGTGATGGTCGAGGGCGGCTGGGTCACGCTCACGGGCGAGGTCGATTGGCACTACCAGCGCCAGGCCGCCGCCGCCAGCGTGCGCCACCTGCTGGGCGTCACCGGGGTCAGCGAGAACATCACGCTCAAGCCCGCGGTCCAGCCCGGTGCCGTTCGTGCCGGGATCGAGGCGGCGCTCCAGCGCAGCGCGGCAGTCGACGCCGACCAGATCCACGTGGCGGTCGATGGCGGCGATGTCACGCTCAGCGGGCTGGTGCACAGCTGGCACGAACGCAATGCCGCCACCCACTCGGCCTGGGCGTCGCCCGGCGTGCGCAACGTGATCGACCGCTTGACGCTCGTGTCCTGAAGAGCCTGCGGCCCGCGCCTACTCGTGCCGCAGCGCCTCGATCGGATCGAGCCGCGCGGCGCGGCGCGCCGGCATGTAGCCGAAGACCATGCCGATGGCGGCCGAGAACAACAGTGCCACGCCGTTGATGACGGGGTCGAACACGTAGGGCACCGCCATCAGCCGGGCCCCGCCCCACGACGCGACGGTGGCCAGCAGCACACCCACCACGCCACCCAGGGCCGACAGCACCACGGCCTCGATCAGGAACTGCAGCAGGACCTCGGCCTCGACCGCGCCGACGGCCAGCCGCAGGCCGATCTCGCGCGTGCGCTCGGTGACGCTGACCAGCATGATGTTCATGATCCCGATGCCGCCCACCAGCAGGCTCACCGCGGCCACCGCACCCAGCAGGTCGGTCAGCACGCCCATGGTGCTGCTCAGCGTTTCGGCCAGTTGCTGGGTGTCGAAGATGTTGAAGTTGTCGTCGTCGCCGTCGGCGAGCTGGCGACGCTCGCGCATCAGCTGCCGCAGGCTGGCCTTCAGCGGACCGCTGTCGGCGCCCTCGGCCATCGAGACGACGAGCACGTTGACCTTGCGGCTGCCGGTCACGCGGCGCTGCAGCGTGTGCAGCGGCAGGATCACCGCGTCGTCCTGGTCGCCCATGCCGCCCTGGCCCTTGGACTCGAGGATGCCGATCACCTGGCACGAGAACTGGCGCACGCGCAGCTGCTCGCCCAGTCCGGTGCTGCCGGCGCTGCCGCCCCAGAGCTCGCGCCGCACGGTCTCGCCGACGATGCACACCGCGGCGCCGGCGGCCTGCTCCTGGAGCGTGAACACGCGGCCGCTGGCCAGCACCCAGTTGCCGGCGACGAACCAGGCGTTGGTGCTGCCGTTCACGCTGGTGGACCAGTTGCGGCCGTTGGCCACCACGATGGCGTTGGCACGGCTCTGCGGCGCCACCTCGGCCACGCCGCCGATCTGCGTGGCCACGGCCTCGGCATCGGCCTCGGTGAACTGCGGCACGCCACCGCCGCCCCCGCCGCCGAGGCGCTGGCCGGGGCTCACCACCAGCAGGTTGGCGCCCAGGCTCGTGATCTTGGCCTCGATGGCCGTCGTGGCGCCGTTGCCCAGCGTGACCATCGTGATGACGGCGCTGACGCCGATGACGATGCCCAGGATGGTGAGGAACGAGCGCAGCAGGTTGCGCCGCACCGAGCGCAGGGCGAGCATGAAGACGCTGAACAGCATCGGTGGGCCGGCCCAGGCCGTCTCAGGCCGCTTCGGCCAGCGCTGGTGGCGCCGTCAGCGTCGGGTGGGCGTTGGCCTCGTCGCGCGCGATGCGGCCGTCCCGGAAGTGCACCATGCGCCGCGCATAGGCCGCCATGTCGGGCTCGTGCGTCACCATCAGCACGGTGATGCCGTGGTCGCGGTTCAGCGCCATCAGCAGGCCCATGATTTCGTGGCTGCGCGGGGTGTCGAGGTTGCCGGTGGGCTCGTCGGCCAGCACCACGGCGGGCTCGGTGACGATGGCCCGCGCGATGGCCACGCGCTGCTGCTGCCCGCCCGACAGCTCGGCCGGGGTGTGGCGCTCCCAGCCGGCCAGGCCCACCGCCTGCAGCGCCTTCGTGGCGGCGGCTCGGCGCGCCGGAGCGCTGTCGCCGCGGTACAGCAGCGGCAGCTCGACGTTCTCCAGCGCCGAGGTCCGCGCCAGCAGGTTGAAGCCCTGGAACACGAAGCCCAGGTAGCGCCGGCGCAGCCGGGCGCGCTCGTCGCGC
This sequence comes from Rubrivivax sp., assembly GCA_027483705.1. Lineage (GTDB taxonomy): Bacteria > Pseudomonadota > Gammaproteobacteria > Burkholderiales > Burkholderiaceae_C > Rubrivivax. The sequence goes on from JAIXTY010000104.1 coordinate 14,529, forward strand.
GAGAGGGACTCGACGTGCGCACCCTTGAACAGGTACTGGCCGGCGGTGGGCGTGTCCAGGCAGCCGAGGATGTTCATCGCGGTGGACTTGCCCGAACCGCTGGGGCCCATGATCGCCACGAACTCACCGGCCGTGATGTCCATCGAGACGTTCTTCAGCGCCATCAACTCGCTGGCGCCGCTGCCGTAGCGCTTGCTAACGCCCTGCAGGCTGATGAGGGGCACGTTCATGGCCACGGGCTCAGCGTGCCGGGCCGGTGGTCTGCGCGGTGATCACCAGCATGCCTTCGCTCAGGCCCCCGGCGGCGATCTCGGTGCTGCGGCCGTCGCTGATGCCAGGTGTCACCGCCACCGCGTAGGGCACGGCGTCGGCCAGCGGCAGGCCGTCGGCGCCCGCCGGCAGCACCCACACCTGGCGCGCGGTGGCGGTGCTGGCCGTGTCGGCGGCGCCCTTGCGCTGGCTCTCGGTCTTCGGCGGGCCGAAGCTCATGCCCGAGGCGATGCCCTTGCGCGCGCCCGCCGCGGCGGCGGTCGGCGTGAAGCGCAGCGCGGCGTTCGGCACCTGCAGCACGCCCTGGCGCTCGGTGGCCACGATGGTGGCCGTGGCCGTCATGCCCGGGCGCAGGCTCAGGTCGGTGTTGTCGACGTCGAGCCAGGTGAGGTAGGTGACGACGTTGTCGGTGATGGTGGAGCCGAAGCCCACGCGCGTGATGCGTGCCGGGAAGCGCCGCCCCGGGAAGGCGCTGACGGTGAAGCTGGCCACCTGGCCGGGCTTCACCACGCCGACGTCGGCCTCGTCCACGTAGACCCACAGCCGCACGCGCGCCAGGTCCTCGGCCAGGGTGAAGAGCGTCACCGCCTGCAGCGACGCGGCCACGGCGTTGCCGGGGTCGACGGCGCGCGTGAGCACCACGCCGTCCGAGGGCGCGGTGATCGACGCCTTGGAGAGGTTGATCTGGTCGGTGGACAGTGCCGCCCGGGCCTCGTCCACGCCGGCCTGCGCGCTGCCGGCATCGGCCTCGGCGCGCGCCAGCCCGGCACGCGCGGCATCGAGCTCGGCCACCGAGGGCACCTGCCCGCCCGACAGGCGCGACACCGCCTCCAGCCGCGACAGCGTGGCGCGCGACTCGGCCACCGTGGCCGTGGCCTGCTGCACGCGGCTGCGCGCGGCCGCCAGTCCGGCCTGCGAGCGCAGGACCTGGTCGCGCAGCTTGGCGGTGTCCAGCACCAGCAGCACCTGGCCCTTGGTGATGCGGTCGTTGACGTCGACGTTGACGCGCAGCACCGTGCCCGAGAGCTCGCTGCCGATGCTCACCGAGCGCGTTGGCTGCACCGTGCCGTTGGCGGAGACGCTGAGCGTGAGGTTGCCGCGCGCGACCGGCTGTGTCGTGTAGTGCGGCGCGGCTTGCGCGGCGCGCTGCGTCCACCACCACGCGGCCCCGGCGGCGGCCAGCAGCAGCGCCGCGATGCCCAGCCAGGGCAGCGGACGGCGGTACCAGGGTCGCGACTCGGGGCCGCCCAGCAGGGCGGCCATTTCGGCGGGGGCCTGCGCCGGCTTCAGCGCCTCGGGGGGCACGGGAGCGTTCATCGGGTGGGCGCCTGCGCGGCCTGCAGCGGCGCCGGGCGCCAGCCGCCGCCCAGAGCGAGGTAGAGCTGCACGTGGTCGCGCGCCAGGTCGGCGCGGGCGCCGAGCACGGCGTCCTGCGCGCTGTAGGTGGTGCGCTGGGTGTCGAGCACGACCTGGAAGTCGACGAGGCCGCCGCGGTAGCGCTGGCCCGCCAGCGTGGCGGCGTTGGCGGCGGCCGAAGCCGCCGAGGCCAGTGCCACCAGTCGGGCACGGTCACCCTGCAGCGCCACGAGCGCGTCTTCCACCTGCTTGAGCGCGCCCAGCACGGTGGCTCGGTGCAGCGCCCGGGCCTGGTCGAGCGCGGCTTGCTGCGCCTGCACCTGGGCGCGTCGGGCGCCACCGTCGAACAGCGGCAGGCTCACGCTGGCCAGCAGACTGCTCACCAGCGAAGCGCCGTCGCCCAGCGCGCCGGCCGACAGCGCGCTGAGGCCGATGGAGCCGCCCAGCGCGAAGCTCGGCCATCGCTGCGCGCGGGCCTGGTCCAGGCGCGACAGGGCTGCGGCCACTTCGAGCTCGGCGGCGCGCACGTCGGCGCGCTGGCGCAGCGTGTCGGCAGGAATGTCCAGCGCCAGTCCCTCGGCCGCGGTGGGCATGGTCGGTGGCGTGCCGGCGGCGTCGGCCTCGACCGCCGCAGCGTCGTAGGGCGTCCCGGCCAGCAGCGCCAGCGTGTGGCGGCTCTGCGCGATGGCGGTCTGCAGCGCCGGCAGCAGCGCCTCGGTCTGCGCCACGGCGGCGCGGGCCTGGTCGAGCTGCACGCCGCTCACGAGGCCGGCCTGCTGGCGCCAGTCGGTGATCTGCAAGGTCTGCTGCTGGCTGGCGAGCGTGTCGCGCGCCAGCACCAGGCGCAGTTGCTGCGCGCGCAGCCCGATGTAGGCCAGCGCCGCCTCGCCGGCCAGTTGCACCTGCATGTCGCCCAGGCTGGCGCGGCGGGCGCTGGCCACGGCCTCGGCGGCGGCCACGGCGTTGGCCGCTGCGCCAAAGACATCGGGCACCCAGCGGGCATCGAGCCCGACCTGCACGCGTTCGTCGCTGCGGCGCGTGGCGCCCTGGCCGCTGCGGTCGGCGCCGACCGAGGCGTTGGCGCCGAGCGTCGGGCCGAACGCGGCCGCGGCCGCGGCGCGTTGCGCCTCGGCCTGGCGCCACGCGGCCGCGGCGGCGGCGGCACGCGGGCTGCCCTGCGCGCGCTGGGTCCAGCGGCTCAGAGACTCGTCGCCGAATCGCTGCCACCACGCGGCCAGGGTGTCGGGTGTGGCCGCAGCGCCACCGGCGCGGTCGGTGGCCGTGGCGGCCTGCCATTGCACCGGCACGGCCAGCGGGGCCGCATCGGGTTCGGCCGGCGGGATGCTCGTGCACGCCGGCAACAGCAGCACCCACGCCAGGCCGCCCAGGGCGCGTGACGCGATGAGGGTGGCGCGCCGCGTCATGGGTTGGCCGTCAGGCCGCGAAGTCGAGCACCACGCGCGACGGCACCTGGCCCGCCGCCAGCCGCGTGAACACCTCGTTGATGGCCGACAACGGCTGCAGCTCGATGTCGGCGTGCACCGCGCCGGCGGCGCCGAAGGCCAGCGCCTCGGCCATGTCGCGCCGGTTGCCGACGAAGGAGCCGCGCACGGTGATGCAGCGTGCCACCACGTCGAACAGCGGCGTCGGAAACTCGCCCGGCGGCAGGCCCACCAGCACGCAGGTGCCGTGCTTGCGCGTCATGGCCACGCCCTGCGCGAAGGCGGGCAAAGACGGCGCCGTGATGAGCGCGCCGTGCGCGCCACCGCCGGTGGCTTTGCGCACCTCGGCCACGGGGTCGTCGCCGCGGGCGTTGACTACGGCCTCGGCCCCCAGCCGCGTGGCGTGCGCCAGCTTGCCGTCGTCCACGTCGACGGCGCAGACCTTCAGGCCCATGGCGCGCGCGTACTGCACCGCCAGGTGGCCAAGGCCACCGACGCCCGACACCACCACCCACTCGCCCGGCCGCGCCACGGTTTCCTTCAGGCCCTTGTACGAGGTGACGCCGGCGCAGATCAGCGGTGCCGCAGCCCGTGGCGACAGGCCGGCGGGGATGCGCGCCACGTAGCCGGGGTCGGCCACGATGTACTCGGCAAAGCCGCCGTTGCGCGTGTAGCCGCCGAACTGCGCCTGGTCGCACACCGGCTCGCGCGCGGCCAGACAGAACTCGCAGTGCCCGCAGGCCGAGTAGAGCCAGGGCACGCCGACGCGGTCGCCCTCGCGCACGCCGCTGCGGCCGCCGGCCACGCCGGCACCCAGCGCGACGACGATGCCGATGCCCTCGTGGCCGGGCGTGAACGGCAGCGCGGGCTTCAGCGGCCAGTCACCCTGGGCGGCGTGCAGGTCGGTGTGGCAGACACCGCAGGCCTCGGTCCTGACGAGGATCTGGCCCGGGCCGGGCTCGGGCCGTTCGATCTCGGCCAGCACCAGCGCCTGCCCGAAGCGGTGGACCTGGGCGGCCTGCATCGTCGTGGCGTGCACCTTCGCAGCCATGACCGTCCTTCAGCCCGGTGCCGGCAGCACGCCGACATGGACCATCTTGGTGTTGACGAAGGCCTCGATGCCCAGCCGCCCGAGTTCGTGCCCGTAGCCCGACTCCTTGATGCCGCCGAAGGGCAGCGTGGCATCGGCCCAGTCGAGGTTGTTGACGAACACCATGCCGGCGTCGACATGGCTGGCGATGCGCCGGCCGCGCGCGAGCGTGCGTGTCCACACCGAGCCGCCCAGGCCGTACGGGCTGTCGTTGGCCAGCGCCACGGCCTCGTCGTCGGTGCCGACGCGGTAGACGGCGGCCACCGGGCCGAAGAACTCCTCGTGGTAGCCGGGGTTGCCGGGGGCGATGCCGCTCAGGATGGTGGGCTGCATGTACCAGCCCGGCCGCGCGATGCGCTGGCCACCCAGCAGCACGGTGGCGCCGCCCTTCACGGTGGCCGCCACCTGGGCCAGCAGCTGCTGCAGCGCCGCCTCGGAGGACAGCGGGCCGAGCGTCGTGCGCTCGTCCATCGGGTCGCCCGGCTGCACGGCCTGGAAGGCGCGGGTGAGCCGCGCGATGAACTCGTCGGCCACCGCGTGCTGAACGATGAAGCGCTTGGCCGCGCAACAGGTCTGGCCGGCGTTGTACAGGCGCCCCCACACGGCCCAGGGCACCACCAGGTCGAGGTCGGCGTCGTCGAGCACGATGAAGGGGTCGCTGCCGCCGAGCTCCATCGACGAGGGCTTCAGGCGCCGCCCGGCGCGCGCCGCCACCGCGCGGCCGGCGCCGCCGCTGCCGGTGAGCGCCACGCCCCGCACCCGCGCGTCGTCGATCACGGCCTCGGCCTGCTCGTAGCTGATGCGCAGGTTGGTGTAGGCCCCGGCCGGCGCGCCCGCGTCGCGCAGCAGCTGTTCGAAGGCCTCGGCGCACTGCGGCACGTTGGCGGCGTGCTTGACGAGCAGCACGTTGCCGGCCATCAGTTGCGGGCCGGCCACGCGAGCCAGCTGGTAGTACGGAAAGTTCCACGGCTCGATGCAGAACAGCACGCCCAGCGGCGAGAACTCCAGGTGTGCCTCGCCCCGCAGCGGCGCGAGCGGCTGCGGCGCCAGCAGCGCGGCGGCGCGCTGCGCGTACCAGCTCAGGATGTCGGCGCTGAACAGCACCTCGGCCTGGGCCTCGGCAAAGCGTTTGCCCATCTCCTGCGTGGCCAGCCGGGCCAGGCTGTCGACGCGTTCGCGCAGCAGCCCGGCGGCGCGTTCAAGCACGGCGGCGCGCTCGGCAAAGGACGTGTGCTTCCAATCGCGGAAGCAGCCGTTGGCGGCCGCGAGGGCCTGCTCCAGCGCCGGGGCGCCGAGGTGCTCATGGCTCTGCAGCAGCAGGCCGGTGTGGGGATCGATGCTTTGGTAGCTCATCGCCCCATGCTGGGCGGCGGGCCCGACGGGGTCTGTGCGCTGGCGAACCCCGGCGCCGCCGGGGCCGGCGGCCGCTCAGCGCCGGTCGCCCATCGCGTGCGCGATGGTGGAGAGGTCGACGTACTCCAGCTCGCTGCCAGCCGGCACGCCGCGCGCCAGCCGCGTGACCTTCAGGCCCCGCGCCGCCAGCGCCGCCTGCAGCGCCTGCGCCGTCACCTCGCCTTCGGCCGTGAAGCCGGTGGCCAGGATCACCTCCTGCACCACGCCGTCGGCGGCACGCGCCAGCAGGGCCTCGGCGCCGATGTCGGCCACGCCCGTGCCGCGCAGGGGGTCCAGCCGGCCCATCAGCACGAAGTACAGGCCCTTGTAGCTGCCGCTGCGCTCCAGCGCCGCCTGGTCGGCCGGGGTCTCCACCACGCACAGCAGCCGCGCGTCGCGGCGGCTGTCGGTGCAGGTGCTGCAGACCTCGTGCTCGGTGAAGGTGTGGCAGCGCGTGCAGTGCCGCATCGAGGCCACCGCGTGCGTCAGCGCGCCGGCCAGGCGCCGGGCCGCGTCGGGGTCGTGCTGCAGCAGGTGGAAATCCATGCGCTGCGCCGACTTCACGCCCACGCCGGGCAGGCGCTGCAGCGCCTCGATCAGGCCGTCGAGGGCGGCTTCGGACATGCGGCGTTCAGAAGGGGAACTTCATTCCCGGGGGCAGCGGCATGCCCGCGGTGAGCTTGCCCATCTTCTCGGTGCTCACCTCCTCGGCGCGGCGCACGGCGTCGTTGAAGGCGGCGGCCACGAGGTCCTCGAGCATGTCCTTGTCGTCGGCCAGCAGGCTGGGGTCGATGACGACACGCTTGACGTCGTGCTTGCAGGTCATCGTCACCTTCACGAGGCCGGCGCCGCTCTGGCCCTCGACCTCGAGCTGCGCCAGCTCGTCCTGGGCGCGCTTCATGTTCTCCTGCATCTGCTGCGCCTGCTTCATCAAGCCGGCGAGTTGGCCCTTCATCATGGCGGGGTCTCCTGGAGTGGGTGTGACTGGGATTCAGGCGGGGCGGATCGAGCCCGGCACGATGCGCGCCGTCTTGAACTGGCCGAGCAGCTCGCGCACCACGGGATCGGATTCGATGGTGGCCTCGGCGGCGGCCTGACGGCGCGCGCGCTCGGCGGCGTCGCGCGTGGCCGGGGTGTCGGTGGGCTGGCCGGGTTCGAGCGCGATCTGCACCGGCTCGCCCAGGTGGGCGGCCAGCGCGAGCGCGAGCTTGTCGGCCAGCGTCGGGTTGCGCAGCGGCTCGCGCGCGACGGCCAGGCGCCAGGTGGGCGGCGCGGTCTTGGCGTCGATGGCCACGAGGCCGGCCTGCCAGGCGAGCTCGCGCACCAGCGCGGCCACGGTGCCGGCCTCGATGAGCGATTGCACGGTGGCCTGCCAGCGGTCGGCCAAGGCGGTGTCGACGGCGGCGGCTGCGGCGAATGGCGGCACCGCCGATTCGACCGGCGGCGCGACGGGCTCAGACGCCACTGGCGCCGGAAGCGGTACCGCTGCCGACAGCGGCGCCGGCTTGGGCGGCGATGCCGGCGTCCGCGCCGCCACCACGGCCATCGCCGGTGGCGCCGGGGCCCGCAGCGGCGCGGCGGCGCGCGTTGGCGCTGGCGCTGGCGCACTGCCCGCCGGCGGAAACGCCAGAAAGCGCAACAGCACCATCGTCAGCGCGCCGTGCTCGTCGGACATCAGCGACAGCTCCTCGCGGCCGTGCAGCACCATGCCGTAGAGCAGCTGCGTCTCGTCGGGCGCCAGCAGCGGCGCCAGCGTTCGGGCCGATTCGGTCTCCGGCTCGGTGTCATCCAGCGCGCCGGGCACGGCCTGCTCGATGGCCATCTGCTGCAGCAGCTGGGCCAGCTCTTCGAGCGTGGCGTCGGCGCTCAGGCCGGCGGCGCGCAGCGCGTCCACCGTGGCCAGCACGGCCGCGGCATCGCGCTGCGCCAGCGCCTGCACCAGCGCCTGCGCGTGGCTGCGGTCGACGCTGCCGAGCATCGTGCGCACGACATCCTCGGCCAGGCGGCCGCCCCCGTAGGCGATGGCCTGATCGGTGAGCGACAGGCCATCGCGCATGGAGCCGCGCGCCGCGCGCGACAAGAGGCGCAGCGCGCCCGCCTCGGCCGGGATCTGCTCGGCCTCGAGCACCCGTGCCAGGTGCTCGCGCACGGTGGCCGGCGCCATCGGCCGCAGGTTGAACTGCAGGCAGCGGCTCAGCACCGTGGGCAGCACCTTCTCGGGGTCGGTCGTGGCCAGCACGAACTTCAGGTACTCGGGCGGCTCCTCCAGCGTCTTCAGCAGCGCGTTGAAGGCGTCCTTCGAGAGCTGGTGCGCCTCGTCGATCATGAAGACCTTGAAGCGGCCGACACCAGGCTTGTAGGCGGCGCGCTCGATGAGGTCGCGGATCTCGTCCTTGCCGCCGTTGCTGGCGGCGTCCATCTCGACGTAGTCGATGTAGCGGTCGGCGTCGATCTCGGTGCAGGCCTGGCACACGCCGCAGGGCTCGGCGGTGATGCCGCCCGTGCCGTCAGGGCCGGTGCAGTTCAGGCTCTTGGCGAGGATGCGGCTGACGGTGGTCTTGCCGATGCCGCGCGTGCCGGTGAACAGGTAGGCATGGTGCAGCCGCCCCTGCGTGAGCGCGTTCGTGAGGGCCTGCACCACGTGCTCCTGGCCGACCATCTCCGCGAAGCGGCGCGGGCGGTACTTGCGGGCCAGGACGACGTAACTCATGCGAATCATTCTAGGCGGCCGGGCCTCGGCGCCCGGGATAATCGCCCGCCATGACCAGTGCCACGCCAACCCCCCTGAGCTACGAGCAGGCCGGGGTGAAGTACGACCTCATCGACCCATTGAAGGTGGCCGCCCAGCGCGCCGCCGCCAGCACCGCGGGCCACCTGGCGCGCCATGCGTTCGCTGAAGTGCCGGCCTCGCGCGGCGAGTCGGCCTATGTCGTCGATCTCGGCCCCTTCTACCTGGCCAGCATCGTCGAATGCCTGGGCACCAAGACGCTGGTGGCCGACGCGATGTGGCGCGACGGGGAGAACTTCTTCGCCGCCATCGCGCAGGACACCATCGCGATGGCCGTCAACGACCTCGTCACCGTCGGTGCCACGCCGCTGGTCGTGCAGGCCTACTGGGCCGCCGGCGGCAGCGACTGGTTCGCCGATGGCGCACGCGCCCAGGCGCTGGTGCAGGGCTGGAAGGCGGCCTGCGACGCCATCGGCGCCAGTTGGGGCGGCGGCGAGACGCCGGCGCTGGCCGGCATCGTCGAGGAGGGCCGCATCGACCTGGCGGCCAGCTGCACCGGCCTCGTCAACCCCAAGCCGCGGCTCACCCTGGGCGAACACCTCGGCCCCGGCGACGCCATCGTGCTGCTCGAAAGCAGCGGCATCCACGCCAACGGCCTGAGCCTGGCGCGCAAGCTGGCCGAGCGGCTGCCCCGGGGCTACCAGACCGAGATCGAACCCGGCCTTCGCTACGGCCCCGCCCTGCTGGCGCCGACGCTGCTGTACAGCCCCGTGACCGAGGCCCTGTGGACCGCCGGCGTGCGCGTGCACTACGCCGCCAACATCACCGGCCACGGCTGGCGCAAGCTGCTGCGCCACCCGAAGGCGCTGACCTACCGCGTGCACACGCTGCCGCCGGTGCCGCCGGTGCTGCGCTTCATGCAGCAGCAGGCCGCGATGGACGACGCCGAGGCCTACGGCACGCTGAACATGGGCGCCGGCTTCGCGCTCTTCGTGCACGCCGACGACGCCGAGCGCGCCGTGGCCGCATCGCGCGCGCAGGGCATCGCCGCCTGGGTGGCGGGCCGGGTGGAAGAAGGCCCGAAGCAGCTCTTCATCGAGCCCCTCGGCGTGCACTGGGGCGCCGAGGAACTGCAGCTCCGGTAGGGCCACGCGGCGCGGCGAGACGCTCGCCTACAATGCGCCTCGCCGGGCCTCCCCGCATGGAAGCGCGCCCAACCGGGTCAGGTGGGGAACCAAGCAGCCCTCAGCGTTGCAACCAGTGCCGGGGGTAAGGCTCGGCACCTTTCCGCTCCCCGCGGGGTTCGGCGCCCTTCAGGCCCGTGACAGCGCCAGCACCGCCTGGTCGCGCAGCCCCTTCACCAGCATCAGCTCGGTCTCGCCCAGCACCAGCGTGTTCGCGCGGTCGCGGTCGGCGTAGATCAGCCCCACCGGCGCGCCCTTCAGCATCAGCGGCAGCAGCAGGAAGGTCGGCGCGTCCACCTGTTCGCGGAACCACGCCGGCAGCCGGGGCGCCACGGTCCGGCTGTCGGCGATCAGCAGGTCGGCCCCGCGGGCGCAGATGGCGGCAAAGAGATCCGGCTGGCCCTGCACGCGCAGCGGCACGCGGAACACGGGCGGCAGCTCCATCGCACCCACGCCGATGGCCACCCGGCCGACGAGGTGCTCGCCGCGCGCGTCGCGAAGGCAGAAGACGACGCGGCGCAGGTCGAGCGCGCGCTGGATGGTCTCCAGCGTCAGGTTCAGCACCTCGTTGAGCCGCATCGTGCGGCCGTTGACGGCCGCGCGAACCGTTTCCAGGCCGCTGGACAGGCGCACCAGCGGGCTGCCCTCGGCCAGCAGCGGCGGCGCGGCCATCGCCACCGTCGGCGCCTCGGCCGCGGCCTGCTGCGCCTGCAGCTCGGCCGCGCTGGGCGGTGCCTGCAGCAGCCGGCGCGCTGCCGCGCCGGGGGCGACGTTCAGGCCCATCGCCTGGGCCAGGTGCGACAGCCGGGTGCGAGCCCCGCTGGCCACCTGCAGCACGGTGCGCGTCTCCAGCCCCAGCGCGGGCGCGTACAGGTCGGCCACGCGCTCGAGCGCCTCGGTCTGCTGCTCGCCGTCGTGGCGCAGCATCGCGTCGGTGAAGTCGTTGGCCCCACGGGCCAGCCAGCGCAGCCGCTCGACGCCGCCGTCGGCCCACGGGTCGACACGCCGGCTCGGCACCTCGCCGGCGGGCATGCGCATCGCCTTCTGCAGGCCATCGGGCAGGCCCCAGGCCCGCGCCACGCCGACGCCCAGGTCGTCGAGCGACAGCCCCAGCAGCTTCTTCGCGGCGCCGTCGCGCGTGGCCGGCTTCGGGCCGCTGATCAGCTGGCGGATGCGCTGCGCCTCTTCGGGGAAGTAGTACTCGGTGAGCAGGCGGCCCAGGTTCTGGAACATCGCCGCGAGGAAGGCCTCCTCGCTCTGGCGGGCCTGGGGCGTGAGGTCGCTGGCCAGCGTGCCGGCCATCAGCGCGCGCAGGAACTCCTCCTTCAGCAGCGCGGCGTGGTCCTTGTCGTGCATGTGCTCCAGCAGGATCACCGACAGCGCCATGTTGCGGATGCCGGCCATGCCCACCAGCGCCACGGCGCGCGACACGGTGCTGATCTGCTCGCCGGTCACGGCCGTGAAGTGCACGGTGTTGACCATGCGCAGCAGCTTGTTGGTGAGCGAGACGTCCTTGAGGATCTCGTCGCTCAGGCTGCGCAGGCTCTCGGTGTCCGAGCCCGCCAGGCGCTGGATGCGCACCACCGACGACGACAGCGCCGGGAAGTCCGTCTTGTGGCGCATGCGCCGCAGCAGGAACTCCAGCGTGGCGTGGCTGGTGTCCAGGGTCTGGTGGTCGGGGTTGAGCCAGTGGTCCAGCGCCTCGTGCAACGCCCGCGCGGTGTCGAAGCGATGGGCCGGGTCGCGGCACAGGGCGCGCTGCACGATGGCGCGCAGGGCCTCGTCGACGTCGCCGCCGGCGGCGATCGCCAGGTCCTCGGTCTGCACGCGCTGGATGGCGCGCCAGGGATCGCGCTCCTTCATCAGCGGCCCGCCGGACAGCATCTCGCCGAGCATGACCCCGGCTGCGAACACGTCCATCGCCGGGTGCGGCGCCTCGCCCCGTGCCGCCTCGGGCGAGATGTAGCCCGGAGTGCCGACGATGCGGCCGTCATGCGCCTCGGCCTTGCCCGCGCCGCGGCGCACGCGCGCGGCGATGCCGAAGTCCATGACGCGCGGGCGGCCGTCGCCGCCGAGCAGGATGTTGCTGGGCTTCAGGTCGCGGTGCACGATGCCCTGGTCGTGCGCGGCGGCCAGCGCGTCGAGCACGCCCAGCATCAGGCCCACGGCCTCGCGCGCCGGCAGCCGCGGCCGCGTCTTCAACATCGCCGACAGCGTGCCGCCCTCGACGTACTCGAACACCAGGAATGGCTGGCCGGCGTCCTCGTCGGCCTCGAACACCGGCACGACGTTGGGGTGCTTCAGCGTGCTGCAGGCGCGCGCCTCGTCCAGCCAGGCGTGGCGGGTGCTGGCGTCGGCATCGCTGCTCAGCAGCTTGAGCGCGACGTCGCGCTGCAGCCGCGGGTCGTGGGCCAGCCAGACGGTGGCCTGGGCGCCGCGGCCGAGCTCGCGCAGGAGTTCGTAGCGGCCCACCGGGCGACCGGCGGCGGGCACGGCCGCCGGCCGGCCGGCCGGGGCCGCGGGGGTGCGGGCGCTGGCGGGCAGCACGGGCAGGCTCATCGCGCCAGCCCCGCGCGAAGCGACGAGGTGCGCCGGGCCGGGGCGGCCGTGGCGACGGGCTCATCGTCGAGCGGCGCCGGCTGCGTCAGCGGCATCGGTTCGGTCAGCCGCGCCTCGCCACGCAGGGCGTCCTGCAGGCCGCGCAGGTCGGTGCCAAGCACGCGGCCGTAGCGCTGCACCACGCGCTGCAGCGCCGCGATCACCTTCGGCGCCGGCTGCGCCATGGCGTCGACGGCCTCGTTGGCGCAGCTGGCGGTGGCGCGCAGCAGGTCGTCGTCGCCGTCGGGCGTGCGCACCGGGGTGGCCAGCGGCAGGCGCTGGATGAGCTTGAGCATGGCCTCGTCGAATCCCCAATGGCGCGCCACGGCCTGGCCGATGGCGTCGATGTCCGCACCCAGCACGGCGAAGGCCGCGGCCTCCTCGCTCATGCCGGGTTCCTCGGGTTCGCCCTCGCGCGGCGACGGCGCGCTCTGCATCAGGCGCTGGATCTGCTGCGCCTCGTCGGCGAAGTGGTAGTGCACGACCAGGCGGCCCAGGTTCTGCAGCAGCGTCAGCAGGTACACGACCTCGCCGTCGTAGCCCGGCGGCCGCAGCGCCAGCGCGGTGCGGGCGGCGCGGCGCAGGCGGTCCATCAGGGCTTCCAGGCGCGCGGCACCGGTGTCGTCGAGCGGGCCCGGCCAGTCGCGCAGCGCCAGCGCCGAGCGGCGCACACCCTCCAGGCCCAGCATCGCGATGGCGCGCCGCACGGTGAGCACAGGCCCGCTGCCGGCGGCGCGCGCCTGCGCGCCATTGGCCAGGCGCAGCATCTCGAAGCTGAGCGCAAAGTCCTCCAGCACCACCTCGGCCAGCTCGAAGGTGCGCTGGCTCTCCATCATCGTCAGGCGGGCGACGCGCGCAGCGGCGCCCGGGCCCGAGGGCAGCACGCCGGCGCTGCGCAGGCGGTCGGCCAGCAGCGCCAGCGGGCCGGCCCCAGCCGCGCCTTCGGCCTGCAGCCAGCCCTCCAGCGCGCGCAGCAGCGTGCGGGCGTTGCGGTAGCGCTGCCGCTCCTGGCGGTCGGTGGCGCGGTTGACGATGGCGCGCAGCGGCTCGGGGATGCGGTGGCTGGTCTGCCAGGGCAGGCGCACGATGTCGCGCCCCAGCGGCGGCAGGCGGTCGACGACGCGCGCGATGTCCGGCTCCTCGAGCGCCGGGCCGCCGGCGAGCATGGCATGCAGCATCACGCCGGTGGCCAGCACGTCGCGCTCTGCCGCGGCCCGCTGGCCCTGGCGCGCAGTGGCCTCGCTGGCGGCGGCCGCGGCCTGGCGGGCGGCGAGCTCACTGGCGACCGCCAGGCCCGCCACACGCAGCTGGCCGCTGTCGGACACCAGCATCATGAAGGGCTGGATGTCGTGGTGGGCCAGGCCCGCCTCGTGCGCGAAGGCCAGGCCCTGCAGGGCCTGCTGAACCAGCGCGGCGGCATCGGCCCCGGCCAGGCCGCCCGCGGGCAGACGCTCGGCCAGCGTGGCGTCGCTGCGGGGGTCGTAGGCCACGAAGGGCCAGCCGTCCTGCACGCCGCTGTCCACCACCGCCGCCAGCTGCGGGTGCGACAGGCGCGAGGCCTGGCGCACAGCCTGCTGCCAGGTGTCCAGCGCGGCGGCGTCGGGCGGCTGCACGCGGGGCAGCACGATCACCAGCTCCTGCCCGCTGCGCGGATCACCCACGCGCCAGGCCATCGTGCGCTCGCTCTTGCCGAGCAGGCGCAGCAGCTGCCAGCGGCCGAACCAGCGCACGGTGGCGCTGCGCGGGGCGGCGGACGCAGGGGCGGGCGGCGGGGCGGGCATGGTCATCGGATTGAAACGTGCCGTCACGTCTGCCGATGCACCGAACAGCGGCCCGAAGCCGGCGCAGTTGTCGCTGCCGCCGCCAGGCCCCCCGCCTGGCGCCCGCCTGGCGGCCGGCCAGCGCCCGCATGACGCCCGCAGGGGTTCAGCTGGGGCCACCCGCCTGCCAGCGGCGGGCGTGCCAAAATCCGAACGCTCCCGCCCGGCCCATGTCGAGTGTCCGCGGCGGGCTCGCGGAGCCAAGCAATCATGAGCAGTGAGCTGATCAAGCATGTCACCGACGACTCCTTCGGCACCGAGGTGCTGCAGGCGGACAAGCCGGTGCTGGTGGACTACTGGGCCGAGTGGTGCGGCCCCTGCAAGATGATCGCGCCGATCCTCGACGAGGTTTCCAAGACCTACGAGGGCCGGCTGCAGATCGCCAAGCTCAACGTCGACGAGAACCGCGTCGTCCCGGGCCAGCACGGCATCCGCGGCATCCCCACGCTGATGCTGTTCAAGGACGGCAAGGTCGCGGCCACCAAGGTCGGCGCGCTGTCCAAGGCTCAGCTGACAGCCTTCCTCGACGGCCATCTATAATCGGCCTCACGCGGTCGGCGCCTGAGGCGCTGGCCGCCTGACCCGCCTCCCTGCACCGCCCCTGGTCCGATCGCCCCGATCGGCCGGCAGCGACCACCGGACCCGCCCCCGAGCCAGCCTCGGGCCGTCGTCCGGCCCCGTGCAGGGTCACGGCGCCACTCCACGAACCGCCCTCTTCGCCGCCCGCGGCGAGCGCCCGCAGGCGCTCGAACCGACGGACCGGCCGGGCCCCAGGGTGCCTCATGCATCTGTCCGAACTCAAGCTCATGCACGTCGCCAAGCTCATCGAGATGGGCGAAGCGCTGGAAATCGAGAACGTGCAGCGCCTGCGCAAGCAGGAGCTGATGTTCGCGATCATGAAGAAGCGCGCCAAGGCCGGCGAGCAGGTCTTCGGCGACGGCGTGCTCGAGGTGCTGCCCGACGGCTTCGGCTTCCTGCGCAGCATCGAGGCCAGCTACATGGCCAGCACGGACGACATCTACCTGTCGCCGAGCCAGATCCGCCGCTTCAACCTGCACACCGGCGACATGGTCGAAGGCGAGGTGCGGGTGCCCAAGGACGGCGAGCGCTACTTCGCGCTCGTGAAGGTCGACCGTGTCAACGGCCTGACGCCCGAGGAGAGCAAGCACAAGATCATGTTCGAGAA